>CBDDLC010000002.1:0-262215 GCA_965230495.1 Saprospiraceae bacterium | reverse complement strand
AATCAATCGTATTAGGTACTGACACGCTTGTCACTATATTCTCATGTGTGGCTCCTCCTGCAGAGGCATCTCCAGCACATAAAGTATATACATTTGTTTCATTTTGTCCCGCCAAATCTGCCTTCAATAAGTTTTGAATATCAGGAATCAGTGGTGGGAAGTCTAAACTATTATCTATAAAGTTATCCGGAGTTGTCTGCTGAGTGCCAGTTTGACGCATTGGATTTATATCACCCTGACTTACTTCCGGGTGAGGTCCAATTTTTTGCCAATAATAATACGTTGGATTATTACCTGAACCATCCATAATACCATCCCACTCGAAATTATACTCTGCATAAGGAATAATAGGATACATATTTATATGAGACCATGGATAATTATAGCAAACACCTCCTGGGCAATTATGTGCAGTTGTTCTAAATTGTCCTGTTTCACCCGGCAATGCAATAATATAGGGCTCAGCAAACTGATATTTCAATCCGAAATCAGAAGACTCAACATCTTCCGGACATAGTGAAGATAAACTATATTTAAGACCATAAGATGAAACTGAATTAGCTTCTACCAACAAAGCAGGAAAAGGATCCATATTAGATTGAATCAACAAACCTTCATCACAAGCATTTCCCGTTTCAGAAGGACTATCAGGTCCATGAGAATAAGGAGTATTAATCCCATCGTAAAAATCCTGATCATTGATACGTAGGGCCGCTAGTTGCGTATTATCTTCTGCCACACAACATATACCCCCTGTACCATCATTCACACAATTAAGATTACCATAACTATCATCTACATATTGCTGTGGTAAAGGAACCTCACTACCATCGGGCATGACGATCGTACCATCATTTAGATATACCATATTGGTGGGAAATAAAAATTCTAAATACTCTGTATACATAAATGGTTTGTACTCACCTACAAACCAAGGAGTCTCACCATCAGCTAAGTCTGTAGGTACCGGGTTTTGAAGCGTAAAAGTATACTCCACTTCAGTATCACAATCAGTTACCGTTACATTGTTTGATACAGTAACCGGTCCCGGTATATGAGTCTGAATCGGCCACGAAGTTCTACACGCATGTGCTAGGTTAGGATTAGTGCATTGATCCTCATTTGCCTCCCATACACCAAAGTCTCCATCAAATCTAGATCCATCGCCTAAGTTACTTCCATTTAATAAAGCAAGATCGTAATCGGGGTTATGCATCATCGTACCACTATATTCTACATACATTTTATCTCCATCTGTCACTGGATACATCGCATAAAATTCTTCGAAGCACCCATTATCATACTGCCAACCATCACCACAATTCGGACCTCCATTTTCAAAATAAAAATCTATATAGCTTCGATTTATATCATACCAATCGTTAATTGATTGATCTTGCTCTGAATAGTTAACATATTCTACGGGATAAAGAGGATTTTCACTAGGATCATTTGGACAATTTGTACTAGTGGCAGTATGGGTTGAGTGGAGAGAACCAGTATTTCTATCTACTCCTGCATTCATAAAACCAAATCTACCATAGGCCTCATGGTCCTGATTATCAAAAACCGAAGACTGCATACAAGGTGGAGGTGTAATTAAAGTTTCAACACCTGTTTCTGCATCCTCCCAGTAGATGCCTTCAATCTTCATGGTCTGTCGATCAAAAACCAATGGACTTTCCCTATCATAATAGTATAAATAAAATCTCCATAAATGATCTCCTTTAGCCAATAACTCTCCTCCTCCTTCATTAACCGTTATCTGATGCCTTACAAAAACTCCATCACCTGGTAAAAATCTATTTCTATCTTCCTCAGGTACATCATCAATCGTAAGTTGTTGCGTCATAGCTGCATCAGCAAATCCATATGTTGTCCTATATAATGTATCAACTTCGGATGAAAAATAACAAACGCAATCGCATCCTCTCCATCGCACATAGGACGTCATACTACCACATGATCTTACTATTTCACAAGGTTCTGGTGTTCCACAAGCATTACATTCTTCAATAATCCTAACTGACGTAAACATATAATCCCAAGGACTACAAAACCCCTCAAACTCTAAATTCCAATAATAGTCATGAATATTATCCATAATATCACCAGCTGGAATCTTAATGTTAATTGCGTTCGTATCAAGCGTACCTGATTGCGTAATAAAAGTTACATATTCCCATGTCACTCCTGCTACCGGGTTCCCCTGATAGGTTGCAGAGCCGTCCTCATATCTAATATGCTTGATTCTTTCGTTTCCATTAGTGGTTACCGTTACTAAAGCATATAGTTCTCCTCCATTGGAGCATGGCTCTATGTTATTATAGTCAAATTCATATTGAAATTTATATCCATGATTAGTAGGTCGCCATATATCGCAAGTTGTTTCAATAATCTCAGTAATGGGAATACCATAACCAACTCTTACTGTATCATTATCCATTTGTGCTATCTCCCCATAAAAATAAGATATAGGTTCGTTGAAGTTAGCAAACTGCTGGAAGTCCTGTCCACAGTTACGCTTTCCATTGACTTCCACATTGTTAATTGAACAACTCAATGCTGAGCAATTTCCACTGCTATCACTACATCCAATCTCTAACTCCACATAAAAACTAAGCATTTCTCCTCCAGGCAAATCATCAAATATACCATCGCCATCAAAATCTGTAAGTCCTACTCCTGCTCCATCCGGATCTGATGTCAATTGAGTAAAATCTACTACCACACTGGCTCCACTCATACTCACTACTCCATCCGGCAAAGTAATGCCATCCATAGTTAAACTTGCCAAACTTACATTTCCTCCTAAACAACCATTAAACTTAACAATCATATCCTCCCACAATCCATCTAATGGATCGGTATTGGCAGAATTGATCTCAAATTCAAAAATTAGATTATCTCCGCAAATACCCCCATACTGTATTAAGTTATTATTCACCTGTACATTGGCTCCGTAGTTAGGTTTAAAATCTACTGCTCCCTCTTTCTGTGAAATATTTCCACATATCTTGTTATTACAACCATAGAATGCTTCGTAATTTAGGAAATTAGCCTGATCGGTACATCCTTCTACTTGATAACATATATCTATAAACACATTTTCATCTGTCTCCCACTTCATATCTCCATCACTTCCATTGTATGCAGGTTGTCCAACAAAATAATTGCTAGTTACCAGTAGTGATACTTGCTGTGTCATCGGGTCATAACTATAATCGCCCGATGGAACTACAATATCATTAACATCAATACTGGTAATCGTATAAACAGATTGATCAACTCCTTGAATTTGAAAGACAAATTCGTCCAGAAATGCCTGAATACCATCTTGAGAAAGAGTTACTCTTTGACATTGAGGTGTGTTAGAAGCCGTAATATTAAGTGTCGATGGACTTACTGTCAATACATTAATAACCGGAACTCTAATTCCTGAATTATAGGCTCCTACTTCGGTTACTGTCTCACTACAAGATGGAGTAGATCCATTTGTATTGTTATAAGTGAAACTAACCATTGCATCCAAATTGATATCTTCCTCTGTTTCTATATCTACATCACAATCTGCCTGTACCGCTATATCTACTATATATGCCTCACTTGAATCAATCTCTGTGATCCTAAATACCGGCATCGTCAAATCCGATAAATCAAACTCTGATACCGTCCCCGATGCAGGATTTAACGCATTTGGATTTATAAAGCCTCCATACGATAATCCTTCATCAAACGTAATCTCTATATCCACATCTTCTATTAGACACTCTCCCGAGTTGTATATTAATAACGTCAAGGTATCAGGTGAGGAACATACATTTAATAAATCCACTGCCGGAAAATTAGGGGTCCCATCTAATGAAACTACACTAATGTCTGGACAATCATCACATGTACTGGTAGGTGGATCAGGCACATCATATGTAATACACAACTGAGGTGCATTCGCCGGATCTATATCATAACTATAGGCCATTCGCTTACCATCTCCACTAATCCCTAATACTATATTGTTACCCATCTGATATCCAGGTCTATCTACTATCTCCTGTATTATAGATGATATATCCGGTGTCTGCTGTGCCAATCCCGCATCTCCTGCCGTCCACGTAGCCGGTGACCAGTTCACCGTACTTGATACCGCTGTTCTTCCTATTACTGGATCCGCTACTGAAAACAATGGAGCATTGTCATGTGCTTCTCCATATACCTTAAATGACGCAGGACCTGTACTATTCTGTAAAGCTGTAAACTGAATATATGCATTCGTAATCGTTGCTCCCGGAGGAATTGTCCATCCTCCCCAGTTCATCGCTACAAGATTACTGCTACTTCCCAGTTCTCCCAACTCCAAATCTGTAAGATTATCATTGCCATCACATATGATCAGATTATTGCCATTAGCTAACTGCTCTGCATCAGCATCACACGATGCCACTGTTTGACATTCCTCTGTCTCGGCTACCATAGCTACAGTACCCATTGAGGTCATACGCATATCGTAAGATGTCAATACTTCCTTGAGTACTTCTTCATCTTTACAATCTGCATTCTCATAGGCAGACTTTAGAGATCCTATCAAAAATGATCCCTCTTCATCCCCTTCTTTAAGTGGTGCAGTTGATATTTGTGTGTTATTCTCTTCCCATTTACGCTTCAGTGCTTTTTCTTCTTCGCACGTAGCTGATTCCATCGCAAGCATATATGCTTCATACGTTGGAAGATTATCTTCACCTTCAGTGTTTACAGAAAAACCTGTAAGTGATACTAAAATAAATGAGAAAAACAGAGCAAAAATACTGAATGAATATACAGTATTTCTTGTAGATACAAGTCCAGCTTTCATTAGTTAACGTTTTCGTTAGTATTTAAAATCATTTAGTTATTTATCTAATAACCCAAAATCCTCTTTAGGTTTTTTAGGAGTATTTTCTATTAAGTTTCATAGTCGACAAAGACCGATTTGTCAATCATGAAGAATCCCATCAATTATTTTTGATTCGTAGATGCTATTACCATTTATATCCCGGTATAGCTAGTATACCAGCTCAATAAATCATCTACAGTTTGGTATGTCTTTACACTTGGTCAAAAAACCAAATATACACGTATACCCACACGGATACACGTAGATTTGGGACAAATATATAAATACTTTCTATAATATGTATTATATATTATGATATTTTTTAATACAAACGTAAAATAATAGGCACATGCATTAACACCTAGACAAGTTAAATAGATAAAACCTTGATAGATTTCATACTACAAGAATAAATATTAAATCTCTAACGATTAATGACGAATTACTAACTTCTGTGCTAGATTATATGGTCCTGATCTATAGATCATATAGTAAACCCCGTCAGAAAATTCGGAGGTATTGATATTCATATCATCTATTTCATAGTAGGTATGATCAACACTTAGCACTTTTTGTCCCTGTAAATTGACTATATCCAGATTCCATACATCTCCCTGTAAACTTTCTGCAACATTGAGTCTTACATACTGATCCGCTGGTTGAGGAATAAGCTCTATTTCCTGATCAAGTAAATCAACTTCCACGTCAATGATATCACTATGAACTATCATCCCATCCAAATCAACCATTTTTAGCCTATAATAATAGACACCACTGCTGGATATTTCACTATCCAAATAATTATAGTCTCCGCCATAGGTAGAAGTTGCCGAAAAACTATTCATATCTTTAAAATCATTAATGCCATCAACACTTTTCTCCACCACAAATTCCTTAAAGTTTACTTCAGACTCCGTCTTCCAACGTAACATATTTCCTTTGGAACTATTCTCAACTGTAAATGAAGACAAGGTAACCGGCATTGCAGAATCCGATCTGAGGCATATTTCCTGATCCCCGCTTGAACTCGCCAATATCTGCGTTCTTAATTTATAAGTATCGCCCACTGTCAATCCACCAATAGTAGCAAACGAAGAAATTGAAAAGAACACTAATTGGCAGACCGAATAACTTCCTCCACATGCATCATAAATAGCAACATACGCCAGATTTCCCGGTCCACTAGTAAATTCAACATAAAGCGTAGGATTTACAGCCGTAAATTCATACCATAAGTCATTATATCCGTTGGCACATCCATCATTTCCCGAGTTAGTAATGTTATCTGTAGAAAATGCCATTGTAGTACAACTCGGCCCAATCTCAATAGGCATAACAATTGCATCTGCACAATCATCGTTTGGAGGAAGAATACAATCGTGATCTATAGTATTACTCGCCATAGTTACCGCAGCTATTGCACACCCCATATCAGAGGATAGCACTAACACATTAACTGTGAACGGATTAGGCGTATTTTCATCGATAGTCAAATCCATAGTCGCCTCACCATTGGTTATAGTGTATATTCCACTAATTTGATCGAATGTCACCCCTGAACCAGAAGTAAACAAACCACTACCACTAAAATTACAATCAAAAGTTGCTGTAACAGTTGTTGTTCCACACCCAATGGTAGAAGGAGAAAAAGTTACGGTCAAAGCATTAACCTCAAAACACAATAAAATTAAAAAAGCAAACGAGAAAGTTAGATTTTTCATCTCTACATAATTAAACACCCATAAATAAAAGTCCTAAGAGGTTGTCACAAAGTTATTAATATATCTTTAAAATTCATAATATATGTAAAAAAAAGTGACTCCAATTTACTGAAGTCACTTCATACAAAATTATTAAGAAACAATTATCTTATTTTAATAAGTTGTTTTTCAATTACAACATCATCTATCATCACTCTTATAATATACGATCCTACCACTAAATCACTGATATTAATATCTAAATTGTGTTGTCCACTCTCTAAATATTGATCAATAACATTTTTCTTGATCAACCTACCTTTTATATCGTATATATGAGCCTGTAAATCCTGTCCATCTTCTAAAGAAAGAATAAGCTCCGTTCTATCAACCGCAGGGTTTGTAGATAGGGATACTTCATTGTCAGCTAAGACTCTAATAGAAACCATATCGCTGTAAGATTTATCCCCATTATAATCATATTGTGCCACACGATAAGTATAAATACCATTTTCTCTAGCATCCAAATCTATATAACTATAGTTCTTTATTTCTGTGTTTGACTGCTTATATGGCACCTTATCAAGAGGAATAAAGGACTTACCATCATTTAACATTCTTTCGACTTCGTAATACTCTACATTAACTTCGTCCTTAACTCTCCATGTCACTACATTTGACTCATCAACCCTTACGGCATCTATGTCCAGCCATGTTACTGGCAACACACCAAATGCCAAACCTGCATCCACGCTCATCAACTCGTCACCAGGCATAAAGCTGTATAATTTGGTAGTACCATATCCATTACTATTGTCCACATCACTGTCCTCATTATCATTACCCATATTAGGTATTGTAGGACCATAGCCACTAGGCATTGTGAACTTTAAGTAATAATTACTTTTTTGAAGATACTCCAAACTATATGTACCATCGTCTGCAGTGTGTGTCTCTGCAATGAGCTCATTACTTGCATTAAATACTTCTACTTTAACATCTCCCATTCTCGGTTCGCCGAAGTCCTGAGCACCATTACTGTTAGTATCCATCCATACCAAATTACCCACAGTTGCCATTGGATAATATCCGGCGGCCATAGTTAATATAGCATCGCACGACTGTACTGTAAACTGATCACTTCTACCGAATCTATCCATATCATTATCATTGGCCTGTTCGTTGCTATTCGTCAATGGAATATAACCCAATACATCTTTTACCGCAGGCACCAATCCATATGGAGGCAAGATTACTTCTACATAGTATGTTCCCGGAGGAGAACAAAACTCAAAATAACCATCTACAGAAGGCGTATTCGGCTTATGATCTGTGTATTGTGTTTCCCAAATAATCCATTCATTTTTATGGTATTTCCAAAGATTAACTTTCAGCCCGTTAATTCCATTTTCAGTGGCATCAACCAAATCATCTTCATTTACATCATACCATACCAATTCTCCTATTGGAATACATTTGTAGAAACCAGCATCCCACGAATTATCTACCTCTCCCGGGGACAGGTTAAATATCTCAGTTTTGTAAGTTTCTTTGTCAGGATCACTGTCAATTTCATCATTAAATCCTTCGTTATCAAATGTCAGTTCATATGGTTCCGGAGCATCATAGTATAAGTAGTAATTGCCCGGATATACATATTTAAATTCGTAGAATCCGAATTCATCTGATATGGTCCCTTGAATTAAACTATCATTTTCATCAAATAAATATACTTTGACTCCTTCTAGTCCCGGCTCTGAGCCATCCTGTAGTCCATTACCATTTAAATCGTGCCATACAAAGTCTCCAACAGTAGCTAAAATCAATACACCGGCATCCCACGTACTATCATATACACCAGCCATTACGTCAATACATTCCGTATATCCGCTTCGGAATACATCACTATCTATTGCATCATCATCGCCAACATCTTTGTATGTAAAATCACAGCCTAAAGGTTGTTGACTAAGATCAAACTTCAATTTGTATTGCCCTTGAATAAGGTTATCAAAGAAATAAAATCCATCAACATTCGTCGTCTGCTGATCTATCAGACTATCTGAACAATTATATAAGAAAACGTCTACCCTCGCCAGACCAGGTTCATTCTCATCTTGTAATCCGTCGCCATCTAGGTCTTTCCATACAGTATCTCCTAACCCTCCAAGTACAAGTACTTTAGCAGGATCACTATCATCTTCGTCATCATTTCCTTCGTCTACATCCCCATAGACAGGCCAATTTTCATCTATAACATCGTCATTTTCATCTATAATGTTATTAATAGGATCAGTTGGTTCCACATAATTATCATTATAAATTAGATCATCTGCATTACTATCTGCATCCACATTAATTGATCCATTGACATTAGTAGCTGAAGCTATCTCCGCATAATTCCACCAATCAGATGCAAATGGATTTTCATCCATTGTAATAATGAACTCAATAGCTATTTTAACACTATCCATTGGAATCAAATCAGTAGGAATATTAAAATATGCTTTATCACCAACTACATTCCAATCAGGATTTAGGTCTTGATCAAAGATAAATCCAGTATTCAGCGAATCAACTACCTCTATATTACGAGCTACTATATTACCTTGATTGAAAACTGTAATATCAAAATGAACTGTATCTCCAATGGCAAACGGACCGCAATCAGGAGTAGTTTTTCTCAATGCTAAATCTAAAACATCGATTTTCTCTAAATCATGGTCATCTTCGTCATTAGGATTTTGAAGCATATTATCAATAACCTGTGTATCATCATTTATATCATTTGGAGAACTATCAAAATCATTCGGTTCGAAAAGAATCTCAGTCTCTGCATCAGATATCTCTGTGTAATTTGTCCAAGCTATTAAGCTCTCTTCTATACATGGTACCGCCATAAGATTGATCACTTTTGTGACACTTGATCCTGCGGCAAGCAATTCAGGAATTAATAAAGTGGCCTTCCTAGTTGATTCATCATATGTCCAATCCGAATTCTGAGCGTCCAAGAACTCAAATCCACATGGCACATATTCTGTCACCTCAATATTATGAGCGTCCAGACTTCCCTGATTATAAATCTCTACATTAAAAGCAATTACATCACCATATCTAGTAGGGGGCACAGCGTTTGTTGTCTTTCTCTGTGCCAAATCAAATATTTCTATTCCTGCTGGATCATGATCATCTTCGTCTTCATCATATTCAGGTCCACACCCACATATTTCATCATCCCATGGAAACTCTTCTTGAGTTGGTGTATTGTAAGGTTCAATTTCTACATTGGTTTCCCATTCACTATTCGAGCCAGGAGTACTATCTACATCCCAATCATCTCTATTGGGCTTGCCGATACTTGCTCTACCATTGGCATGCAAAATTTCAGTATAGTTAATCCAGAATTTATCTCCCCCATCCGTTCTTATAATTTCTAGGAATAGAGGTATTCTAACACTATCAACCGCTGGTAATGGTCCTGCGTATGTATAATGCAAATTTTGAGCTGTCTGTGACCATCCCGGATTAATACCTGCATTAAACGAATATCCTGGTGGTAAGTAGTCAATCAACTCAATATCATTAGCTTCTTCATTTCCTTGGTTATGTATCCAAATTCCAAATTCAACCACCTGATTATATTCATACGGCTCTGGAGTATCCAGTTGCTTCTTGAGTGCAAGGTCAAACATCTCTATTCTAGCTACATCTTCGTCATCTTCATCAAAAATTCCGTCGTTATTAGTATCTACCCTATCATCATCAACATGATCGTCTTCGTTGGTCCAAGGTGTTCCCCCAACATCATTTCCAACAATGTCATCTGCCTCACTATCTATATCATCGAACAATAAGAAATCAATATCCTTTGCTCCATAAATCTCTGCTCTATTATCCCAAGCATCTTCATCATCTTTGAGCTTTTGTATCTCCAACATGATTTCAACAGACTCGCACTGACCTGGCATCAAAGGTCCCATTATTCTAGTTACTGCTTCTTTATCAAAGTCATTATAATTCCATGTCGGGAAATTATCCATTACATAGTTTAGTCCTACAGGTAAATAATCAATGACATCAATATTACGAGCTGCTTTATTACCTTGATTACATACTTCTATCTCATAGGTAACTATATCAAAGAAATCATATGGACCAGGTTCTACCGGACTTTTTCTAAGTGCCAGATCTTGTATCATAATTCCAGCAGGATCGTGATCATCTTCATCCTCTGCTTGAGATTCTCCACAACCGCCAATTACATTATCAAATTCGTGACCTGGAACCACTTCGTTTTCATAATCACTATTTGATGCAGGAGTACTATCGATATCATTATCAGTTCTATCCTGACCCAGAGAATTCGATGCAGATTTTATTTCTGCATAATTAATCCAGTCTCTTTCTCCTCCCGATGTCTGAACCAAACGTAACATTATTGGTATGGTTATATTTGCATCTGGCATTAGAGGACCATCAATTGTATATTCAGCCCCTCCAGCTACCGCTGTCCACCCTAAATTAGCAGCAGATATAAATTCGTAACCTACCGGTATATAATCCGATATAACTATGTCAGTAGCAGGTTCGTTACCTTGATTGTAAACAGTAATATCGAACTGGATAATATCTCCATATTCATAGTCTTGTGACATATCCACTTCTTTGATCAAAGCCAGGTCGAAAATCTCAATTCGCTCAGGGTCATGATCATCTTCATCTGTGATACCATCTCCATTTGTATCGTTGCCATCATCATCTACATGATTGTCCTCATCTGTTTCTGGAGTTCCTCCTATATCATTACCCAGCACAAAATCCTGCTGACTATCAATATCGATGAATTCATTTTGAGAGCCGTCTCTTAGGTAATAAATTTCTGCATGATTATCCCAAGAAAGGGAGCCATCAGAAGATTTTGCTACCTGCAAACTAATCGATACTGTTCTCTCTTCTCCCGGTTCTAGATTAGTTATTCTTGTTACGGCAATATTCCCTGTAGGATTTGCAAACCATGTAGGAAAATTACTAAACATAAACTCTAAACCACTTGGTATATGATCTACTATACCAATATCATCAATCGTTGTACTTCCCTGATTATATACTGTTATCGTATAGTTCACAACATCTCCAGCCATAAAAGGACCTGTCTGAGAAGTAACTTTGCTAAGAGCCGCATCTACTATTTCAAATCCTGCAGGATCATGGTCATCTTCATCCTCATCATTATCCTCTCCACATCCTGTAATTTCGTCATCAAACAAATCATTAGGCTCTACACTCTGCTCGTACTCACTATTAGAATCATAATCACTATCAAAATCACTATTAGATCTATCTGCACCTAATGAGTTCTCAGCAGACATAATTTCTGCATAATTAATCCAATCCTTCTCTCCTCCATTAGTTTGAACTACTTCTAAATTTAATAGAATAGAAGTGCTACTTTCCGGCATCAAGGGTCCTGCTATAGTATACTCTGCTCCCGATGCGTTTGCAACCCAACCTGCATTGTTTCCTACATCAAAAAGATAACCATTAGGTATGTAATCAGAAATTACAATATTAGTTGCTGGTTCATTACCTTGATTATATATTTCGATTTCAAACTCTACCATATCACCATATGATATTGGCATAGCAGTATTCATTACTTTTCTAAGAGCAAGGTCAAAAATTTCTATACGTTCAGGATCATGATCATCTTCATCTGTAATGCCATCTCCATTTGTATCGTTACCATCATCCTCGTAATGATCATCTTCGTCTGTACCTATGGTACCTCCGATATCATTATTTGGGTTTTCATCAGGTGTACTATCGATATCTGCTATATCGTTATTATCTCCATCTCTTATAAAGGATACTTCGGCATAATTATCCCAACCATCCATCTGTGCATCCGCTTTTCTCAGTTGAAAAGTAAGTGGAATTTCCCTCACCTCACCAGGCATAAGGTTAAATACAACTGTCTCTGCTGTAGTCAGTTGAGAATTAGTTGACCATAATGGGAAGTTATTGTCCGTCAAATACAATCCAGAAGGAATGTGGTCAATGATTCCAACTTGAGGTAATTCAATATTACCTTGGTTTCGTATAGTGACCGTATAATTCACTAAATCACCAAGCTTAAACGGTACTGACTCATCCGTTGATTTTGTCAATGCAACGTCAGCAAAATAAATACCCGCAGGATCATGGTCATCTTCATCCTCACCTACACTTGGTCCTCCACCGTCAATATTATTGTCATCTTCCGATCCTGGTAAAACAGCAAGTTCTTCAGGACTGTTCGAATTGGCCTGACTATCTGCATCATTATTTGTCATGTCATTTCCTTCATCATCCATTGCAGAAACAATCTCCACATAATTTAACCAATCTTCTGCTCCTCCACTAGTCTGGTTAAACAATAGATTCAAAGTAACAACATGAGACTCTCCAGGGTTTATAACCACTCCAATATCGTATGTGCCATCAGCATTCCATCCAGGATTATTACCTAAATCAAAACCCAATCCCGCTGGCAAGTAATCTCTTAATTGAATGTTAGTAGCAGGAATATTGCCTTGATTATATACTGTTATTTCGTAAACAAACATATCTCCATAATTGTATGGAGGTAGACTTACTATTTCCTTTTTCAAAGCTAAGTCAAACACTTCTAGTTTTGCAGGATCATGATCATCCTCGTCTGTTATACCATCTCCGTCACTGTCTAATCCATCGTCATCTATATGATCATCTTCATCGGTCTCAGGAGTTCCTCCGACATCATTAGTATTATCTCCATCAGGAGTACTGTCAATATCTTGATCAGAGACATCTATTCCGTCGGTATCTTTAAATTGTAGTATCTCCGCATAATTAGTCCATGCTTCTTCCGGATCAGTGGTAGCAACAAAAATCAAATCAATGTCCACCGAGGCCTCTCCTCCTGCTTCTATAAAGTTAATAACACTTGTGGCTTGATTATTCTGACTATCAAACACCCACGTAGGAAAATTATTAGAATCAAACGAGAAACCTGAAGGTATATAGTCTATGATTGATATATCAGTTACCGGTAGATTCCCTTGATTATGCACTGTAATAGTAAATGTTGCTTCATCTCCATATCTAAATGGGCCCGTAGCATTCGTTTTTTTGTCTAAGGCCAGGTCATAAAACATAGGTCCTGCGGGATCATGATCATCTTCATCCTCACCTACACTTGGTCCTCCGCCATCCATATTGTCATCATCCTCACTCCCTGGAACGACTGCATTTTCTTCGGCAGTATTACTTCCCGGAGTACTATCGGCATCATTATTCGTCATATCAACTAAGTCATTATCAAATGCTCTGGTGATCTCTGCATAGTTATTCCATGCTAGTGGATCGTCCGCCTGAACCATTCGAAGTATGATTGTTTCAGTTTGACAATCACCTGGTGCCAGTTGTGTCATATTCACATTAGTCGGATTAGGAGACGCTCCTGTCCATCCTAAAAATCCATTAGCTAATGGATTATATTCTAACCCATCTGGAACGTAGTCCGTTATCTCAATATCTTTAGCTACCGTGTTACCCTGATTACAAACTGTAATTTCAAAAATCAGATCCTGACCATAGCTATAAGGAGGATCAGTAATCAGCTCCTTCTTAAGTGCTAAATCAAATACTTTAATCAACTCTGGATCATGGTCATCTTCATCAGTAATACCATCTCCATCACTATCCATTCCGTCATCATCAATATGATCATCCTCATCAGTCTCAGGAGTTCCTCCAATATCATTAGTACTGTCTCCATCGTATTGTGAATCAACATCATCATCGGTTCTATCAATACCATTGTCATCTTCGGCAGCAAAAATCTCAGCAATGTTTAGCCACCCGTCTTGATCATCAGTACTGATGACCTCTAAAACTAAAGGAATCGTCATTGTTTCTCCGGGGTTTAGTATTCCTGTTACCATTGAGGAAGCATTTCCCGAACTGCCATCATATGACCAAAGAGGAGCGTTGGAATCAATAAATCTTAATCCACTTGGAACGTAATCCAATACCACGATATCGGTTGCAGGGACATTTCCCTGATTGTATATATTAATATCGAAAGTCAGTACATCACCATATTTGAAAGGTCCACCAGCACCTATTGTTTTACTTAACGCTAGATCGAAAAAAGGAGCTTGGGCCGGATCATGATCATCTTCATCTTCAAATTCAGAAGGACCACCCGTAGTCAAATTATCATCATTAGGATCTCCCGGCATTACGGACAATTCTTCTGCCGTATTACTTCCTGGGTTACTATCAAAATCATCTTCAAAACCAAAAATATCTCTTTGGGCTTCTATTTCGGCATAATTGACTAGATTGGAAGGATTTGCACCCGTAACTATTTCCAGATCAATAGGTATATCCATACATACACCGGGCAACAATCCATCAGGAGCTAATTCGCCATTTGTAATAGTCATGGTATAATTAGCATCAAAGTATGTAGAAGAACTAGAAACAATAGTCCAATCCGGATCTACCAAGGTATAACCATTTGGAATATGATCTTGGATAACTATACTATCCACAACAGTTTCTCCTTGATTACATACCGTGATTGTAAATGTGGCTATATCTCCAACTTTAAAAGTGGGATCATTAGGAATGGTTTTAATTAATGCCATATCCAGTGTACATCTTCTTACTCTAGTATCTACAGAACTTGTCGCAGTACATCCTATATCGTCTGTAACTGTAACTACGTAAGTAGTATTTGAAGATGGGCTCACATCATAAAAAGGATCCGATGATGAATGTCCATCACTCCAGTCAAACCCATATGGCTCTACGCCTCCGTCTACCAAAACATTCAGTCTTACTGTTTCACCTTCGCAAATTTCATCTACCAAATCTATACTTACATCCAATTCAGAACAAAGAGTAAAAAAACCAAAATCCAGATTATTAATGGCAGCAAATCCAGTGGTGGTTGTATATTCTATATAAGGTTTTCCGTCAAATGGAAATCCGCCCGCTGCAATTGATGCATCCGAATCAAGATCATCCTGAGTTGGGCTTATAGGACCTGCATCTTGTAAAGTAGGGCCTGTAGGATTCATACTACCTGGTTCCATTATTGGATCTTCGACCACTATATAATACAATGTATTATCTAAGAAGGGTGTAGAGTTTGTATTATCAAAAACATATACTCCGTCTACATCCGTAATATCCGCACCCACTACGACAAAATTCCCCGGAGTTACTTCTCTATATATTTGAACATTAACACCATTCAATCCAGGTTCTCCTGGATCTTGAATTCCGTTATGGTTAGAATCATACCATAAAAAATCCCCAATAGATGGAGGTGCTACCGAAGTAATTACTGAAGTCTCAGATTCAGAAACTGCATCAATTCCATTAAATGAAATGAAACCAAAAATGGATACCAAAGCAATTGCCGGGGTTAAAAACCTTTTAATTTTCATTAGACAAACGTTTACTTAATAATTGTATTAAGTTCTTTATCTAATTCTCAAACTGGTTCTACGGGGCAAATATATAAACTTATGTTAATCAAATCAAAAAATATTAAATAATATATATATATATTGTACTGATTATCCGTAATATTCTCTTTATTAAATAAATACGCATTACGATAATTTATAATGAGAAACAAACAATACAAAAAAGAAATGCAAAGTATTTGACATAAATGCTTATTTGATTGCTATATTATGTGGTAAAGCATGAATTTTGTGTCCTATTCGTGAACTTTGTTTACCCGAAGCGGCAACAATGAGAATGACAGGACCTAATTTAATCTTCCTAATGAGAAGATTTCTTTTTGACTTTCGCTTACCCTAACGAATTCCTGTTAATCAAAAGTTTGTTTAAGCTTCATCGTAAATGATTTAAAATTAGCTAGAAACACCAAAAAACCACTAACTAATTTTATTTGATAACACATTTAGAAAAAATGAACTACAGACTAACAATTAGATTCCTAATTCTAGGATTGGTGTTTTTATGCCAAAAAAACCTCCACTCCCAATGTTCCGTAGATGCTGGTGACGATATAATAATATGTCAGGGCGAAACGGCTTACCTAACAGTTTCTGATGGTATTACTCCTCTTCCACAAGGAGCTACATATTCATGGAAGGAAAATGGTGTAGAGATTTCTACTGACTACTTTGCGTATGTAACACCAAATACCTCAACCTTATACACCGTAGAATTAAGTACAGGTGCAGGATGTTCCGCTTCGGATGAGATAATGGTTATTGTAGGTACCACTCCTACTATTAATTTAAATAACATTACAAACGCCACCTGCGGAAATAGCGACGGTTCTTTGACAGTTAGTGCAAGCGGTACTGGAAATGTAAACTACATTTGGAGTAATGGAGAATCTGGAGCTACTTTAAGTGGGATTCCTTCTGGAACCTACACAGTGACAGTGGTTGATGACTTTGGTTGTTCAAACTCCAGTGCTTATGTAGTAAGCGTTAATGGAGATACAGGAATTTCAGGTAAAGTATATGGAGACTTTAACTACAATGCCAATAACGATCAGGTCTTCCAAGGATATGCAAATATCGAAATAAGACTTTATGGAAGTGATGCTGATGGTAATTCCGTCTTAGTAAGCTCTGTTGATACTGACGTCAACGGAAACTTTAACTTTCCAAATGTTGACTTCACCAATGGGCAGATATACAGAATGGAATATATCATACCTTTTGGGTATTATGTAACTACTGAAGGGGATATAGACAACTTACAAGTAAGATATATGTCTGGTCCTTCTTGTAATGAAGATTTAGCTATATCAATTCCTACGGATTATTGCCACACTGAAGATCCTCTTTATACAACAACCTCATTTATCAATGGGGATCCTTTAGCAGGTGGAAACGCAGGAGGTAGAGATGCCATTGGAACCACAAATTACCTAGATACCGGTTTCCCCGGTTCAGCTGATTACACCCCGTATACCTCAGAAGCCATTGGTTCTCAAGTTGGTTCTCTTTATGGAATAGCTTACCACAGATATAGTAAACTATCTCTTTATAGTGCTTATTTAAAAAGACACGTAGGTTTAGGGCCTGGTGGACTTGGTGCCATTTATGGTATTGATTATTCAAGTGGTACTGGTGGTACTCCTTATGAATATGTTAACTTGGCAACAGATTTAGGAATAAATGTTGGTGAAGTCTTAAATAGAGATTTACCAGCTAACTGGGGGTCTCCATCACGAGATGCAGATGCTTATGTGAAAATAGGAAAAGTAGGTATTGGTGATATTGACATTTCTGATGATGGTAAGACTTTATATGTTACTAACCTTTTTGATAAAACGTTAATTCTAATTGACATACAAAATCCCGTAACTAACAACCCTACTCTTTCAGCTACTTTACCTACACCTAATCCGGGATGTGGAGATGATTGGAGGCCTTTCGCTCTCAAATATTATGCTGGAAAATTATATTTAGGAGGTGTTTGTAGTGGAGAATCCGATGGTTCTACTCCTGAAGCTTATGTATATGAATTTGACCCTGAAACTAATACGTTTGCAGCGGCAGATGAATATATAGTTAACTTCCCATTTGACTGGACAAGAGGTGCAGGTGGTGGTGCTCAGTGGGGTGCCTGGGACAGTGAATGGCCTAGTAGCGGGGTCTCCCAACCAATGTTGACTGACATTGAGTTCGAAGTTGACGGAGCTATGATCTTAGGGGTTAGAAACAGATCTGGAGACCAATATGGTTTCCAAAACTATTCTACCAACGATGGAGATAATACGCTTTACAGTATTTTCGCTCCTGGTGATGTTTTAAGAGCTGATCCAAATGGAGATGGTTCTTATACTCTTGAAAATAACGGAGAATCTCTTGGTAAAACAGGTTGTGGTGCAAATAATGGAGAAGGACCTGGTGGTGGAGAGTTTTTCTGTGGTGATGCTTACTTAGGTCATACAGAAACAGCAACAGGTGCACTAGCTAAATTTGCTGGTTCTGGTGAAGCAATGTCCACTGTAATTGATCCTTTTAGAGCTTGGTCTCAAGGTGTGGTTAGATTTAGTGTTACGGATGGATCACCACTGACAGCTTACGAATTTATACAATCTGATACCAATAATCCTGATGGCTTTGGTAAAGCCAACGGTCTTGGAGATATAGAAGTATTTTGTGACCCTGCACCCATTGAAGTAGGTGATTACGTTTGGATAGACGACAACAATAATGGAATTCAAGATCCTGAAGAAGAACCTATTAAAGGAGCAACTATAAGTTTATACGCAGAAGATGGTACACTTGTAGATCAAACAACAACGGATGATCATGGGTACTATTATTTTAATACTGGTCTTGAATTTGAGACTAACTATTTTATCGTTGTTGAAGATTCTGAAGATGGTTTCGAATATAACGGTGAAAATTTAATTTTAACAATACCTAATGCCAATGGTAACCAGCATGATCTTATTGATAGTGATGCCACTATTAAGGGATTTGGAGTACCAGATAATGTTTTAGATAAAGCCTCCATAAGCTTTACAACAGGTCTTCCGGGTGAAACCAATCACTCTTTAGATATTGGATTTTATGATTGTGTTCTTCCTGTTGATGCAGGTCAAGATGTCGCCATATGTAATGGACAGTGTGTTACTTTGACCGCAAGTGCTTTAGGTGGCTTCGGTAATACTGAATGCCAATGGAATACTGGAGAAGAAAACTGCTCGATTACAGTTTGTCCTAATGAAACAAGAACTTATACAGTAACTATTACCGATGAATTAGGTTGTAAAGGAACTGACAATGTAACTGTAACTGTAGAAGCACAGCCTATCTCTGATATTATAGCACCTGATTTTACATGTCCAGCTGTCGAAGTAACTTTTGAAGCTCTTGATGCGGGTGCTGGTTCTACTTATGAATGGAATTTTGATGGTGGTGTAACTGCTGATGGTGATACTGACGATAGAGTTGAACAAGTTACATTCCCTAATGCTTTAGCAGAAACGACTAGAACCGTTACTCTAAGAGTTTATTCTCTTGGCGGATGTTTCAGTGACTATGAACACGAGATAGAAATTGGTTCTGAAGTATGGGCAGATGCAGGAGATGCAAATGTTGGAGTCTGTACTGAAGGTTGTGTAGAAATAGGTGGCACACCGGAGGAAATAGCAGTACCTGGTGGTACATATGTGTGGAGCCCTTCTGACTATCTAAGTTCAACAACTATTTCTAATCCAGAAGTTTGCTTACCAGATGGCGTAAACACAATGACTTATACTCTAACGGTAAGTAAAAATGGTTGTGTTGCTACCGATCAGGTAACTGTTACTAAGGATTCAGCACTTGATCCTATAGCCGATGCTGGAGATGATGTTCTATCATGTAATAGTGAGCCTGTTGTACTAGGTGGTAACCCTACTGGATCACTTCCTGCGGGGTCTACTGATGTTATTACTGGTTACCTATGGAGTCCTTCGAATGGATTGAGCAGCATTGTCGTAGCCAATCCGACAGCAACTACTAATGTAACAAGAACATATACTGTAAAAGTATTTACTGAGAGTGGTTGTGTAGCAGAAGATGAAGTTACTGTTACTGCTGATTTATGTGATGATCTATCCCTAGGAAATGTGGTATGGAATGACAATAATAATAATGGAATTTTTGATGGTGATGAATCTCCAATTCAAGGAGTTAAACTAATACTTTGGGAAGATACTGATGGAGATAATATTCCAGATGTAAATACTGGTCTTACCGCAACTACTAATGCGGATGGTGAATATCTATTCACGAACCTTGTACCTGGAGATTATATTGTACAAGTTGATCCTACTAGCTTTAACAATGGAAATCCTCTTGAAGGATATAATTCAAGTACAGGTAATGGTGAAGCTCCGGATCCTGACAATGATGTTAATAACGATGATAATGGTGAGGAAGTAGCAGGTTTCGGAATTATTTCAAAGGCTATCACATTAGACCTAAACTCTGAGCCTACTAACGATGGCGATACAGACAACAATACAAATCTAACTGTTGATTTTGGGTTCTTTGCAAGAGTAAGTATTGGATCTACAGTATTTGTTGACAATAATGACAATGGTATACAAGATATGACAGAAGGTGGTATCGAAGGTGTTACTGTTGAACTACTAGATGAAAATGGTGATGTGGTTGATACCGATGTAACTGATGCTGATGGTAATTATTTCTTTGATGATCTAATGCCTGGAGTTTATCAGGTGAGAATTCCTACGCCAGATGTATCTTATCCTACAAGTTCAACTCCTACTGATACAAATGATAATAGTCAGGACAATGATGACAACGGTGATCAACCTGGTGGTTCCGGCACTGCGGTAACTTCTCCTCTTATCACTTTGTCTCCAGGAAATGAAACAACAAATGAGCCAAGTTCTGGAGGAACTCAAGATGATGCTGAAGATTCTAACGGTGATATGACTATTGACTTTGGTTTTATCCCCGCTGAATTATCAATTGGGTCTACTGTTTTTATCGACGCCAATGATAACGGTATTTTTGATGACGGTGAAGAGGGATTAGAAGGTATTACTGTTGAGTTACTAGATGAAAATGGCGATGTAATCGATACCGATGTAACTGATGCTGATGGTAACTATTTCTTCGATGGACTTAGCGAAGGTGATTATCAAATTAGAATTCCTAACCCTGATGACCAATATCCTACTAGTTCTTCTAATACGGACACTAATGATAATGGTCAGGATAATGATGATAATGGTGACCAACCTGGTGGAACAGGTACTGCAGTAACTTCTCCAGTTATCAATTTAGCAGCTGGTCAGGAAACTACAAATGAACCAGGTTCAGGAGGTGATCAAGATGATGCTAATGATGCAAACGGTGATATGACCGTAGACTTTGGCTTTGTTCCTGAGTTAATGAGTATTGGTTCTACTGTTTTCCTAGATTATAATGATAACGGTATACAGGATGCTGGTGAAGAAGGTATTCAAGGGGTAACTGTTCAATTATTAGATGATAATGGGGACGTGATTGATACCGATATAACTGATGCTGATGGTAATTACTTCTTTGATGGACTTGCTCCTGGTGATTATCAGGTGAGAATACCTAATACGCCTGAAGATTATCCTACTAGTTCTTCTAATACAGATACTAACGATAATAGTGAAGATAATGATGATAATGGTGATCAACCTGGTGGTTCCGGTACTGCGGTAACTTCTCCAGTTATTACGCTTTCTCCAGGAACTGAGACTACTGATGAGCCAGGTTCAGGAGGTGATCAAGATGACGCTAATGATGCAAACGGTGATATGACCGTAGACTTTGGTTTTATCCCGGAAGTTGACCTTAACTTGATTAAAGTAGTAGATAATGGATTGCCTTCTATAGGTGAAAATGTAACATTTACTATCACCGTAACTAATGAAGGTCCTTCTGATGCTACAGGTGTACAAGTAACTGATAACTTACCTTCTGGCTATACTTTCGTATCTGCTTCGCCTGCTGGTGTTTATAACAATACTACTGGTATTTGGAACATCGGTAATCTTGCAGATGGTGCTTCTACTTCACTACAGATAACTGCTACTGTTCTTGCCACTGGTGATTACACTAACATAGCAGAAATTACTAATACTAACGAACCAGATACTGACTCTACTCCTGATAATGGACCAGATACGGATGGTGATGGAAATATTGGTAGTCAGGATGACGGTGATCCTAATGATACGGAAGATCCTGATGATGAAGACGATGCGGACGACGCTGTTGTGCAACCTCAATCCGTAGGTAGTATCGGTTCTACTGTCTTCTTAGATTATAATGATAATGGTATCCTAGATGCTGGTGAAGAAGGTATTCAAGGGGTAACTGTTCAACTATTAGATGATAATGGGGATGTAATTGATACCGATGTAACTGATGCTGATGGTAATTACTTCTTCGATGGACTTGCTCCTGGTGATTATCAAGTGAGAATACCTAATACGCCTGAAGATTATCCTACTAGTTCTTCTAATACAGATACTAATGATAATAGTGAAGATAATGATGATAATGGTGATCAACCCGGTGGTTCTGGTAGTGCGGTAACCTCTCCGGTTATTACACTTACTGTTAATGGAGAAACTACTAACGAACCAGGAACTGGTGGTGATCAAGATGACGCTAACGATAATGATGGTGATATGACCGTAGACTTTGGTTTTATCCCGGAAGTTGACCTTAACTTGATTAAAGTAGTAGACAATGGATTGCCTTCTATAGGTGAAAATGTAACATTTACTATCACTGTAACTAATGAAGGTCCTTCTGATGCTACAGGTGTACAAGTAACTGATAACTTACCTTCTGGCTATACTTTCGTATCTGCTTCGCCTGCTGGTGTTTATAACAATACTACTGGTATTTGGAACATCGGTAATCTTGCAGATGGTGCTTCTACTTCACTACAGATAACTGCTACTGTTCTTGCCACTGGTGATTACACTAACATAGCAGAAATTACTAATACTAACGAACCAGATACTGACTCTACTCCTGATAATGGACCAGATACGGATGGTGATGGAAATATCGGTAGTCAGGATGACGGTGATCCTAATGATACGGAAGATCCTGATGATGAAGACGATGCGGACGACGCTGTTGTGCAACCTCAATCCGTAGGTAGTATCGGTTCTACTGTCTTCTTAGATTATAATGATAATGGTATCCTAGATGCTGGTGAAGAAGGTATTCAAGGGGTAACTGTTCAATTGTTAGATGATAATGGGGACGTAATTGATACCGATGTAACTGATGCTGATGGTAATTACTTCTTCGATGGACTTGCTCCTGGTGATTATCAAGTGAGAATACCTAATACGCCTGAAGATTATCCTACTAGTTCTTCTAATACAGATACTAATGATAATAGTGAAGATAATGATGATAATGGTGACCAACCCGGTGGTTCTGGTACTGCGGTAACCTCTCCGGTTATTACACTTACTGTTAATGGAGAAACTACTAACGAACCAGGAACTGGCGGTGATCAAGATGACGCTAACGATAATGATGGTGATATGACCGTAGACTTTGGTTTTATCCCGGAAGTTGACCTTAACTTGATTAAAGTAGTAGATAATGGATTGCCTTCTATAGGTGAAAATGTAACATTTACTATTACTGTAACTAATGAAGGTCCTTCTGATGCTACAGGTGTTCAAGTAACTGATAATTTACCTTCTGGCTATACTTTCGTATCTGCTTCGCCTGCTGGTGTTTATAACAATACTACTGGTATTTGGAACATCGGTAATCTTGCAGATGGTGCTTCTACTTCACTACAGATAACTGCTACTGTTCTTGCCACTGGTGATTACACTAACATAGCAGAAATTACTAATACTAACGAACCAGATACTGACTCTACTCCTGATAATGGACCAGATACGGATGGTGATGGAAATATCGGTAGTCAGGATGACGGTGATCCTAATGATACGGAAGATCCTGATGATGAAGACGATGCGGACGACGCTGTTGTGCAACCTCAATCCGTAGGTAGTATCGGTTCTACTGTCTTCTTAGATTATAATGATAATGGTATCCTAGATGCTGGTGAAGAAGGTATTCAAGGGGTAACTGTTCAACTATTAGATGATAATGGGGACGTAATTGATACCGATGTGACTGATGCTGATGGTAATTACTTCTTCGATGGGCTTGCTCCTGGTGATTATCAAGTGAGAATACCTAATGCTCCTGAAGATTATCCTACTAGTTCTTCTAACACAGATACTAATGATAATAGTGAAGATAATGATGATAATGGTGACCAACCCGGTGGTTCTGGTACTGCGGTAATTTCTCCGGTTATTACCTTGACACCTAATGGAGAAACTACTAACGAACCAGGAACTGGTGGTGATCAAGATGACGCTAACGATAATGATGGCGATATGACCGTAGACTTTGGTTTTATCCCGGAAGTTGACCTTAACTTGATTAAGATTGTTGATCAAAGTTTAGTAAACATTGGTGAAAATGTAACATTTACTATTACTGTAACTAATGAAGGTCCTTCTGATGCTACAGGTGTACAAGTAACTGATAACTTACCTTCTGGCTATACTTTCGTATCTGCTTCGCCTGCTGGTGTTTATAACAATACTACTGGTATTTGGAACATCGGTAATCTTGCAGATGGTGCTTCTACTTCACTGCAGATAACTGCTACTGTAACAGGTGTTAACGATTATATTAATATAGCTGAAATTACCAGTACTAATGAACCAGATACTGACTCTACACCTGGAAATGGTGCAGATACTGACGGCGATGGTGATATTGGTAGCCAAGATCCTGATAGTACTTTTGATCCTGATGACGAAGATGATGGAGATGACGCCTTTGTTATCCCTCAAGCAGTGGGAAGTATTGGATCTACGGTTTTCTTAGATTCAAATAGCAATGGAATGTTGGATGCTGGTGAAGAAGGGATACCTGGAATAACTGTCCAATTATTAGATGATAATGGGGACGTGATTGATACCGATGTAACTGATGCTGATGGTAACTACTTCTTCGATGGGCTTGCTCCTGGTGATTATCAAGTGAGAATACCTAATACGCCTGAAGATTATCCTACTAGTTCGCCTAACACAGACATGAATGACAATGGTCAGGATAATGATGATAATGGTGATCAACCTGGTGGTTCTGGTACTGCGGTAATTTCTCCGGTTATTACCTTGACGCCTAATGGAGAAACAACTAACGAGCCAGGAACTGGTGGTAATCAAGATAATGCCAATGATGATGATGGTGATATGACCGTAGATTTTGGTTTTATCCCGGAAGTTGACCTTAACTTGATTAAAGTAGTAAACGATGGACTACCTTCTATCGGTGATAATGTAACATTTACTATCACAGTAACTAATGAAGGTCCTTCTGATGCTACTGGTGTGCAAGTAACTGATAATTTACCTTCTGGTTTCTCTTTCGTATCAGCTACGCCAAATACTTATAATCCTAACACAGGTATATGGAATATTGGCAACTTGGCAGATGGTGCTTCTACTTCACTGCAGATTACAGCTACTGTTTTAGCAAACGGTGATTACACCAACATTGCAGAAATAACAGATGTGAATGAAACAGATACTGATTCTACTCCAGATAATGGACCAGATACTGATGGTGACGGAAACATAGGTAGCCAAGATGATGGTGACCCTAACGATACGGAAGATCCAGACGACGAAGATGATGCCGATGATGCAACAGTTACTCCTGTAGGAACTATATCAGGATATGTATGGGAAGATAGCGACGGTGATGGTGATGGTGATACACCAATTGTTGGTATTCAATTGACACTCCTAGATGAGAATAATAATCCAGTTGGTACCGCAAGGACAGATGGAAATGGTTTCTATGAATTTGTTGACTTGTTACCAGGTAATTATACGATCGTAGAACAACCTGAAACAGAAATTAATCCTGAGTACCTTGATGTATATGATGGTGATGAAAGTAATGATGGTGATCCTACAGATGGTATACTCAATACTGATGATATTATCAATGTAGTACTAACATTAGGAGAAGATGACGAGGATAATAATTTCGTAGAAATATTAGAATCCGTATTACCAGTTGAATACGAATACTTCAGAGGTCATTATGATAGTAAGGAAGATGTAAACAAACTTGAATGGGCAACTGTTTCAGAAGTTAACAATGACTATTTCAAGGTATTTAGAAAGTTCGAAGATGGAAATTGGGTTGTTATTGACGAGGTGGAAGGACAAGGAAATTCTAATACACTTCAAGTTTACAATCTACCGGATAGCGACATTGATAAAGATGGTATTTACTACTACAGATTAAAACAAGTTGATTATAATGGAAACTTCGAGTTTACGGATATAATCTCAATAGTAGTCAATAGAGATGCCACTACGGTTTCTTCCATATATCCTAATCCTGCAAGACACTATATCAATTTAGATATTGTTTCCAATTATGAAGGAAATGTTCAAGTGTCTATAGTAGACGATTTAGGAAGATTGGTTAGATCAGAAAGTGTATATTATTCTAATAATACTATTCAATACGATATTAATGATCTAAGCCCTGGATCATATGTGATGAAATTGGATGTAGATCAAACGACAATGTTCCACAAATTTGTGGTTATAAGATAATAGTACAATAGTTCATTTAATAAGGCTATCTCAGAGAGTGAGGTAGCCTTTTTTTGTTAATTATATTATAATTTGAAAAAATAAATTAACCTCTGAAGGGGTCATTACGATATAAGGTTATAAACTAAACCTTATGAAAGCACTTTACTTTATACTTATTATTTCCTTATTTATCTCTTGTCGGTCGGTTGACAAACTTATCGAAAAAGGAAATTACGATGAAGCCATTTCGTTACTAGTGAACAAAATAGCAGGTAAAAAGAATAAAAAAGACGAACACTTAGTTTCATTGGAAAATGCGTTTGTCAAGGCAACTAAACGAGATTTCAACCGGATAGAATTCTTAAAAGAAAAGAATGAATCTAGAGACTACGACGAGATTTATGCGATCTATTCCAAAATGCAAAAAAGGCAATTTATCATAGAGCCTCTATTGCCTTTAGTTGGCAAAAATGGTTATAAACCACATTTTAAGTTAGTTAATTACAACGAGGATTTAATTGAATATGCCGATAAAGCCTTTCGATATCATTATACAGAGGCTAAGGAACTATTGACACATAATAGTAAGGTTAAAGCTCGACAGGCATACCTTCATCTTGAGCAAGCTTTGTATTACAATGAAAATGTTAAAGATATAGACTATCTATTCGAAAAAGCATTGAATAAAGGCTCTACGTTTGTCTCAGTAGAACACAACAACAATATTCGATCCTTTGAATCTTGGACATTAGAGGAAGAGATGATCTCTTGGCCCTTTTTCAAACTAGATAAAAAATGGTTGGACTTTGAATATTATAGTGAAGAAGACGTAAATATCGATTATCACGTTATTATAGAATTGAATGACATTTGGATTAGTGACAACAATCAGCACACAAAGTCATATTCTTCTTCAAAACAGATCCAAGTACAAGAAGAAAAATGGGAAGTTAAAGAAAGTCAAGACTCAACGAAAACAAGCGTCAGTGAAAATAAAACAATAACTGTTAAAGCGAATATCTCTGAAACATTTAGAAAAAAAGAGGCTCATCTTAAGTCAAGAATAAAGTTTATTGATAGTAGAAATGATGCAGTAGTATACGTTCACCCCATTGACATTTATGAGATTTTTGAAGGTTATTCAAATAGTTTTGATGGCGATGAAAGAGCAGTAGACATAATATTGGATTCAAGTTGCGAAAGTTTTCCTTCTGACGAAGAAATGCTAATGACTATGATTGAAGTATTTCAGGTAAAAGTATTTGATGAAATCGATAAATTCGACTTCAATATTTAGCTAATCTCTGAGTTTATTAGCAAAAACTTCAGGATAAGATAAAACAAATTCTTCGAAGTACCTACGCTTGAGCAAAACCGGAATTGTCTTTCCCATTTTGGTTTTGCTCATCATTTTAAACCTTGCCAAAGTAAACAACCCAAAGTTCGACAACTTAATTTCTTTCAAATCCTTATAATCGTATCTGTATGTTTTGAAATAATTGGAAACATATATTCCCTCCTTTGCCAGCTCCACCCTTTTAAGCCTTATAACGGTCAAATACATCAATAAAAAGAATATTATCACGAATCCTATAAAATACCATCGGAACATAGGATGAGACAATATACCATGTAAATCTTGAGGGTCGTTTATTAAAAGAGCTATTGAAAATGTAAGGAAAAATGTAGCCCAAATTGTAGGAACAAAAATCTTAAGAATGATTGTACTATTAGACGATACCCTTTGCATAACTACACTTGGTTTTGTTTTTCGACCCTTTTACAAACCATAATCCCAATTTCGTAGAGAAAAATAACCGGAATACCAATTAACAATTGAGTTACCACATCAGGAGGGGTAATGAGAGCTGCCAAGATAAGTACAACTATCATCGCATGTTTTCTATACTTGCGAAGAAAAATCGAACTCACCAAACCCACCTTTGCCAAAAAGTATATCAACACCGGAAGTTCAAACATTATTCCAGAAGGAATGGTAAACATAGTCAGATAATTCACATAGGAGGATAAGGAAGGATTGTTTACAGTATCCACCCCAACTGAATAGTTACCAAGCCAGGTGATAGCAACAGGACTAACCACATAGTATCCAAATAAAACACCTAAAACAAAAAGCATAGAACAAATAAATACCAAGCCCCTTGCAGCCTTCTTCTCTTTAGGGTATAGTCCAGGTTTTACAAACCTCCAAAACTCCCAAAACACATAGGGAAAAGCCAAGGTAAATCCAAGCCATATAGCGACTTTGATATGTACAAAAAATTGCTCTCCCAATTCAATAGCTCGCAACTCCAACTCAGGCGGAGTAAGGCATGTGGCTTCAGAAATACTACAAAAAAATCTATACGTTAGGAAATCATCGTGTTTAGGTGCAAAAATTACCTCCTGAAAAACAAAATCTTTCGCTATAAATAGAATTATTGCCATTACCATTATTGAGGCTACAGCCCTTAGAATGTGCCATCGCAATATTTCCAAATGCTCGAAAAAACCCATTTCAGTCTCTTCGGTTGTCTCGTTCTTTTTAATTTCCTTGGACATAAGGGTACAAAGATAATTCACGCAATGATATTAACTAGTCTATTTCTTCTAATATAATGTCACTACTTACTTGTTAAGTTTACATAACAAAATTTGTATATATTTAATACATTTGCTTTTTAAAACATTATTACATTGTTGACATATATTTTACTATTTATTGTAAGTTTAACCGTTCTACTTATTGCTGCTGATAAATTTGTAGATGCAGCGGAAAAAATAGGTTTATCGTTCGGAATTCCTTCTTTCATCATTGGAGTTACAATTGTAGCTTTCGGCACAAGCCTTCCCGAACTGGCTACAAGTATTACTTCTATTTTTAGTGGAAACAGTGAAATAATACTAGGAAATGTCGTCGGTTCCAACATCACCAATATTCTTCTGGTGCTTGGAGTTACTGCTTTTGCAAGTAAAAAAATACTATTGGATTTTGATGTAATGGATATTGATATGCCATTATTATTTGCGTCGGCTTTTTTCCTATATATGACTATATCCGATTTACATTTATCAGTTTTTGAAGCTATTCTTTTCGTTTTTGCATTGGCTATTTTCTTAATTAATTCGTTTAAAGGAGACGACAAAAGAGGCAAACAGAGCAGAATAGATTTAAAGACCTGGATTCATCTTATTTTAGGTGCAATTTTTGTATACTATGGCTCACATTACACCCTTATTTATATCGATAAATTGGCAGTTGCTGCTGAGATTAATCCTTATACAGTTTCTCTGATTCTGCTTGCTCTGGGTACTTCTCTACCTGAGCTGGTGGTAAGTGTTAATGCTGCTAAAAAAGGAAAAACTTCAATCGCCGTAGGTAATGTTTTGGGTTCTAATATTTTCAACACTTATGCGGTAATGGCCATACCTCGTTTTTTTGGAGATATAACTATTGAAGAAAAGGCTATAGTTTACGATCTTCCTTTTATGATCATTGTAACAATTTTATTCGGAATGATTTGTTTAACAAGAAAAATATCAAGATGGGAAGGAGCTATGTTAGTTGTTCTATACGCATATTTTATTGGTTATACCATTCAAAATTCGTAGCTATATTAAGTAATTGTAAAGTGTCCATTAATATTTAAGATTATCCTATATTTTCTTTATTTTTGAAGGTACGTTATTGCCCCTAACTATATAAATTGCAGTCTGAACCTTGAGAAACCAATTTTTTTTCGAAAAAATTGAACAACCAACCAATGAGATTATTAAACAAACTTCAGGCACTTACATTTTTAATTATCTCCGTATTTGCTATTACTGCTTCAGCTCAAACAGAAAGAATAAACGAGTGGGACTTTGATGAAAGCGGTTCTGATTCCGGAGAGTTTATCGAGGTATTTATTGCAGATCCCCAACCTGCTGATTTAAGTCAATATTCTATAGTTGAATATGAAACAACAGGAACAAGTGCTGGTGATGAACAAGGTACTCATACATTGGATGGTTTCACCGCTACCGCAGTAGCAGGAGGTACCCTATACCATCTTTTGCAATCATTTGAAAATAATGATGCCGTTGCTTTCTGCGGACCTTCAGGTGTAATTCAATTTTTTCATACCACTAATCCGGTTACTGCAAACTCTGGAGAAGGCTGTGCTGCAGGAGAATCCTCTACTGCTTTGGGGTCTACAGGAGGTTATCCTTCGGGGGGTTCTGTATCCTATTGTGCAGGCACTTATGTAGAAGTAAGTAATGATACACCTGGAGCAATAAATGATTGTCCTTGCGAAGTTACATTCTCGGACTTCACCTATACGTGTCTTACTAATACCTCAGGAAATGATAATGACGGGGTAACTGTAAGTGTAGATTATATCGGTGTTGATGCTGATATCACTTCTGTGACAACGACATCTTCAGGTTCCATTGGTGGTGACGACCCTGCTACGGTAAGTGATGGTACTATTACCTTAACAGGACTCATGGAAGGAGATAACTGGGATGTTGTGCTAAACGGAGGTGATTGCGATGGTGAATCCATTTCCGGAACCGTTAATTCCGCTCAATGTGATCCGATTTTAATGGTCGTGATTAATGAAATAGAAAACAACAGTAACGGTTCCGATGAAGAATGGGTGGAAATCTGCAACAATGAAACGTCCTCCGTAGATATTTCGGATTGGACAATTGACTTTGGTGACGGACCATTCACCTTCCCCACATCATCCTCAATAGGAGCTTCTTCATGCATAGTTATTTCTGTAGCAGATGCTGGAAATCAACTTTTTGGATGGCAGAATGCTTGTCCATTTGTTCCAGATTTTGATGCTACCTCTATTGGAAGTAATCTCAACAACTCGGGAGGCTCTGAAACAATAACTTTGCAAAATGCCGGCGGTATCACAGTAGACGAAGTAACTTTTGATCCTGATGACATAATGGAAGACGGTACATGGGAGCTCAATAATTTAACGGATGATAATCAAGATGGTATAACCAATTGGACCATTTCAGATAATTGTGCAGGCTCTCCAGGAGATACTAATGGAGTAGGCTGTTCTGGAGGATGCGGGGGAGCTATTTTGCAGACTCCCGGGCTTTTTGATATAACTACTGATATAAGCTCAGAGGCAGATGCCGAGACAGCTGGAGATGATTATCATAATGCAATGACAACAAGTTGTGATCCAGGAGAAACTGCAATTCCTGCTTACGGTGAGGTTAGTTGTAACGGTGATAATCTTAGTGGCACCATTACTGGTTTATTCGATCCTGCAGGCAATTCAGTTTCAGCTACCTTTCAAATGGTCTCAGTAAATCCTTGTGATCCTGCCAATCAAGCGGATTGGATAACGACGGATGCAAGTATAGGTTCAGGAACGGGTTGTTCTTCTGCAGGAACAATGCAATCAGGTTCTCCGAAACCTACGAATTTGTTTACTACACATTATACCGAAACGCCCGGAACCTATGACAGTGGAGATGAACGAAGAAATGCTGTTTATATTTGTTTTGGAGTAGATGTAGTTACTTTTGGCGTTTTTGTTGGAGATCTGGAAAGCTCAAGTTTAGGGACACCAGCTGAGGTATATCTTCTGGACGCCAGCGACAATATAATCGGCTATACACCCATTGATGTTTCAGGAACTTCTACCGAATCTGCATGCGGATCTACTCAAACAAACAGTGGTTGTGGTAATGAATTAACACATTTCATAAGTGCTACTACTTCAGGAATTAGATGTGTTCTGATTGTTGTTGGAGACGATGATTTTTGTGATAATGCGGATAGTGAGCATCTGAGTTTTGGTGGTGTGACTACAGGAGTGGAATGTCAACCAGCTATGCCGGTTGAATTAATTAGTTTCAGAGGAGCTAACAAGAAGAATCATAATATATTATCTTGGATTACTGCCTCAGAAATCAATAACTCTCATTTTGAAATTCAAAGAAGTTATGATGGATTTAATTTCGAAAAAATAGGAAGCATAAATGGCCATGGAACGAGCTTTGATAACCATGAATACGAGTATATTGACGATTCATTTACTTCCTCCTTATGTTACTATCGTCTTAAGCAATATGATTACGATGGCACTTTTACCCTTTCTAATGTGATCGACTTAAGAAGAGATAACTATATTAGAATGGACCTTTATGGTCAAAATCTTATGTACGATGGTTTTCAAGATAAAAGCTTGCTTTCCATTTATAATTCAACAGGACAATTACTTGAGACCGTTCAAATTTCTGGTAATGGAACTTTGAATCTGTCCAGATATAATTCAAGACTTATTTTCGTCTCGGTCAAACATAATGGCGACATAATTACTAAAAAGATTTTTATCCCATAGATTTTAATATTAATTTTTGTTTTAATCGAATTACTTTTGTAAACAATTTAAGAACCTATACAAACTAACTATGAGAAAAATTTTAACATTTACCTTACTCCTTTTTTCATTGGGTATGAATGCCCAGTGTGATTTATCTTTTGACGCCATGCTTGCTGACCCTAACGGAGCCAACAATTTCGATACAGATGGTGATGGCTCTGCGGATTCGGATGATGAATTTGTCCAAATATGTAATCTGGGAGCTTCAAGCATTGATCTATCATTATATACACTTGCTGATGACGATGGAAACTCCTTTCCACTTTCGGGAACATTAGCTGCAGGAATGTGTGTAGTAGTAATCGCAGATTATGACGGAACTGCACCAGCTAATTTCATTGACTTAAACACCAGTCCCTGGATGAACAATGGAGGTGACGATATAACACTTTCAGGACCTGGATGTAATATTTCCTTCTCCTATCCCGGAGATTGGTCGGAACAAGATGGATGTGTATCCGTAGGAGGAACAGTTGATTGTGCAATAGTACCAAGTGATTTAGGAAGCACGCCTCTTCCTGTTGAGTTTATTGACATAAAAGTAGTAAGAAATCAAATTCTCTGGAGAACTGCTCAGGAAGTAAACAACTCTCATTTTGAAATTCAAAAGAGCACCGACGGAGTTTCTTTTGATATTATTGGATCTGTAGAAGGAAAAGGTAATACCAAGGAAATTACATCCTATTCTTTTGAAGACAAAAGTCCTTCAGTTACAGGAGTCGATTATTATAGACTTAAACAATATGATTTCAATGGAGAATTTCAATATTCTAAAATAATTTCCGCTGTAAGAACTACTAAATCTTTGATTAGTGTTAACAACGTTCTTCAAAGTAGAATTCTTAACATTTCGGGAATCCAAAATGCTTCTAAAGTTTCGATTTTTGATTCTTTTGGAAATCTTGTTTTAGAAACGAAGCTCGTGGAAGATGCCCAAGTTAGTTATGATTTCTTAAACACTGGTATATATTTTGCCGTTATAACTAATGAATTTGAGAATGTTAGTAAAAAGTTTTTCATTCAATAGGATAAACTTTTCAAAAAATAAACGTTATGTAAGCAGCTTCAATATCTTTGGGGCTGTTTTTTTAATTTGAAAACACTTTAGATATGTTTGGTGACTTAATGAGTGATCTTAACAAAAAACAAGATGAACTTAAGTCTAGACTTAAGAACTTGATAGTTGAGGAAGAATTGGATGGTCTTAAAGTAGAGGCCAACGGCACTCGAGTTTTGACGAATATTGAAATATTAGATGAAAGTTTGTTGGAAGACAAAGAAAAACTTGAAGATTTATTACTCGTTGTAATGAACAAACTCAATGATAAAATAACTGAAACAGAACGATTGGAATCTCAGAGTTTGATTTCAAATATTTTTCCAGGAGGGTTAAACAATCTTTTTAACAACTAGAAATAGGAATGATAAAAAAATATCTACTCCCCTTTTTCATCCTTATTTTATGTACAAAGGCTGTCATTGGGCAAACACCCGATTATAGCTTTTCGTTTGATAATTGTGATGTTAGGGAATCTAACAACCTTTTGCCTAATGGTCAAATCATTGGTGTCACCTCTTGTGAGTGTGGGCTAACGGGCAATTCCCTTACACTTAATGGTAATGAATCAGTTATCCTACCGGATACTATAAACAAAATTCTTGAGGAAGATTTCACCTTAGAGTTTTACTTTTTCAATTATGGATCTGCTATAAAAACTGATATTTTCAGTATTAAAAATCGATGTGGGTTAGATTCTTTAATTGGTGTGCAATACATACCCAATACCAACGAAGTCGTTTTCGAATTGGCTTATGAAGCCCCTAGTTATAAAACTATCCGGACTCCTCTTAACAGTAACCTGTGCTGGCATCACATAGCTATTACCAAACAAGGGTTGGAATATTCGTTTTACTTAGATGGTTCATATGTAGGTTCCATATTATCGGATATTTTGGTGAGATTTGGTCATTTAGCAGATCCCAGTTTTTCCAACAGTCCTTGTTTAGCTGTAAATGAGGAAAGAATGATCGGACGTATTGACAATTTTGCCATTTACAAAAGAGCTCTTTCCAATCTTGAAATAAGAAATGTTTATTTGTCTCCAGATCAAATCATGTTAAGGGATACTACTATCTTCAAAGGTGATGCTATCTCTATTGATGTAGGAGCTTCTTGTTTTGATGATTTTAATTGGACTCCTTCCATCTCTTTGGATGATCCCAATTCTTTAAATCCTGAAGCATCTCCGGAGTTCAGTACCACTTATACCTTGAGTATTGAGACCAATAACTGTACAGCTATTGATACCGTTAGAATTTATGTTTTAGACAAAGATCAATTGGAATGCGAAAAACTCTTCCTTCCTAAAGCATTCACCCCTAACAATGACGGCTTAAATGACTCTTATGGTATTAGCAATACATTTGTTATTGAAAATCTGGAATATTTTGATATTTATGATAGATGGGGTGAAAAAGTCTTTAGCACCTCTGATGTTAACGCAACATGGGATGGAAGTTTCGAAAACTCTCCCGTTAACCCTGGAATGTTTCTTTACAAGATCAAATATCAATGCCAAGGTGAAGAATTCTTAGTCGTCGATAATTTCACAGTAATAAGATAAATGTGAAAGGTATAATTAAGGTCTTACTCTCCTCCCTTTTATTGGCATTTATCCTATCCTCTTGTGGTGATTCAAAATCTGAAGGTAGAAAGTCAAAGGTTACTTCAATCTCTTCTGATCATACCGACCTATCGTCAAAAAATAGGTCTAATAATGAATCCGACACTTTGATTACCTTATTAGATACTTTCCAAAATACGGCTTCTACTGTACTCACCCAAGCCAAAACTTCTCAACCTGAAAACGAAGAAGTCAAAAAAGAGACAATTAAGAAAGCACCCCTTAAAAAAAAGAAACTAAAAAAATCAAAGGCACAAATAGAATTTGATTCACAAGTATATCATTTCGACACCATTGTCTCAGGAGATATTATTTCATATAAATTCAAATTTAAGAATACAGGAACAGCTCCCCTTAAAGTACTTAAAACTGAGGTAAGCTGCGGATGCACAGTACCTAGTTATCCTTTTTTAGATATTAGACCGGGGGATAATGGTTTTATCGGTGTCACTTACAATAGCGTAGGCAAGAAGGAAAACCAAAAAGCGGAGGTAAAGGTGTATACCAACACGAAGAACAGTCCAATTTCGTTATATGTTGAGGGTTTCGTCAAAGAACCTAAAGAATAAACTTATTATCTTTTAATACATAATAATTGATTACCTTTGTCCGCTCATGAAAAATAAGGCTTTTTACATTCTTTTATTAGCGTTTGTATGGACTTCGTGTAGTTCTGAATTTGAAAAAATAAGAACAAGTAATAGTCCTAAATTAATATTGGATAGTGCCTACAAATATTACAATAATGAAGAATATTATAGGGCACAATCTCTTTTAGAAGAAGCCATACAATATTATCGAGGGCAAAAGGAAGCTGAAGATATTTATTATCATTTGGCCTATACTCATTATCATTTAAATGAGTTCGTACTGGCTTCCTATTATTTTGAAAACTTTGCAAAGACTTTTTATAACAGTGATAAAAAGGAAGAAGCTGATTTCATGTCTGCCTACGCAAATTTTCGGATGTCTCCAAATTACAAATTAGACCAATCTTACTCTCAAAAAGCCGTTGATGGTTTTCAGAAGTTTATAAATACCTACCCTACTAGTAATCGTGTGGATGAATGTAACTCTCTCATAGATGAGATGAGAAAAAAATTGGAACTAAAAGCATATAATCAAGGTTTACTATATTATCAAATAGGTCAATATCAAGCGGCTCTTAACTCTTTTGATATTATGCTAAAAGATTTTCCGGAATCCAGTAAGAATGAAGAAGTAAGGTATCTTATGCTTAAGGCAAGCTATGAATATGCCATGAATAGTGTATATGAAAAGAAAGAGGAACGGTTTTTGACGACCCTTAAATTATATAATAAGTTTATTAAAAGACATCCTGACTCCAAGAAAGTTAAGGAAGTAAAAGATATTTATAAAAGCAGTCAAAGTCAATTAGAAAAGTACAAAATATGAGCGATTTAAAAGCAAGAGTACAGAATATCGATCCAAATATTCAGGCAAGGGATATTAAGTCCTTAGCCGAAAAGACTTCAACAATTTATGAGTCTTTATCTATTATAACGAAAAGAGCAAAACAACTTTCTGTTGATCTTAAACAAGAGCTTCATGGAAAATTAGATGAATTTGCAGTCACAACAGATGCTATCGAAGAATTTCATGAAAATAAAGAACAGATTGAAATTTCGAAGTTCTATGAAAGGCTTCCTAATCCTGTAATTATTGCTACTAATGAATTCTTAGAGGATCAGTTAGAGCACAGATATAAAGAAGAAGACTAGAAATTAATAATGACCGATCTTAAGGGCAAAAAGATACTTCTAGGTATTACAGGAAGTATAGCTGCCTATAAAAGTGCTTATTTAATAAGGACTTTTATTAAAAAAGGAGCCGAAGTAAGAGTCGTAATGACTCCTAGTGCTTCTTCATTTATCGGTAATATCACCATTTCCACCTTGTCTAAGCATAAGGTGTTTACTGATCTTTCTGATGGAGACTCGTGGAACAATCATGTAGAGCTTGGGTTGTGGGCAGATTGTATGCTTATTGCTCCCATCACAGCTAATACGCTAGCTAAAATGGCACATGGAATATGTGATAACATGCTTTTGGCCGTATACCTTTCCGCAAAGTGCCCTGTATATTTTGCCCCAGCCATGGACTTGGATATGTGGAAACACCCGAGTACGAAAAATAACATCAATACCTTGACATCTTTTGGAAATATCATGATAAGTCCGACATATGGTGAGCTCGCCAGTGGGCTGGAAGGAGAAGGAAGAATGGAGGAACCTGATGAGATAGTAAAGAAAATCGAGAAGTCTTTTTCCATTTCCCAAGATTTCGCCAAGACGAATGTTTTGATCTCTGCCGGGCCCACATATGAATATATTGATCCAGTAAGGTTTATAGGCAACCACAGCACGGGAAAAATGGGTGTTGCTTTAGCTAAGGAGTGTGAGAAAAGAGGAGCTAAGGTGACATTAGTCATAGGTCCTAATCATCTCGATCTAAATGATGTAAACGCTGATATCATAAGCGTAAAATCTGCTCTGGAGATGTTAGAAGCAATGAAAAAAGTGCATGATTCTCAGGATATAGTCATTTTTTCGGCTGCAGTAGCTGATTATACACCCATGCAAGTTGCAAATCAAAAAATCAAGAAAACGGAAGGAAACCTTAATATAGAACTCAAAAGAACAGCAGATATCGCGGCCAATCTTGGTAATAACAAAAGTGCGGATCAGATCCATATAGGATTTGCACTTGAGACTCAAAATGAGACCTCTAATGCATTGAGAAAACTAGAAAAAAAGAATTTTGACTTAATCGTTCTTAACTCTCTTAATGATAGAGGTGCTGGTTTTGGACATGACACTAATAAGGTAACTATATTTAGTAAGCAAAACCAATCGGGAAGCTCATTTCCCTTAAAATCCAAAAGTGAAGTTGCCTCGGATATATTAGATAAAATTGTTGAGTTCAGATTAAATAAGAAATCAAATTAAGACGTTTAATAAGTTCAAATCAAGTAATTAATAATGATAAAAGATAGATTATTTATACTTCTTATTTTTTTATTTGGAGTTCTGGATTTAAGTGGACAAGAGATACTGGCCAATGTATCAGTTTCAGCTCCATTAAATACTACCGTTGATAAAAGTATATATCAATCCATGGAGAAATCTATGATTGAATTACTTAATAACACGAACTGGACAAACGACAACTTCGAGCCACATGAAAGAATAGAATGTAATTTTCAACTCACTATAACAGCAGAAACAAGTGCTACAAGTTTTGAAGGTGAACTGATAATACAATCTTCAAGGCCTATATATAACAGTATTTACAATTCTCCTATCTTCAATCATATAGATAAGCATATATTTTTCACCTTCGTGGACCAGCAGGTACTTCAAAAAAGCGATGAGGGATACGTTGATAATTTAAGCTCTATTATAAGTTATTATGCCTATATTATGTTAGGTTTGGATTATGACACTTTTTCTCTCTATGGTGGTGAAGAGAATTTCCAAAGGGCCCAAAATGTGATGAATAATTTGTCCTCTGGCCTAAAATCAGATCCAGGATGGACATTAGAAGGCCTTACAAAAAACAATAGGTATTGGATTTTGGAAAACATTCTCAATTCACGATTCAAGCCTTTTAGGCAGGCTTATTACGAATATCATCGGCTAGGACTCGACGATATGATTGAAGAACCGGATAGAAAGCGAGCCATAATGAGTAGTGCTATAACTGCTATTGGAGATGTTAACAAAGAAGTTCAAAATAGTATTCTTCTTCAAATATTTGCCAATACAAAAAGACAGGAAATAGTGGATGTATACGCTGTAGACCAAAGAGGTCCCAAAAATAAAATAAGATCGATAATGGTATCTATTGATCCCGCCAATGCCAATAAATATGAGCAGTTAAAAAGGTAATAATGATCAATATTGCAATTTTCGGGTCAGGAAGAGGTTCAAATGCCAGGGCAATAATGGAGTACTTTGAAGAACATCCCGAAATTAATATACGTTTAATTGTCAGCAATAATTCCAGTGCTGGTATTCTTGATTTGGCCGATGACTACTCCATTTCAAAATGGATTGCAGATAAATCAGGACTCAAAAAGCCATCAAGAAGTCTAGAGATCCTGAAGTCTGAAAAAATTGATTTCATTGTTTTGGCCGGATTTTTATGGCTTGTTCCGAAAAATGTCATTGATGCTTACAAGACCAGAATTATTAACATACATCCTGCTCTTTTACCAAATTATGGTGGTAAAGGAATGTATGGCATGAATATCCATAAAGCTGTTCACAATAATAATGAATCAGTTTCCGGAATCACTATTCATGAAGTAGATGAAATCTACGACAATGGGCGTATTGTCGAGCAAAAGAAATGTGATATTTCCGTTTGTAAATCTCCTCAAGAAATTGCGGATACCATACTTAAATTAGAACATGAACATTATGCTCCCACAATCGAAAAGTGGATATTATCTAAATAATCCAAGTGAGGAAGCTGCCCGAATTTCTTATACCAAGCCCATTACAAAAAGTAGAACTTCCACTCTTTAAAGAAAAAGGAATTTCATTCTATGTAAAAAGGGATGACCTGATACATAACCAACTAAATGGCAATAAATACCGAAAACTAAAGTATAATATAAAGCACCTTCAGGCCAATGACTATAAAGGGATAATCACCTTTGGAGGAGCATTTTCTAACCATATCCTTGCTTCTGCTGCAGCTGCCAATTTATTTGGCTTTCAATCAGTAGGGATAATAAGAGGTAATGAGTTGAACCCTGATTCCAATACTGTTCTCAGAAAGGCTAAAAGCCTTGGAATGACGTTATATTTTGTTTCTAGGTCGGAGTATAGATTAAAGGATAAGTCCTCCGAAATATCATCTATTATTGAAAAACATTCTGATCTCATACTTATCCCCGAAGGAGGAACAAATGAATTTGCTCTTGAAGGTGCAGGGGAAATTGTTGATGAATTGATCATTCAAGACTTCGTTCCGAATATAATCCTATTACCTTGCGGAACAGGTGGAACGACGGCAGGGTTGATTAAAAGGGTAAAAGAACTAAATCTTAATATTTGCATTCAAGCATTTTCAAGTCTGAAAGGCGGTTTTTTAGCTGACGATATTTCTCAGCTATTAGGTTTCGTTCCTAAAGCTACTTTATTTCAGTTGATATCTGACTACCATTTCGGTGGCTATGCTAAATCAACTGAGGAATTGAGCACAGTTGTAAATAGTTTTAGTCAATATACCCATATACCCGTAGATACTGTGTATAATGCTAAACTGATTTATGGTCTTCTTGATAAAGTAAAACAAGATTCAAGCTATAGCAATAAGACAATTATCTGGATCAATACTGGTGGTTATTCATAGAGAGGGAAATCCTCCATGTATTTGTTTACTTCTTGTTTTATAGATTTAATATAACTTTCATTATCAATATTATTGATAATTGATTCAATCCAATCTACAGTTTGAATACAATCCTTTTCCTTAAAACCTCTGGTTGTTATGGCCGCAGTTCCTAATCTAATTCCACTAGTAATGAATGGACTTCTAGTATCAAAAGGTACCGCATTCTTATTAATAGTTATATCCGCTTTGACCAGTGCATTTTCTACATCTCTTCCTGTAAGGTCCTTATTCTTTGCTCTTAGATCAATGAGCATAAGATGATTGTCCGTTCCGCTAGATATGATATGGTAACCTCTATTCACAAATTCTGTTGCCATTACCTTAGCGTTTTTGATTACTTGAATTGCATAATCTTTATAATCATCTGATAAGGCTTCCTTAAAAGAGACTGCTTTAGCAGCGATCACATGCTCCAAAGGACCTCCCTGCATTCCGGGAAAAACACCGCTATTTAACACTGATGACATTTTAATTGGGTTCCCTTTTTTAGTTTTCCTACCCCATGGATTATGAAAATCCCTACCCATCATAATTATCCCCCCTCGTGGACCTCGTAATGTTTTATGAGTTGTTGAAGTGATAATATCACAATATGACACAGGATCATTTAATAAGCCTGTAGCTATGAGACCGGCAGGATGAGCGATATCTGCAAGTAATAAAGCTCCCACTTCATCAGCAATTTCCCTGAAGCGTCGATAATCCCAATCTCTCGAATAAGCAGAGGCACCACAAATAATAAGTTTGGGTTGTACCTCCCGGGCCTTTTGGGCTACTTTTTCCATATCTATTGTGCCACTATCCTCCTCTACCCCATAAAAATGAGCCTTATAAACCTTGCCAGAGTAATTTACTGGTGATCCATGCGATAGATGACCACCATGTGATAGGTCAAAGCCTAATATGTTATCACCAGGATTTAGAACCGCTAAAAACACTGCCGCATTTGCCTGAGCCCCACTATGCGGTTGTACATTGGCATATTCCACGCCGAATAACTCCTTTAACCTGTCAATAGCCAAGTTCTCTACCTGATCAACTACCTCACAACCTCCATAGTATCTTTTATCAGGATATCCCTCAGCATATTTATTTGTCAAACAGCTTCCCATTGCCTTCATAACGTTTACCGAAGTAAAGTTTTCCGAGGCGATAAGTTCAATTCCTTCTCTCTGTCGAGAAAGTTCGTTTTCGATCAAAGAAAATATTCTATCATCCATAGTGATTACACATTTGAGCAGCGAAAATATTCTAAAAAATTGAAAGGGCACAAAAAAAATGGCCCCTCATTTGAGGAGCCATTCTTTATTCTAAAAAAACATCAATTTACTTTATTCCTAAAGCTTTTAATGTCTCATAATCTAATTGTCCGATAGGAAGTCCATTATCCTTTTGGAATTTAACTAAAGCAGCCTTAGTTTTTGCTCCCATAGCATTATCAATAGGACCAGGATTGTAACCTCTTTCTGCCAAAGCAGATTGTACTCTTCTAACTAAATCCGCTGTAATATCAGTATCACAAACTACTTCTCTCCACTCAGTAAATCCACCAGCCTTAACCAATTGTCTTCTGGTAATAGTTTTGTATTCAGGTGCGATATCTGATTTTTCTATTGTAGCTGGTGCTGTCTTAGCATATGTTCTATCCACATACTTTGCTTCAACTGGTGTAGCCTCTGTAGTCGCAGCATTTACTAACTTCTGATAAGATCTGTTCTTGTAAGAAGCTTCTGTTTTACTTTCCACAAATGTTGCATCGTTCGCCAATTTCTGATATGTTCTATCCACATACTTTGCTGGAATTTCACTTACATCAGTAGTTGCATCCGCAACCAATTTTTGATATGTTCTATTAGCATATGCAGGCTCTCCAGTTCTTTCTTCGAAAGATGCGTCTGCAGTCAATTTCTGGTAAGTTCTTGTTGTGTACTTAGAACAATCACCCTCTCCAGTACCATATGCCACCAATTCTACTCTTCTGTTCTGTCTCTTTCCTTCTGCAGTTGCGTTGGTAGCTATTGGAGAATTCTCTCCTTTTCCTTCATGATTCAATCTTGAAGCATCTACTCCAGCTTCTATCAAAGCATTATAAACTGCTTTTGCTCTATTTGCAGAAAGAGTCATATTAGAAGCATTACTTCCATCACTATCGGTATGTCCTACTACTGTTCCACTCATTGAAGGATCTGCTGCAAACATAGCCGCAACTCTATTGATTTCAGCATATGATCCTTGAGTCAATTGTGCTGATGCAGTAGCAAATTTAACATCAAGTCTTGTAGTTGTTCCTTTACAAGGAGCTTTTTCAGACGTAGCATCAGATACTAACTTCTGATATGTTCTATTCGCATATGCAGGCTCTCCTGTTCTTTCTTCAAAAGATGCATCTCCCGCTAACTTCTGATATGTTCTATTTTCGTAAACAGGATCTCCTGTTACCACCTCATGGTTGGCATCAGATACTAGTCTTTGGTATGTTCTAGTAGTATACTGAGGTCCACCATAAACTGCTCTTGTACTAGCATCGGTTCCAAGTTTCTGGTAAGATCTATTTGTGTAACTAGGATCAGTCTTTGTAACTTCATGAGAAGCATCTGCCACCAACTTTTGGTACGTTCTATTAGCGTATGAAGGCTCAGTTGTATTCTCGTTGAAAGATGCCTGATTCGCTACTTTCTTAAATGTTCTCGAAGTGTACTGAGCAGGAACCTCTACAACCTCTGTAGTAGCCGCACTTACTAGCTTCTGATACGTTCTATTTTCATATTTTGCAGGAACTGTAACCGATTCAACAGTAGCTGGCTTAACCAACTTTCTGTATGTTCTGTTCTCATATTCTGCAGGCACTTGTACTGCCTCTACAGAAGCTGGCTTAACTAATTTTCTATACGTTCTGTCCTTATATTGAGCAGGTACCGTAACCGCTTCAGTAGTTGCAGGTTTTACCAATTTTTGGTATGACCTGTTTTCATATTGTGCAGGAACCTGAACCGTCTCTACAGAAGCAGGCTTAACTAACTTTCTATATGTTCTGTCCTTGTATTGAGCAGGCACTTCTGTTCTCTCTACAGTAGCTGGCTTAACCAACTTTCTGTATGTTCTGTTCTCATATTCTGCAGGTACTTGAGTAGCTTCGGTGGTAGCCTCTTTAACAAGTTTTCTATAAGATACAGTTTCATATTCCGCAGGTACTTCTGTTCTCTCTACTGTAGCTGCCTTAACCAACTTTCTATACGTTCTATTCTCGTATTCCGCAGGTACTTGAGTTGCTTCAGTAGTCGCATCTGCAGCCACTTTCTTATATGTTCTGTCTTTGTACTGAGCATCAACCTTGTTTGATGTAGCAGAAGCCGGAGAAACCAATTTCTGGTATGTTCTACTTTCATACTTAGCAGGAATCTCTACAACTTCTGTAGTAGCATCCTTTACTAATTTCTTGTATGATCTCGTTGTATACTCTGCAGGCACTTCGATTGTTCTTGTACATTCTCCATTATCAGTCCATCCCTCATCACAACCTACTCTTACTCTTTTAGTTACCGTCTTATAAGACGCAGGAACTTCTACCAAACACCAAACTAAACAATCATCCGGATTCGCAGATAAACAATTCTTATCAGCTTTCTTCTTTTCCCACTTAGTCGTTGCAGGAGATACTTCGATTTGTTCAGTAACTGTCTCGTACTTCGCAGGTCTAGTCTCTATTCTTGTAGTTGCTTCCTTTACCATTACTTGTTCAGTAACTGTCTCGTATTCAGCAGGAATCACTCTTATCGTAGTATAAGCATCCTTTACTAATACTTGCTCTGTAACCGTCTCATACTCTGCAGATACTGCTGCTAACGTAGAATATCCATCCTTTACCAGTACTTGTTCCGTAACCGTCTCGAATTGAGCTGGAATTACCTTTAATACCGTATAAGCATCTTTTTTCAACACTTGCTCGGTAACTGTCTCATATTCTGCCGGTACAGCTCTTAGAGTAGTATATGCATCTTTTTTCAATTTTTGTTCCGTAACTGTCTCATATTCCGCAGGTACTTTTCTCAATGTAGTGTAAGCATCTTTTTTCAACACTTGTTCTGTAACTGTCTCATATTCCGCTGGTATCGCTCTTAACGTTGTGTAAGCGTCTTTTACCAATACTTGTTCTGTAACTGTCTCATACTCTGCTGGTACAGCTCTTAATGTAGTATATGCATCTTTTACTAATACTTGTTCTGTAACCGTCTCATATTCCGCTGGTATAGTTTTAAGTGTAGTATATGCATCTTTTACTAATACTTGTTCTGTAACCGTCTCATATTCCGCTGGTATCGCTCTTAACGTTGTGTAAGCATCTTTTTTCAATACTTGCTCGGTAACTGTCTCATATTCTGCCGGTACAGCTCTTAAAGTCTCATAAGCCTCCTGAACCAATACTTGCTCGGTAACTGTCTCAAATTGTGCTGGAACTACTTTAATAGTAGTGTAAGCATCTTTTACCAATACTTGCTCTTCTGCCGATTCGAAAGTAGCTTGTGAAATTGAAACAGAAGACTCTCCTTCTGAAGTCATTACTTGCTCAGAAGCAGTTTCGAAAGAAGCTGGAGTTATACTTACTCTAGATTCTCCTTCTGAAGTCATTACTTGCTCTGTCATCGTTTCAAAACGAGCTGGGATAATTCGTATGTCGATAATTGAATTCGGATCACCATCATTTGCTTTCCCTTCTGAACCATATGTAACCAACTCTACTCTTCTATTCTTTCTTCTTCCCTCAGCAGTATTATTTGAAGCAATTGGGCTAGATTCTCCCATACCTTCATAGCTTAAACATGACGCATCTACTCCAGCTGCTATTAAAACATTATATACAGCCTGTGCTCTGTTTCTTGATAGAGTAAGATTAGCTTCCTCTGAACCTTGGCTATCTGTATGTCCTACAATACTCGCTGTCTTTCCTTCAGAACAATCTATTGTAGCAGCAATTTTTCTGATTTCCGCATCAGAATTACCAGTTAAAACAGCTGAACCTGATCTAAAATTTACTTTCAAATAATTTCCTCCTGTTCCACCTGCTGCTGCATGTGTATTCACAAGGACTTGTTCAGAAGCCGTTTCGAAAGAAGCAGCATTGATTCGTGTAGTAGAACTACCTTCAGATTTCAACACTTGTTCTGTCATTGTCTCAAATGACGCCGGTGTTATTGAAACACTTGACTGTCCCTCTGAAGTCATTACTTGTTCTGTCATTGTCTCAAATTGCGCAGACCTAATAATCACATCGGAATCAGGATCACTTACTTTTACTTGTTCACTTACAGTTTCAAACTGAGCAGGTGATATTGAAACACTTGACTGTCCCTCTGAGGTCATTACCTGTTCAGAAGCAGATTCAAACTGGGCAGGAACAATTCTTATTGTTGTATATCCTTCCTGAGCCAATACTTGCTCTGACATGGTCTCAAATTGTGCAGGTGTCAAAGCAACGCTTGATTTACCCTCTGAAGTCATCACCTGTTCAGTAACTGTTTCAAACTGAGCAGGAATTACTCTTAAAGTCGTTGACCCATCCTGAGCCAGAACTTGTTCCGTAATGGTTTCTGTTGCACCAGGAATCACCCTAACTGCTGTAGACCCCTCTTTTACAAGAACTTGTTCGGTGACCGTCTCATACTGGTCATCTATCAAACATCTAGCATAACACTTTCCTGGCTCATTTGGCATAGTCGGATCAGGTTGAGCCGAAACCAAATAAGTTAGAAGCATTAAGCAAAAAGAAAAATAAAGTTTAAGGTTTCTCATAACTTAATTGTCTGTTTAAAAATTATTAATTATTCTATTTTGAAGTTTCTATATTTTGGGACTGCAAAGGTAATGTTTTTTGAAATATTTTTTTAGGTAAAAACCCTTATAAAAAGAGGATAAGGGCAGGATTTCTCCATCCTTTTTCAATACGAGAATTTCCTTCTCATTTTTATCGTAATTTTTGATTTTTTCCACACCGTATATTACCAAATATTTTGCCGTATCAGAGTCAAGATTCCATCTTTTATCAAGATTATTTCTCAATTCCTTAATTTTCTTTTTTTCCAATTTATCTTCGATCCAATTGATACGAAATAGATTTCTATTCAAAATGGACTTGGACAAGTACCGTAAAACAAAATCTGAACTTAACACTGATTTCTTTAGCAAGCTAATAATATCTGAATCATCTAAACTTAAAAAACTTTCGAACTCTCGTTCTTTCAATTTTGAAGACGAAACCAATTTGAATAAGTCACGGAAATTATCGCGAAGCTTATGAATCACCTGACTATCTTCGCGGATTAGGTCATGTAAGCGACGAAAATAAGATCGCAACATAAGTTCTGCTGCGAGAGACGCCTTGTGCAAATAAACCTGTGCGTACATAAACTTTCGCGAGTGTATATATCGCTCTAAGGTATACAGAGCCTTTTCCTCTACAACTAAATGATCATCAACAACATTAAACATATTAATAATTCTGTTGTATCCGATAAAGCCCTCTTGTACTCCTGTATAAAAACTATCACGAGATAAATAATCCAACCTGTCCACATCAATCTGAGAAGAAACCAATTGATTTAGAAATGGACGATGATACCTATCCGTAAATATTTCTATGGCCAAACTAAGTTTCCCCTTGAATTCAACATTCAGGGCCTCCATTATCTTTAGAGTAATCTGCTCATGATGAACAGGAATAATTCTGAATTCGAGAGCATGCGAATACGGTCCATGGCCAATATCATGCAATAGTATAGCTACCTGAGCAGCCCTCTTTTCCTCCTCGTTAATTTTTACTCCTTTAGAAATCAATATGTCCAGAGATCTCTTCATAAGATGCAAAGCTCCTAAGGAATGATGAAATCGTGTATGTACCGCTCCAGGATAGACATAATGACTTAGTCCCATTTGAGATATCCTACGAAGCCTTTGAAACCAAGGGTGATCAATTAATTCATAGATCAGCTTAAAATCAAAAGTTACGAACCCATGAACAGGGTCATTAAATATTTTTTTGTCAGACATTATGTAATGGCACTAATTATTGATACTTTTTCGTTTCTAAGTATTTCTTGCAAGGTAGCAATTACAAAAATGATATAATTTTGATAAATGAGTGATAAAATTAAGATACTTTGGGCTGATGACGAGATAGATTTGCTCAAGCCACAACTTTTCTTCCTGAACAAAAAAGGCTACGAAGTTGAAACAGTAACAAATGGTCATGATGCGTTGGACTATTTAGATAATAACAATGATGTGGATATTATCTTTTTAGATGAGTCTATGCCAGGAATAACTGGCTTAGAAACACTGACAGAAATCAAATCAAAAAACTCTGCCATACCGGTTGTGATGATCACAAAAAACGAAGCCGAAAATTTAATGGAAGAGGCGATTGGTTCTCAGATAGATGATTATCTAATAAAACCCGTTAATCCTAATCAAATCCTTCTTACCTTAAAGAAAATTGTTGACAATAAAAGACTTGTGAATCAAAAAACCGCAACTGACTATCAACAAGAGTTTAGAAATATTCTGATGGATATTCAGAACAACCCCAATTATGATGAATGGGTTGATATATATAAGAAAATAATTGGATGGGAGTTAAGACTTGATGATTCTGACAATGATCAGATGAAAGAAATTCTTAGTATTCAAAAATCTGAGGCCAATAAGGAATTCTTCAGATATGTTTCCAAAAACTATCTCGACTGGATGGATAACGAAGAAGGTCCTACCTTATCTCACCAGCTTCTCAAAAAATCGGTCTTCCCCTTTCTTAAAGATTCACAAAGCAATGTTTTTGTCCTTCTAGACAATTTACGATATGATCAATGGAAAATTATTAAACCTATAATTAACGAACTATATCGTATTGAGGATGAGGACTATTTTTATAGCATGCTTCCTACCGCTACTCAATATAGTCGTAATGCTATTTTTTCCGGAATGACACCCCATGAAATTCAAAAAAACTATCCGGAATGGTGGTTAAACGATTTTGAAGAAGGAGGAAAAAATCTTAAGGAAAAAGAGCTATTAGAAATTCAACTTAAAAGGTTAATTAAAAAAGATGTTAAGTCCCAATACATAAAGGTTACCAATACCTATTATGCGAAACAAATGAACGACAACATCCTAAATGTTCTTAACAATGACTTTACAGTTATCGTATATAACTTCATAGACATGATGTCCCATGCCAGAACGGAAATGGAAGTATTAAAAGAACTTGCAGGTGATGAAAAAGCTTATCGTTCGTTGACCAGATCATGGTTTTTAAATTCTCCTCTTTGGGATTCTCTTAAAAAGTTAGCCTCTAAAAACATACAATTATTTATAAGCACAGATCATGGCACTATAAGGGTTAAAAACCCTTCCAAGGTTGTAGGCGATAAAGAAACTACTACAAACCTAAGGTATAAAGTTGGTAAAAATCTCAAGTACAATCCAAAAGACGTCTTTGAGATAAAACGGCCTGAAGAAGGAGGGTTACCAAGGCCTAACATGAGTTCAACATTTATTTTTGCCAAAGAGGATTTATTTTTCCTTTATCCAAATAATTACACTTACTACAATAATTTCTACAAGAATACTTTCCAGCACGGCGGGGTATCTCTGGAGGAAATGATTGTTCCAATAGTAAGATTATCTCCAAGATAGTCAATGTGTTAATTATTAGCTAAAATAATGGAAACGACATTTCGATGGTAATAACATAACTGAGTTGCCAAAGCCCCTGATTTTTGATATATTCACTTTTTCAAAGTCTCTTGCAGCGAAGATGCTATTTACTGCGTCTTAATACATAGGATTGGACACTTTCTTAAGGCAATAGTAGAACCTAAATGAAAAAAGAATATTATGATGAAACTTTACATCATTCTCACTAACAAAGTCGGCACTATTTGTTGTGCAGTTATTTTGGTGTTTTTTCTTAGCCCTTGTTTTGGACAAGATTTGCATTTTACTAATTACAGGAATGTACAAAACTTCTTTAATCCAGCACTTAGTGGTTCTTTTCTTGGTACTTATAAGGTTCAGGCTCAGGTTAGAACCCAATTCCAAAACACTTATCAGACAGGTGTTATAGGATTTGAATATAATCTTTTTTCTCCTCTCAATAAAAATCATTGGATCGGATTGGCATTAAGCATGGACTATGACAAGATCGGAGATTACAAAATAGGCATGACTGGAGGTGGATTAGGTGTAGGTTATCACATCCCTTTTGGAAAAAAGGGCAAAAATGTAGTTTCTATTGGATTAGAATACGGATATATGGGTGTAGGAGCCGATGATTCAAACCCTGGTGACCGAAATTCCATTTTCATGGGGAATGAAAGACAGGACATAGAAGCTTTGGGCAGTCTTAGTGAAAATTTCAGCCCTTTAAATGTTGGTGTTAGTTTTAAGTCTTTGATGACCAAAACAACCTCTTTCCAAATTGGTTTTGCAATGATGCATCTCAATGCTCCGAATATTAGATATGGAATAGAAGGCTCTACTACTCAAGCTTTAATAGGAAGACGTCTTAACTTTCATGGAAATATACGATCATTGGTAGGAAAAAGATTGGTAATTGAACCTGCAGCTTACCTTTCATTTAATAACAATAGTGATAAGCAGTCAAACATGAATTTTCAGTTCATTTCTGAATATACAATTAAGAAAAAAGGAAAATGGGCTCTTATCTCAGGGTTAGGATACAGGGCAGGTGATTCTGCGAATGTTATTCTCGGAATGAAGACCAATAAAACACAAATTACATTTTCGTTTGACTTAAGTTTATCTGATATAGCCGAACATGTGAATAGCCAAGGTGCTTTTGAATTAGGCGGCTATCATATATTTTATCCTGATAAGACTTTGAAGGTAGATCCAATTATATACTGTCCCAGACTTTAAACCATAAGAAACAATCCTATGATGAGAAAAATTATTTGTTTAATAATCGGTTTAATACCCATGGCCCTATGGGGTCAAGAGCTTCATCACTATCACAAAGAGCTACCCTGCGTAGATAAGACCTTTCAGGTATATGTACATGTAGTTAAAGATAGTCTGGGCAATGCAAATATTACTGAAGATCAATTGAGAGCTGATATTGAAGGTGCTAGTATGTATTTTTCGCCCATCTGTATCAATTTTGAAATATGTCATATTGATTATATGGATAATTATGCATTCGACTCAATAGCACCGGAACCTATTGAAGATGGCAGGTTTAAAGCTTTGATGCACGAAAAAAATCGAATCAATTTCTACTACATTGGCACTTTTGAACCACCTACGAAGTGTGGTCATGCTAGTTTGGGAGGTATTGCAGGTCCGGAATCAGGTCTTGTATTTATTAAAAAGGGATGTGGAGCAGGTACTGTGGCCCATGAATTAGGTCATCTCTTTGGCTTAAAACATACTTTTGAAGGAAACGGCAAGGAATGGGTTAATGGCCTTAATTGTGAAACCGAGGGTGATGGTATATGTGATACACCAGCGGATCCATATGTTCCCAGCGATAAAATGAGTGATTATATAGGCCCTGACTGTGAGTTTATTTCTCTCAAGAGGGATTCATTTCAAATGTTTTACCAACCCGATGTTGGTAATGTCATGAGTTACTATCCTTGCACTTGCGGATTTACCCATGGACAATATCTAAAAATGGCCAACAGTTACCTTAATTCTAATTTTAAAATGTGGTAAAAATGAAAAGAATATTACTATCTATTTTGGTTTTTGCTACATACTCTAATATTTTCGGCCAAAGTGCAGATATAACGAGGGGATGTGCTCCTATGACAGTTAATTTTTCGGCAGACAATGCACTTAGTACTTATTTTTGGGATTTTGGGAATGGAAGTAGTTCTACACTTGAAAATCCCCAAGTACAGTATGTTAATAGTGGAGACTTTACAGTATCTCTTTATGAAGGTGAAGGTGGTACACTAGTAGGTCAGTTAACAATTGAAGTTATTCCACTTCCGGATATTAAGATAGAAGCCTCTATTAATGAAGGTTGTGCTCCACAAACCATCCAATTTACAAATAACTCTGTTGTTGACCCTAGAATCGAAGTACTGGGTTTTCAATGGGCTTTCGGTGATGGAGCTAGCAGCAATGATGAAAATCCTTTATATACATACACTTTGGCCGGTGATTTTGACGTAACATTGAGAATTCTAACCGGAGATCAAGATTGTGAATCCACACTCACTTTTGAAGATTTTATATCACTATCAGAAAGAGTAAATGTCAACTTTGACTATGATCAAGACATTAATCTTTGTGAATTACCACTTACTTTGCCAATTGCCAATTCAAGTGAAAACAATCCTTCTTTTTCATATACTTGGGATTTTGGAAATGGTGAAACCAGCAATGAGTACAACCCCACTAACCCTACTTATGATGAAGCAGGTGAATATACGATAATATTGACCGTAGATAATGGAGACGGATGCGAAGTTAATATCCAACGTAAAGTTAATGTAGGTCCTCCTCAATTTGATTTGATGGTTTCAGATACTATATGTCCTGAAAGATACCTAAGTATCGTCAATAATACCGTGGCAGAAAATTTTGAATGGAAATTTGATGGTACTGCAACCATTGCCGAATCTACACAAAGAACACCTTTTATTCAATATTTGAGTGGTGGCGATAAAGAAATACAATTAACCGCTTTGAATGGTGAAGACTGCAAGAGTGACACATTAATAAAGGTATATGTGGATGAACCTAATGCTGATTTCACTTTTGATCCTCTCATTAGTTGTCAAGATCCGCAGATATACTCATTCGAAGCTGTAGATAAGACCCATGATATTTATCTATGGAATGACATTCAGGATAATGTAGGAGAACTATATGACTATTTATTGGAATATGATGACCCGGACAGAGACAGTTTTTACGTTTTTGAACCTGATACATTTTACATGGAATTAACCGTTTATTCAGAGCATGGGTGTAAGGGCGAAAAAATTGATTCTTTTTACTGGGATCATCCAGATGCAGAATTCACACCTTCTACTTCCCGAGGATGTGCACCCCTAACCGTGAATATTTCAGATGAGAGTGTTTCTATTTACAACATCACTTCGTATACCTATGATTGGGGAGATGGCACTTCTGACACCTACACACCTGGTCAAGTAAATGACATTTCCCATGTGTATGATACTCCCGGAGAATACTATGTGAAGTCCACTATTGTAACGGATGTAGGGTGCATTGATGAATCAGCTGGAATTTGGATTTTTGTAGGAGAAAAATTGGATGCTTCTTATGTCCTTCCTCAAAATGAATTTTGTCTTTACGATGAACTTACCCTAAACGCGGATAATCTAGATGACAGAATAGATTCATGGCATTTTGATATAGACGGTAGTGTAAATCATTGTGCGGAAGATCCAAATTATACTCACAAGTTTATTGATAGGCCTGGCACATTTAATGTTACTTTGAATGTCGAGTATAATGGTTGTTATAATACAACAAGTGAAGTGATCAATGTAAATGGATCTAAAGCCAATATCAAGTACATGACTAATTGTGAAGATCATTACACAGTCATGTTTACTGATTCTAGCTTTAATGCCACAAAAGTTACTTGGATTATAGAGGGCGATACTTTAGAGAATCAAGATGATATTTTTGAATATACTTTCCCGGAATCAGGTGATTACAACGTGATATTAGAATCCGTCAATGAAAATGATAGTTGTAGTCCGGATAGAGATTCGGTAACAGTTTTTGTTAGAAAACCCGTAGCTGACTTTTTGATCGACACTATAGTTTGTGATACCAAGGAGTATTTTTTAGACGCTTCTATTTCTAAAGATGTGGATGAAAGATGTCATCAAGGATACTTATGGCATGTTCCCAATTGGCCAAGACCCAGAGAGAAAGGAACCCCTATATTGGATGTTGCTTTTGGTAGGGGATGGAATCAAGTCACCCTAATCACTGAAGATATTAACGGATGTACAGATACCCTTTCCAAAGATATATTTGCTTATGGTATGGATCCAAATTTTGCTTTTGATAAAGATAAGATTTGCTTTCCCAATGATGTACAATTTACTGATTTGAGCATAGCTGATACCACTGTGGTTGGTTACCAATGGAGTTTCGGTTCAAATCAACAAAATCCTTTAAAAAACTTTACTGAATCCGACAATCCTTTTAATCTGGATCAACTGCCTATTCAACTTAAACTAACTGATGCTCTAGGTTGTGAAGATAGTATAAGTCTATTTTTAGAAATATATGAGCCTTTTACCAATTTGTTTTTGAGCCCAAGGCAATTTTGTGTAGGGTCAGAGGTAAACTTTGCCGCTACAGATTATACGTTAGCCGGTTCCTTCCTACACTTTGATTGGGAAATAGAGAATATAGGAAACTCAGAAGACCAGGCTTTTGGTTTGGTTATTGATCAACCTGGCGTCCACAATGTGACGCTAAATATAGAAGAAGATGCCAGTGGGTGTACAAATACCATTGACACATCCATAGTTGCTATACAATATCCAATGGCTGAAATTACGGGACTTGAAGATACTGTTTGCTACCAAACCATATTAGATTGGACAGGAATAAACTCTACTATCGATCCCAATGAAAACCCCAATCAAACTATTTATGAATGGAAATTAAATGGTCTACCCTTTGTTAATTCGCCCGCAATTACCCAAGGTGTTAACGAAAAAGGTGTTCATGAAATAGAATTAATTGTGAGATCCCAAACAGGATGTGCTGACACTACCTCTGCCAACTTTGTTGCCATAGGTCCTGAAGGCAATTTGTCAGCAGATAAGACTAAAGTATGTAGAGGTGAGGACATTACTTTTACCATTACAGATATGGTTGAAGTGGATTCCATTATTTGGAATGGTGGTCAAGGAACCATAAGTAATCAACAACCGCCATATGTATTCTCCTATGATCAAATACCTGAAAGTGGAATGACGACTATGAATGTATCTTTATTTTCGGAAGAAGGTTGCCAAATAGTATACGAGCTTCCTATTGAAATATACAATCTCGACGCCTCTTTCGACTACATCATTGATACACTGGAATGTCCCGGAGCTGTAACATTCGTTAATAACTCCCTTAATGCAACTAATTATTTATGGGACTTTGGAGATGGAAATGATTCCAATCTGGAGAACCCAGATCATCAATATGCAGGTTCTGGGCAGTATAATGTAAAACTTACTGTTAGCGATGATGTCTCTAATTGTAGTGTTGATACAATAAAAACAATTGATATAGGTGCCAGAACGATGGCCACCTTACCAAATCTCTTTAGTCCAAACAACGATATGCATCAAGATGTCTTTGATATAGTCATTTTGGATTTAGATGGTAATGCCGTTTCTAATCAGGAGGAGCAACGCAGTTATTTTGAGATCAATACCTTCCAGATTTTTAATAGATGGGGTAAAAAAGTATATGATAACCAAAACAATACGACTGGATGGAATGGATTCGTAGATGGAGATATGGGTGGAGAACAAGCCAGTGAAGATGTATACTTCTACTATATCAACTTCAATTATAAATGCCAGGAAGCTATGGAATTAAAAGGGAATGTTACGCTGATAAGATAATTATATATTGGTCAGATTTGACAAAAAGCTTTTCTAGTCAAATCTGACCAATAATTGACCTTTCTGTACGGAATCTCCTTTTTTCACAAGTATTTCCACCACCTTGCCCTCTCCTTCTGCCTTAAGTATGTTTTCCATCTTCATCGCTTCAAGAATCAAGATATTATCGCCAGGCTCCTTCTCCTCTCCTACTGCAGTCAATATATCCAATACCAAACCAGGCATTGGTGCTTTAATCTCCTTAGCATTGCTCTTAGATTTTGCTCTAAAACCGAGTTTATCAACTAATAAATCCAGATCGGTCATCCCTTTACCCTTGAAAGTTACTCCGTCTACTTTACAAGAAAATTCTCTCGTATTGGGATTATAATCCTCTAAGTCAATTACAAAATTTTTGCCGGCAAGTCTGACCTGATACTCATTATCCGATACTTTTGTAACCCTACTTTCCGAAAGATTTGAATCTAAGACTATACGTTCGAAGCCTTCAATCTCTACTTCTTTTATTTTGGACATATTTCAATTAATTTCTAACCATTTTATCTAAGTAAATGGTTTCGTATACTGTGAAGCAAACATAAATAAAAATAAATGGCAAAACAAAATTACCACTATTCGGCTGATAGGTCTTATAGAAGATAAAAATTATTATAAATGATAGGATAAACTTCAAAAGCACCCCCATCATGACAACAGGAATGAAAAAATCAGTCTCTGATTTGATCTTTATTAGTCTAGATGTAATAACAAACAATAATCCAACAAGTATTGAAAATGTTAAAAGAGTAATGCCAGTTAATGTAACAAAATGATCAAAAGGGAAATACCTATTCCAAAAGAAAAGAACCGATACACAAAACAATAGTGTAAAAATGAATCCCCTTATCATCAGACCAACCTATTTGTCTTCATTCTTAACCAGATCAATGTATAGCTTATATAGATATCCAACAAAAAGAAACAAAATTAGAAACACAGTAGCAAAGGGCTTCTCCCAACCCAACCATGCATCAATTTTTTTTCCTAAAAATATTCCTACTAACATCAGCCCCGTTAGTTGAAAAGCGATACCAGAGTATTTTAAATAGCTATTCGTTTTAGACTTTAACTTTTCTTTGGTCACAAGATTTTAATTGACGGCCGCCATTTTTTGCTTGCCCTTCATAGTAGTATTAACTGCTCCCATATTACATGTTCCCATGATCACTCCGCCTGACTGTACATTAATCTTACCATAGTTAATATCTCCCTCTATTCTACCAGTTTCTCGAACATTTAAAAGTTCCTTTACCTTGAAGTTTCCAATAATAGTACCTTCGATAACTGCATTCTCACAAGATATTTCCCCATCAACTTTCCCCTGAGTTCCAACAATTATCTTTCCTGTACATATCAACTTTCCCTTTACCTCTCCATCTATTCTAATATCCGAATTTGCATGTAATGTTCCCTCGACCTTGGTTCCGTGAACAATGCTATTAAGAGCCGTCTTGCTAACCGGGCTATTGCTTTGATTTTTAGTTTCCATTTCTTTTTTGCTTCTTCCTAACATATGAAGTTTTTAAGTGTTACTATTAAAATTAACCAGATATGATATGAGATATACTATTGAGATATACAGTGTCCTACTGTCCTTAAACCTTAAAAATAAGGATTATTTACGTCACCTAAAGTGAGGTAAAAAACATATTTTTAAGTCATATATATAAACTATTGGTATGTAACAATCGGTATAATAAAAAAAGCACCAATCATATGATCAGTGCTTCTCTAATTGTTTTATTTTTCTTCTATCTACTTAGAACCTTGGACAGTATACACCTCTATTTTCCGGTCCACAAATCAAATATTCTAGTGAGAACTCAAAAGCTCCATTCGCCGCTCCTGCCGCACTAAAATCAGATACAGTAAAGTCATAATTAAATCCGATTCCAAAATTCTGATAATTAAATCTTGTTGCCAAAATAAAAGCATCAGAGTATATTCCATTTTCGATTTTAGTAGCTTGTCTGTACCATACACCCAACTCCCAAGATTGGTTAGTCAATCGACTTGGACCCATAGCAAATCTAAAGTTTGTACCCACATTGATTTCTCTGTGAGGTCCTTGAGACATATAAATAATATTTGGTAATAGCTTTATTCTAGGCTTAATTTCAAACTGGGCTCCAGCATGAATTGTCAATCTCGTATAAAGAGATTCATCATTTCCATAAAAAGAAACATTGGCTCTATTTAAATGGTGTAAAGCAGCACCCACATACCAATTTGTATTTTCATCGAGAACGCTAAACCACAATAGGCCAGCTGTCAAATCAGCAAATAAAAAATCCGTATCCAGTAATATTCCTTCCTCTCCAGTTGGATCAGTTGGGATAAATACTCCATTAGTAATTTGGTTAGGCCATCTTAAATCTTCCTGACTAAATTTACGCTGACTAATTCCTGCATCTGCTCCAAAAACTAAGTAACTAGCTTGTTTTCTACGTCCCGCCATTTTCCTACTGTAAGAAACAGAAAGTCGACCCTGATTAGTACCAAATCTTGATTCTCCTGCTACATCACTCCAAAGGGTACCACCAATCCCAAAATAATCATATCTTCCTACCGGTACCTTTTGGTCATATGAAGCCGAAAAAGTATTATAGGCGTTAGCAGCCAAAGCAGCTCCCCATTGATTTCTGTAATTTAATATAAATCGGTTCTTACAGTTCATCACTCCAGTCATTGCTGGATTGAGATTCAAGGGTGAATTATAAAACTGGGAAAAATGAATGTCCTGTGCTTGGGATGTATATCCAGTGCATAGTATCAACAAAACAACTAAAAGTCGAAACTTTAAACTCATAATTTTTGATTTTAAATAACCTACTAAAGGCTGTATTTTTATTCGTACTGGAAGGTTAAAATTAGTAATTAATTATAAATATAACGATTTATGACAAAAAAAATAAACATTAATCTTTGTAAGATTATAAATCAATTGTTTACACATGGCAAACAAGTATTATTGGTAATAATAACCGAATTTTGAGTATTCATGAATAGTCAATTAAAATTCATCAATTCCTAACCGTCATAAAACTAATTTATACCTTTGTTTTCCAATCTTTGAAATGATGACAGACTATAGTTTATATATAGAAGCCTTAGTTTTTGCAGCTAACGGCCCCATTGAAATAAAAGATATCAAGAAAGTCCTTTCTTCTACTCTTAATGTGAATGTAAGCGACAAAGATATTGAAGAAACATTGGACAACATCCAAAAAAAATATAGTGCCAACCTCTTCGCCTTTGAACTAGTTCAGATATCTGATGGCTTTTTGTTCATGACGAAAGGAGCATATCACAAAGTAATAGGAGAATATTTAAAATTAGACGCTAAGAAAAAACTTTCGAAAACAGCCTTAGAAACATTGAGTATCGTAGCCTATAAACAACCCATTGCTAAAAGTGAAATTGAACAAATAAGAGGAGTAAATGCAGACTACACAATTCAAAAATTATTGGATAAGGAATTAGTAGAAATACTGGGAAGGAGTGATGGTCCCGGGAGACCTATATTGTATGGGACAAGTAAAAAATTCATGGATTATTTTGGTTTAAAGAATATGTCCGATCTACCAAAACTGAAAGACATAGAAGTAGAATCCAACATAATCGGTGAACCGATACCTATAGAAATGCATTCTAATAAAGAAGAGGAATAAATTATAATGGAAGGTCAATTGATTAACAGGGTTGCTAATAGTGGTCTAATAACCGTAAATCTTGAAAAACACTATCCGCAAGAAGATTTCGTAGTTTTTGACATTAAGGATTATCTTTTTATGGAGTTAATCCTCAAAGAAAAAGACTTCAGACAGTCTCTTAAAGAGTTGGAATGGTCTGAGTATTCAGGCAAAATAGTTCTTATACAATGCAGTGTAGATGCTATTATTCCGGTCTGGGCCAATATGCTGATATCAAGTTACTTAAAAAATATTGCTTCCGACATCTATTTTGGCCATAGAGATGATTATTTAAACCATTATTATAAAAATATAATAAACGCTATTGACCCTGGAGAGTTTAGGGACAAACGCATTGTAATCAAAGGTTGTAGTGAAAAGGCGGTACCAGCAGCAGCCTATGGCTATATAACAGAAAGACTAAAAGACATAGCCCAGAGCATAATGTTTGGTGAAGCATGCAGCACGGTTCCAATAGCTAAGAGACCTCGAGTGATTAAAAAATAATCCAAAATTATACTAGGATTAAATCGATTATTAATTTCGCAAACAAAAAATAGAAGATGTTTAAAATAAATATATACCTGAAATTTGTATTAATAGCCTTATGTCTAGGTGGCGGTATTATTTTGTCAATGATTTATGGTTTAGGTTATTCATGGATTCTTATCCTTATTGGAATCATTTTATTGATCAGTTACTTTTTATTAGGGACTGTTCAAAGTGCAGGTGAAATGCTACAGTCAATGGATTTTGAAGGAGCAGAGAAAAGACTTAATCTTACTCTAAGTCCTAAACTACTATACGTGACGAACAGAGCATTCTACTTTATAATGAAAGGTTCACTGGCCGCACAAAAGAAAGATAATAAAGTAGCCGAAGGTTATTTCAATCAAGCCCTGGCACTTAAGTTGCCTTCTGATAACGAAAAAGGTATGGTGCTACTTCAATTAGCTAACATTCATGCCCAAAGGAATAACTGGACGGGAGCAGGAAAATATATAAAAGATCTCAAGAAGTTAAACATAACTGAACCTACTCTCAAGGAGCAAGCCGATCAATTCGGCAAAGCTTATCAAAATAGAGGTCAAGCCAAAACAGCTCGAGCTATGGGTAAACAAGGAATGCAGATGATGCAAGGCAGAGGAAGTAAAAGAAGAAGACCTAAAATGAGATAATCTGCCGAAAAGTGTCAATTGAAGACGTTTTTATTGGCTAGCATATAATTTCCTTTAACCTCATGCAAATATGCTTCGGGAAATACTTTCCGGAAAGCTTTGTCGTAGAACCCTTGGGAATGTATTCGATCTTCTTCGGTGTATGCCAACCGATTATACAAAAAAACACCTTCGTTAACCAAGAGGTCTTTAATATTTAATAAAAACTCTTGTTGTTCGAAGGCTTTCGGGATTTTATCGCTCTGAAAAACATCCATTATAATCAGATCATACTTATTCTGATCAATAGCTACAAAGGATAACGCATCCGCTGTGATCAGGTCAATGTCGGATTTTAGATCTCCTATGACATACTTACTTGCCAATCGAATAACTTCTTCATCTATCTCTACTCCGGTGTATCTGCAACTCTTATCAAATATTTTTTCTAACATAAAGGGTACGCTGCCTAAACCAAAACCCAACAAAAGAACGTTTTCAAAATCAAAATTCTTGGATTTCATTTGCTTGAATGACAAACGAAAATTATCATATTTATCGGCATAAGAATAGATCGCTTCTTTTGTACACAATTGATACCTTCCAGATACCAAATTAATTTCCAGTAATTCGTTGTGTGGTGAACTGGTGCGTTCGATCACCACTTCCTGAACAAAACTTCTAATATATGTCCACCAATGAGGTTTCATAATCGAGATTAGAGCTTAACAATTGGGATATTTGCTACATTAGTTTTCAAATAATATAGACCTGACGGCAACGGACTTAAATCTATCTGTTTAGCATTGTCCAACAAGATACTCAGCACTTTTTTCCCTTCCGATGAATAAACCTCTATTCTTTTCACTTCCTTCAAATCATTGATGAATATCCTCCCATTTGTTGGGTTAGGAAACATATTTCTGGAAATCAAGATTTCTTCTCCTGTATCTGAAAGCCCAGTATTATTACTTCCTGGTGTTGGAACACTCAAATCTATAAATTCTCCTATTCCATTTGGATATCTTCCCTTGGTTTTGTCCATATCCATCTGTTGATAACTAACAGTATCTACCGTATGGAAGACATCATTCTCTTTCCAAAAGAGACCAATTTGCTCACCTCCTTTATCCAATTTAAAATTGGCATGAAACTCTCCTTGCTCTTCATCTCTATCTGCCCAAACAATCAAATATCGATCTGGAAGCAAATTATATGAGGGCATTTTCCATTTTTCAGGAATGGATAAGTTATCAGTCAAATAATATCTCTGTAAATCTACCTCTTCATCACCCGCATTATAAATTTCAATCCAGTCATCGAATTCTCCTTTCTCATCAGCATAAGAATTGCTATTGGAAGACATCCACTCATTAATAACCACTACGTGTTGTTTATCAGACGAATAGGTCAACAAAAATTCACTATCACATCTGGGCCAACGAGTAAGTTCGATATCTTCACTTACAACACTAAGAAAGTACTTGATCGTTTGTGTATTTTCTATTTCCACTACCACTTCAAAGAAACTCGTGTCTCCTTTTGTTTGTACTAAGGAACAATTTTTTTCTATCCAATCTCCATTATCAGATTGATAGTTCAAGGTTAAATTTTGAATACTTTCGGCTAAAAGCTGACATGTAATCTTCAACTCGTCATCTTTTGGTAATTCTCCTACATTTGCTATCCAAGGAGTTGTCTGACTTATTTGAATATTTTGATCTAAAAAGATACTTCTTTGAGATACATATCCTATGAGGGAATTCTTTACATGATTGGCTGCTACTACGTCATCAAAAGAATTTAAAAAGTCTTGGTGAGTGAATCCATAACTAGCAGAATAATAGTCATCCTGCTGAACCAAATGAGATATTCTATCTCTATAATCATAAGCTTCCTCATCAAAGTCTTTCAAAAATTGATTATTGAAGCGATATAAATATTCACTATACCAGTCCCTATATTCGTCTATGGCAATAATATTTTCGTAAAGAGGTCTCTCCTCCCAAGTAGCCGCCCAGTTGTAACAATCTCTGGTTGTCCAATCAATTCCAAACCAATCAATTCCAAAAGTATTGTCAACATCAAATGGTATGTATAAAAATTTTCCACTTTCGGGATCATCATATAAGTATCCGTTGTTCTTGTTAAAAGTAGGATTGTCCCAATGGCCAATAATAACTTCCATGGCCATAGCTCTTAAATAAGAATGAACATCAAATACTTTCTCCAGTTTGCATTGAAATTCGGGATCTGTAGGATCATTAAGTATAGATATAAAACTTGCTAAACTATTGTAATTATCTTCTTCTATATTGGTCTTCAACTCATAGACTCTATCTCTTCCATTTAATGAGTATTTATATTCTTCAGAATCTTCTCCACGATAACTGAGATCACATCCGTAATACATTTTGTATAAATTACCAGAAGGGTCATTGAATCTTTCGTTAAGAAAATCCTTATCAATATGTTCTATATTGGCATAAACACCTCTAAATTCATTGTTAATGTATAACTCTACTAAATTTGTCCTTGGGCTTATCACCGAAGCTTTTGCAAATAGATCAAAAGCCAGATTAGCACGTACAATTGAAGGATCATTATGCTCTCCATTCAGGTTAAGATCGGATAAACCATAGAATTCTTCCCCATCAAAAGCTTTAAATTTGATCTTAAAAGATTTTTTACCGGATGATCTACTGGTATTCCCACGCAATCTAATTCCTACGTTATCCAAAACCCGCTCTCCCTCCTCATCTATCCATTTAAACTGTGCTTGGTATAAATCATCCTTGAACCAGTTTTCCTGCTCAAGCATCATATCCAAATCATCCTGATCCATCTGGATATCTATTCTTGGGACTTCACTATTATTAAAAACCCTACCATTATCCGGAAAGGCTTTCTGAGAATTCAGGTTACACATTAAAATAAATAAACAATATATCCCGAAGAAAAATTTTAGTAATTTACTCCTATTATTTGAATATTTATTCAGCATATATCCTTTTTACTCTTGATGAAATACGACTTATTATCTCATAAGGAATGGTATTGTTTATTTTAGCTAGTTTAAATATACCGCCCTCTTTTCCAAATATAGTCACTCTACTTCCAATATTCACTGATTCTATATTAGAAATGTCTATCATCGTACTGTCCATACATATATTACCTATGATTTGTGCTTTATGCCCCCGGATCATAAACTCATATTTGCCATCACCACTATTTCTCATCAGGCCATCGGCATAACCTATATTTACAATTGCTATTCTTCCATCTTTTTGCATTATACCCTTGCGACCATATCCAATTGTATCTCCTTTCTTCAAATTTTTGGTTTGAATTACACTTGCGGTCAGCTCATGTGCCAGAACGAGTTTGTTCTTAGCGACTAATTCTTCATTTACACCATATAAACCCAAACCTATTCGAACCATATCAAATTTATATTGTGGAAACCTTTGAATTCCTGAAGTGTTCAAGGCATGTTTTAAAGGATAATACCCCAAACTGTCACAAAACTTTTTAAAAATAGTATCGAAAATGTGTAATTGTTCGAGGCTATATTCATCATGTCTTTGATCATCTGAAGCAGCCAAATGAGTAAAAATGGACTTAACCTTTACCTTCTCGAGATTTGTAAGTTGAGAAATCAATTCATCGACGTCAGACGATAAAAAGCCTAAGCGATGCATTCCAGTATCTATTTTTATATGAATACCTAATGGGCTCTCTATGTGTTGGCTAAAATGTTTTATTTCCTCCAGCTGCTCAAAACCATAAATCTCAGGCTCAAGTCTATATTTAGTAAGTTGTGGGATGTTACCCAGTCCCGGATTCAAAATAAGAATGGGCAGCTGAATATTTGTATTTCGTAATTGGATTCCTTCATCGATATTGGCCACTGCCAAATATTCCAACTTTCTATATTCCAATAATTTTGCCACTACCGATGCTCCACTACCATACCCTGACGCCTTAATTACCCCCATTATTTTAGTATCAGAACCAAGTTTACTCGCATAATAGCTTAGATTATTAGAGATAATATCAAGATCTACTTCTAACGTTGCTGAGTGGAAAGCCTTACTTAATCTATCTACCCATCTCTCCATTTTAAACCTTCTTGCCGACTTTACCAAAATTGTCCTTTGGTATATCAGCTGCATATCAAAACCTTTAATAAGACTATCTACATTCGAAAAAAAAATGTACTTGCCCAAAAAGTATTTTTCCAATTTCTCTAAAGATTTACCAACGGCCACACAAATAGAAATACCAGATTTGTTCAGAAGGTCAGCAATTTTCTTTACCACCTCATCTTCCTTCATCCCAAGTTCGTCAAATTCAGTAATAAACACCATCTTCTCGCTACTATCTCCTTGTTGGTTCATAAATTTCAAGGCATATTCCAACGAAGTAATGTCCGCGTTGTAAGTATCATTAATAATGACCGAATCATACAAACCTTCTTGAACTTCTAGACGAAATTGGAGCCTTTGCAAATTTGACAAACCGTCCTCCAACCTATCAATATCCATTCCCAAATACAAAGAACAAACAATACAATTTATAGCATTCTGGACACTCGACTTTTCAATAAAAGATAAAATAACATGATGTAAACTTCGGTTCTTAGAAATACTTATCGATGTATTTTTCTCGCCTATACCGATATTCTTTATCGAAAACGATCCATATTCTATACCGGAATGCCAATTGATAATTTCTTTATCAGGGTAAGTTTTTTTCAATATACGAACCACATCTCTCTCCTCATTATCAAGTATGATGACTTTACAAGATTGGTAGAGTCTTATCTTTTCCCTAATCTTTTCTTCTTTATTAAAAAATCCCTGATTATGTGCATCTCCTAAATGAGTAAATATGCCAATAGAGGGTTGAAGAATGTCAAACAAATTATCCATCTCCCCCACTTGTGAAATACCTGCTTCAAAGATTGCTATTTCATGATTGTCATTAACTTCCCAAGCTGAGAGAGGGACTCCAATTTGAGAGTTATAACTTTTGGGAGATTTTACCACATGATATTTGGATTGAAGTATCTGTGTCAACCATTCCTTAACCACCGTTTTACCATTACTTCCCGTGATAGCCACAATCTCTTTAAGGTTAGATCTATTAAGTTTCTCTTTGGCTAATAATTGTAATGCTGAAACGGTATTTCCTACCAACCAATAGGTAGCTCCTTCCAATATTTTCTCTGGAACTTTGCTTACTATGAAATGACGGATTCCTCTATCAAATATTTCTTCTAAAAAATCATGCCCATCATGAATATGTCCTAAAAAAGCAATAAAGACATCTTTGCCTCCCACTATTAAAGATCGACTATCTATAACAAGCTTATTAACTACAAAATCATCAGGTATTGATCCTAGAATACGAGCATGAATAATTGTTGATATTTCTGATGTTTTTATCACATCAAATCCTTTCCTATATCCTTACGATAATACTTACCCTCAAATGATATTTTCTCAGCATTGGCTAAGCTTCTATTTACACAAGACTGAATGTCTTCACCAAATGATGTAAGAGCCAATACCCTTCCTCCATTCGTAACTAGCTTGCCATTGATCTCCTTTGTTCCTGCGTGAAAAACAAGACTATCATTAACGTCTTCAAGACCTTTGATTTCCTTCCCCTTTTCGTATGTTTCAGGATATCCACCAGAAACCATCATCACCGTTACTGCTGTATTATCCTTTATCACCATATCATATTGATCCAAGCCTCCTTCGTTCATCAACTGAAATGCACGTACCATATCAGATTTTATTCTCGGAAATACTACTTCTGTTTCAGGATCTCCCATACGGCAATTATATTCGATTACAAAAGGTTCGTCACCTACTAATATCAACCCGAAGAAAATAAACCCCTGATATGTTATGCCATCAGATTTAAGTCCCTTGACTGTCGGTTTAACAATTCGATTTAGGACTTTTTCCTTCAACACCTCATCGTAAAAAGGAACTGGAGATACGGCCCCCATTCCACCAGTATTTAGCCCTTTGTCATTCTCTCCTATTCTTTTATAATCCTTTGCTTCCGGTAGTATTACGTAGTTGTCTCCGTCCGTTAAAGCAAATACCGAAAATTCAATACCTTTTAAAAACTGTTCTATAACTACACAATGTGAAGCTGTTCCAAACTTCCCTCCGATCATATTTTCGAGTTCTCCAACAGCTTCTTCCGCATCTTCAATTATAAGTACCCCCTTTCCAGCTGCCAAACCATCTGCCTTTAGAACATATGGTCCATTTTCAGATCGGATATAATCTATTCCTTCGGTAAGGTTTTCTTTTCTTATTTCTATGTAGCCTGCTGTAGGTATATTATGTTTAGACATAAATTCTTTGGCAAACGACTTACTAGACTCTAAACGAGCCCCTTGAGCATCGGGTCCCACAAAAATTAGATCCTCAGGGCCATGACTATCGAAATAATCCCTTATACCATCTGCTAATGGTATTTCAGGGCCCACTACAACCATTTCTATATTGTTTCCTCTACAAAAGTCAACTAACTGTTGGTGCTCATTCTGAGAAATATTCAAATTCGTCCCTAACATTTTTGTCCCGGGGTTACCAGTAGCAGTATACAGTTGAGTGCAAAGAGGGCTTTCTGCTAACGATGCTGCCATCGCATGCTCCCTGCCTCCAGAACCAATAAGTAGAATATTCATCTGTTTATTCTTATATTTTTACGGTCAGATGGAACTCGCAAATAATCATTTCCCTTGTGTTAAAAGGTTTTTTCGCTTGCTCGTATCATCTATCTAAATTAGTAAAACACAAAAATCGAAAAATATGCCCACAATTTGTCCATTAAGATTCTGTTTTTAAATACAGCTCTCTATTGGACTAAAGGAAACTCTTTTTCCTTGTCAGAAAACAGAGCATCAGATTTAATCTAACTAATCACCTAATTTGCCTGATAATGACATAACAAGAAGTTCTAACCTTTTCATTTCGCGAAGTAATGCTTTTTTGTCCATTTGCATCCACGCATATATCTTGAGCATACTTACACAAAGAATAAAGAGTAAACCTCCAAATCCCCATTTGACCAATTCTTCAGTCGACTCAACATTAAAGAATTGAACACAACTATATACAAATAGAGCCAAAAAGACAAATGTCATAATGTTAGTAATAACAAGTAACCAGGCATTTTTTCCCTTAAAAAGCCCCATTAGCATATCAAATAAATTCTGTTCTTCCAAAGAATCATAGAATTCTGCCTCTTCTCTGGACAAAGTGTCTTTAATCAATCGATCTATTTCTTCCATTTTATTCTTCATAATTATTTTTTTTCAATATTGACTTCTATTTTTCTCTTGCTTTAAACAATCTAGATTTTACGGTTCCTTTGGGAATACATAAAAAATCACTTATTTCCAGAATAGAATATTCTTCCAAATAAAATAATCTTATAACATCTTGCTTCTCTTTTGACAACTTCCCAATAGCTCTCTTCAATGCTTTTAGTATTGAATTATTCTCGTACCTAGTTGTTTCTTCTTTTAGTTCCATATTTCCAATAGCTCTTAAATTATTGGTGGTTTGGTTTTTCCTTTTCAAAGAGTCTATGGACTTAGTATAAACAATCCGATAAGCCCAACTTTCAAAGCTATCTAAGTTATTAAGAGCATGCAGGTTATTAATTATTGTAAACCAACATTCTTGGGCAATATCTTTGGACATTTCTTTGTCCTTTGTTACCCAAAAAGCTTTTTCACAAAAGGATTTGTGATAACGTTTTACCAATATAGGCAGTATCGATGTCTCCCCTTCTCTATACCTGCTTAAGAGAAATCTGTCCGTAGGATTCTGCCTTCTTTTCACCTGGTAATAATTGAATTACATCCCAAAGACTAAGAAACAATAAAAAGGTTCATTTTTTTAGAGATTAAGTCAAGAGATTTATTTTAAAGAACTTTAAGTTAATTATCTTAACTTATCAAATTATAAGAGATAGTCAAGTTCCGGTAAAACTAATTGGCAACTTTAATGAAAGAAGAATGAGATAATCATATTATTAATTACGATTAAAAAAACAACAAATGAATACAACCAACTTCACTTTAATGCTATTGCTTTTCTCTTCTATCTCATGTAACGCTCAGAGTTTTGAACGGATTCAACTGACCCAGAAAGATACAGTTGATCTATATATTAACGATGGTAATAATACTGACTTGTTTTATCTAAAACTGGTACCTAATACTGAAATTAGAGGAGCCATAGTTCTTTTACCACCAAGTGGAGAAACTCTTCAGGATTTAATAAAACAAGTAGAGTTACCTTATCTGGCATTTGATATGGGCATTGCCACAATTATTCCTTCCATAAATTGGGGTACCGAAGACAGAATGGAAGAAATTAAGCTTCTAAACAACATTTTTGAATCGGTCGTAAAAGATCACAATATTCCGAAAAACAAATTTGTTTTGGGCGGATTGTCAAATGGGGGAATGATCTCTTTGACATATACGCAGCATGCTGTTAGAAATCATAATACCACCTTTTTGAAACCCAAGGGTGTATTTGGTTTGGATGTTCCGCTGGATAAGACTCATCTATATCAATATTGTGAAAGAGAAATCAAACGTAATCATTCCAAAGTCGGTGTGAATGAGGCACGATGGATTATCAATAATTATAACCAAATCTACGGTGGTTCTCCAAAAGAGTATCCTGAAAAATATATTGAGAACTCAATTTACTCTTATGGTGTCGAAAAGGGTGGAAATGCTAAATATCTAAGAGAAATTCCAATTAGGATGTATACGGATTTGGATGTAGACTGGTTACTTAATGAAAGAAAAAGAGATTTATATGATTGGAATGGAACCGACATTGTAGCAATGGTCAATGACTTGAAATTAATGGGAAATAAAAATGCTACTGTAATAATAACCATGGGTCAAGGATTTCGTCTTGATGGGACTAAACATCCCCATTCGTGGTCAATAATGGATAATCAAGATTGTATAGAGTGGATTGACAATCTGTTTCGTAAATAAAGTTTTGCATTGCATAATGAATATGGTCGAGTCAAAATACTGGAAGTTTAAATTAATATAAATGTTAGCTCATTTACGTGAAAATGAAAGGAAAAAACAAGGTCTTTATTGCAACTAGTTTGGATGGATTTATAGCGGATAAAAATGGAGAAATAGATTGGTTACATTCGATACCTAATCCTGACAATCTTGATCTCGGTTATATCGAATTTACTTCTAACATTTGATGCCATCGTTATGGGAAGAGCAACTTTTGAAACAGTTTGTGGATTTGATATAGAATGGCCTTATGATAAAACCGTCTTCGTCCTGAGCAACAGCTTGACTCACATACCTGAAAAGTACAAAGGTAAAGTTGAGTTGGTAAAGGGAAGTCTCAGTGAGATATTAAAAGAAATACATAATAGAGGTTATTATAACTTATACATAGATGGAGGAAAAACGATTCAGAGTTTCTTAAAGGAAGATTTGATCGATGAAATGATAATAACCATAATTCCATATTTACTGGGTGCCGGAACAACTTTGTTTTCCGAACTTCCAAAATGATTAGTTTTCAAGTGCAGAGACACCAAAATACTATTCAATACAATTGTTCAGAATCGATTTGTCAGGAAAAAAAAGTAACACAAAATTATTCGCAAATAGCTTCAATAAAAACCATGGTTACTAATCATAAAAAAATAGAACTAAATGGAAAAACTTTTTTCGAAACCATAACGGGCACCTCACCAAATAATTTCAACTACCCTCTTAAGGATCAGATCTTCTTTATAAATATAAAACAAGGCAACAATGTCGCCATTACTGGGGACCAAGTTGTAGAAATTCCGGAAGGGAACCTAGCCTTTGCAAATAGTGGTAACATTATTTTTAAATCAGTACTCAATCAAAAGTCAAGGAATTCATCAAGCTACGATTATTCACATTGACAAAGTGTTATGCAAATTTTTACCAAAAATGGAGGAATACCTTTATATAGATTTAAAAAAGTTGAAGTTCTAATCGGAGACAAATCTCCCGAAATGACAGCAATTATTGAATTCCCCAGCACCGAAATTATTAAGAAAATGATTGAATCAGATGACTTTGTTGCCCTTTCCGATTTGAGATCTCGCGTTTTTAGTGAATTAATATGATGATCGCAGAACAATTATAAATTGAGATTCGAACAAAAAAGAACTCTTTAAACCCAACTAATCTACAAATCAGTATGGGAGTATTATTTATTTATTGATTTTCTATTCTGACTATTTTACCGCCAGTCGAAATAAATGCGTATGACCTCCCTCTCTATAAAGAACGAGGTCATACGATAGATATTTAACTACCTATAAACCCTAGCTACTGGCTCTATTAAATCCAAAAATACGAGGAGCGAAAGTAGCATTTAAACCCATTCCTATGGCTGCTTGTCTCATTTCTTCCGGAATCTGTCCGCAAAACAAAAATTCACCGGGAATTGCTATCTTAAGCAAATCTTCGAAATGACCAGCAGCAGTCGTTCCCAGATGAAAACCAACAGCCCCAGCATCAGCGAATAAATCCATCACGACCAATGCTGATGACGCGTCATCAAAATAACACTCTACATGCTTTGCTCCTGGTTCATTAGATTTCATTTGCTCTAAAACTTCCTTGTAAATGGCCTTTAATGCTTCAGATTGTCCCTCTCTGGCAGTCCACTTATATACCACCATTACTTCTTGATTTGTCATTGTTTAATATTTAAATAATTAATTAATATCACAAAAGTATGTCAATATTAGACACTTAATAGGTGTCATTTACGACACAAATAGGTGTTGATAATGACATATTAATATTTTACCTTTATGGAAAAAAGTTAATGAAACATCTCAGCATACTTATACCAAAAGGAGATCTGATTTTAGATACCATTGTGGGCACATCAAATCTTTTTAGAATGGCCAATAGTTATTCAAAAAGAATAGGAAAATCTGAAGAAGATGTTTTTTCAATAGATCTGGTTGGTCTTGACAATCATCCTATAACTTGTCATAAGCTATTTCAAGTGACACCCACCAAAACGATTAATGAAGTAAATAAAACCAATCTGATCGTAATATCATCGATCACAGGAAATATTGAAAATGCTTTGCCTAAAAACCAAGCCCTTATAAATTGGATCACGACCAGACGAATCAAAGATGACGCAGATATAGCAAGTCTGTGTAGGAGTGCATTTATCCTTGCAGAAACTGGTTTACTCAACGGTAAGTCATGTGCTACTCATTGGGCTGTACATGACCAGTTTAGAAAAAAATACAATAAAATCAATCTTCTTCCAAGCAAAATAATAAGTGAAGATAATGGTATCTACTCAAGTGGAGGAGCATATTCCTTTTTGAATATGGTGATATATCTGATTGAGAAATATTACGGAAGGGAAGTTGCCATATGGTGTTCCAAAATGGCAGAAATTGACTTTGATCGTATTGATCAAAATCAGTTTATAATTTTTAGTGGTCAAAAAGATCATAATGATCATATCATAAAAGAGATTCAAACATATATAGAGAAAAACTTACAGGAAAAACTAAGTGTAGAAGAATTAGCAAAAAAATCTGTAACAAGCAGTAGAAATTTTATACGTAGATTTAAGAAAGCTACCCGTAATACACCTTTCGAATATATTCAAAGAGTAAGAATAGAGGCTGCTAAAAAATATCTGGAATCATCAACTTTAAATATTGCTGAAGTAATGTATAGTGTCGGATATAGTGACGAAAAAGCATTTAGAAAAGTATTTAAAAAATATACCGGATTATCCCCCTTATCATACAGACGAAAATTCAATAGAGAAATGGCTCTTTCCTAAAACTGAGGAGCCATCATGGTATTCTGTTCAGGTAGTATCTTACTAAGACCTGACACTCAAAATTCCTATTTGACGGAATTGAAAAAAATAAAATTATATTTTGTAGAACAAAAATGTCAATTATCTTTGGCCTTACAATTCTGTAAAAGAAGACAAACAATGAATTACACAGATAATACGAGAATACATAACATTTGGTGGTGGTGCTTTTTAGAATGATGTTCTGAGAAGTAGTATTGTCGTATATTTTAAAATATAAAAAGGCCCGCTTCTCGCGGGCCTTTTTTTTTGTTCAAACATAAAATTTATGAAATTCAAAATACATACCCAATGTCTAAAACTGTTAGCGGATTTGCATACTCCAGTAAGTATTTACAGTAAGCTCAGAGATATTTATCCGGGAAGTTTGCTATTCGAAAGTGCCGATTATCATGACAGAACTGATAATAAGAGTTTCATTTGTATTGACCCTATTGCTCATTTCGAAGCAAAAGGAAACATATATCAGCATCAATTACCCTTCGAAGAAATCGTCTATAAAGAAACTAAAATGCCACAGGAGATTATTCGAGCCCTTGAATCATTTGTTGGAATGTTCGACATACCAGAAAACGAGCCACCACTTAAAACCCAAGGTTTATGGGGTTACTCTTCTTTCGAATCCGTAGAATATATGGAAGATATTACTCTGTCAACACTACGTGACAATCTCAAAAACAATCCAGATCTAAAATACCAGTTATTTCGATTTACCATCATTTTGGACCACTTCAAAAAAGAAATGATAATTGTCGAACATTCGATAAATACTTTACCAAAAAATAAGACTGATATTAAGAAAATAATTGACATCATTCAGTCTAATAATTACTCCAATTTCGATTTTCAAGTCAACGGAGATGAGATATCAACTATTACGGATGAAGAATTCAAAAAAATAGTTGCCACCGGGATTAATCATTGTCTCTTAGGAGATACATTTCAGGTGGTGCTCTCTCGAGAATTTCGGCAATCATTTAAAGGAGACGATTTCACTTTGTACAGACACTTAAGAAGTGTAAGTCCCTCTCCCTATCTGTTCTATTTAGATTATTTGGATTTTAAGATCTTCGGATCATCTCCTGAATCACAATTACAAGTTCATAATGGTGTGGCTTCCATCAATCCCATTGCCGGAACCATAAGAAGGGGGAACGATCCAGAAGAAGACAGACGAAAAGCAGATGAACTTCGTAACAATCCTAAAGAAATGTCCGAACATGTAATGTTAGTTGATTTAGCTCGTAATGATCTAAGTAAAAATGCTAGCGAAATAGAAGTAGAAACCTATGCAGACATCCAGTACTTTGCACAGGTCATTCACATGGTCAGTAAAGTTCGTGGTAAACTTCTCAAAAACAGGAATGGTATAGATGTCTATGCCGATACCTTCCCGGCCGGAACACTGAGTGGAGCCCCTAAATACAGAGCCATGAAAATAATAGCCAAAAACGAAAAAGACACACGTAATTTTTATGGTGGAGCTGTAGGATTTTTGGGATTCGATGGCTCTGTCAATCACGCTATTATTATCAGATCCATACTCAGTAAAAACAATATGTTGATTTATCAGGCTGGAGCAGGAATCGTGGCGGGTAGTCATCCTGAAGGCGAGTTAAACGAAGTGAATAATAAATTAAGGGCTATACGAAAAGCAATAAAAAAAGCAAGCCAGAAATGAAAATATTAGTTTTAGATAATTACGATAGTTTTACTTATAATTTGGTTTACATAATCAAAAAGTATTGCTCTAATACACACGTAGTTAGAAATGATAAAATTACTCCCGAAGATTGTCTAGTATACGACGCTCTTGTCCTCTCACCAGGTCCTGGAATACCTCAAGGAGCTGGAAGAATGCCTGAAATCATTAGTTATTGTGCCGGTAAAATTCCCATTTTAGGTGTTTGTCTCGGACATCAAGCCATAGCAGAACATCTTGGTGCAGACCTCATTAACATGCAAAAGGTTTATCACGGAGTCGAATCATCTATTGAATTAAGAAAGTCTCTAGTTTTTAAAGGACTCGAAAAAAGTATTTCCGTTGGTCGGTATCACTCTTGGACGATAAATCCTGAAACTCTTACTGACTTGATTCAAGTTACTGCTGTATCAGAAGAAGATAAAAGTATCATGGCTATAGAAAACAACTCTATGAAACTTTATGGGTTACAATTTCATCCGGAAAGTATACTAACCAAAAGCGGAAATATAATAATTCAAAACTTTTTACAATTAGTCAGTCAACAATGAAAGAAATACTACAACAATTATTTAAACAAAAATATCTTTCCAAAGAGAAGGCAAAAGAAGTACTTGGACAAATATCTGATGGCCTCTACAACGTAAATCAGATTAGTGCTTTCCTTACTGTCTTTAAGATGAGAAATATTACCGTGAATGAATTGGTTGGATTTCGTGAATGTATTAGAGAACGTTGTTTATCAATTGATTTATCAGATTTTGATCCCATTGACCTTTGTGGCACAGGTGGTGATGGAAAAGATACTTTTAATGTGAGTACTTTGGCATCTTTTGTGGTAGCCGGAGCTGGTTATAAAGTTGCCAAGCATGGTAATTATGGAGTGAGCTCAGTATGTGGTTCTTCCAATGTAATGGAGAAGCTTGGTTATAAATTCTCAAATGAGGAAACCAAGCTAAGAAAACAATTGGATCGAACCGGAATTACATTTCTTCATGCTCCTCTTTTTCATCCGGCAATGAAAGAAGTAGCTCCCATTCGAAAGGATTTAGGTATACCTACATTTTTTAATATGTTAGGGCCAATGGTAAATCCTTCCTTTCCCAGAAAACAACTTGTGGGTGTATTTTCATTACAACTCCAGCGATACTATAAATACATTTATGAGCAAGAAGATTTATCATATCGCATAGTGCATTCTCTGGATGGATATGATGAAATAAGTCTTACTAATAAGGTGAAAGTGGTTAGTCCGGAAAAAGAATATATCCTAGAGGCTAAACAAATAGATAGTGTAAACTTAAATCCACAAGAACTTTTAGGCGGAAGAACAATCGATGACGCCGTCAACATATTTACCAATATCCTTCAGGGAAATGGCACATCAGCCCAAAATACAGTTGTATGTGCCAATGCGGCCATGGCTATTCAATGTTATAAACCAGATCAATCTTATAAAGATTGTTTCTCAGAAGCTCAAGAATCTCTATACAGCAATCGTGCATACCAAACATTACAAAAACTATTATCCATATGAATATTCTCAATACGATAATCGATTATAAGAAAAAGGAGATTCAGAACCATAAAGAATTGGTTACTACCAAAAGGTTAGAGAAAAGCTTATTTTTTGGTGGAAAAACAGTCTCACTTTCTCAGTATCTCAGACGTCCGGATAAAGTAGGGATTATTGCGGAGATAAAAAGAAGCTCTCCAAGCAAGGGAATCATTAATGACAATATTGATGTTGAACGGCTCAGTATTTCCTACATGCAATCTGGAGCTTCTGCACTCTCTGTTCTTACTGATTCACATTTTTTTGGTGGTAGCAATAAAGACCTCCAGATAGCAAGAAAATACAATTTTTGTCCAATCCTTCGAAAGGATTTCATCATTGACGAGTATCAGATTTTGGAAGCAAAAAGTATTGGTGCGGATTGTATTTTACTAATAGCCACTTGCCTGACACCTTCTTCATGTAAGCAGCTTGTCCAATTTGCCAAATCCTTGCATTTAGAGGTACTACTAGAGGTTCATAACAAAATTGAAATTCAAACTCATTATGATGGAAATATTGATCTCATAGGAGTCAATAACAGAGATTTAAAGACATTTAATACAGACATTAAAACCAGTTTAGAGTTATATGACTCCCTTCCTAAAGAAGCGGTTAAAGTAAGTGAAAGTGGTATCAAAAACGGAAAAGATATCAAAATATTAAAGGAATGTGGCTTTGATGGATTTTTAATCGGTGGTTACTTTATGTCTAAAAGTGAACCTTCCCTCGCATGCAAAGAGATTATCGAGGATTACCAAAATTCAATCCGATGAAGATCAAGGTTTGTGGATTAAAACACCCTCATAATATCAAGCAAATAGTGGATTCTAATATCGACTTCGCAGGCTTTATATTTTATGATGAATCCAAGCGACATGTAAATAGGCATACCCTTAACTTTTTAAAAACTTGGAATACAAAAGTTCTCAAAGTAGGAGTTTTCGTTAATCACGATTTGGATCAAGTAAAATCCATTGTAAAAACTTACTCTTTAGATTTCGTTCAATTGCATGGTGACGAAACTCCTGAGTACCTGGCTAACCTTACCCATGACAACATTAAATTGATTAAAGCATTTCAAATAAATCCAGACTTTAATTGGGATATTCTAGCGGATTATCAACCCTTCGTTAAATATTTTTTATTCGATACTCCTACTCCATCTTATGGTGGTTCTGGAAAGCATTTCAACTGGGAATTACTAAGACAATATTATTTGGACACTCCTTTTTTTCTAAGTGGTGGTATTGGTTTACAAGATGTATCATTACTTCAAAAACTTAATATGCCAAATTTATATGCCATAGATGTAAATAGTCAATTCGAACTAAAAGCTGGCTTGAAAGACTCAGCTAAACTTAATCAATTTGTAAATAAGATAAGATGAGCAATTTTAATATCAACGAACATGGATTTTATGGCGAGTATGGCGGGGCCTTTATTCCTGAGATGCTTTATCCAAATATCAAACAGCTTCAAGATCATTATATTTCGATTCTTCAGAGTAACTCTTTTAAAAACGAGTTCAACTCTCTTCTAAAAGATTATGTAGGTCGTCCCACTCCGTTATATTTTGCAAAAAGGTTAAGTGAATATTATGGAACAAACATCTACCTAAAAAGAGAAGATCTTTGTCATACTGGAGCACATAAAATAAATAATGCTCTTGGACAGATATTATTAGCAAAATATCTAAGTAAGAAAAGAATCATAGCTGAAACCGGTGCAGGTCAGCACGGTGTAGCTACTGCGACGGCTTCTGCTCTTATGGGGATTCCATGCAATATATATATGGGCGAAAAGGATATATTACGTCAAGCTCCTAATGTGTCTCGGATGAAAATGCTTGGTGCCGAAGTAATATCCGTTTCCAGTGGAAGTAAAACCTTAAAAGATGCCACTAATGAGGCTATCCGTGATTGGATTAATAATCCTAATGATACACATTATATTATCGGGTCAGTGGTGGGTCCACACCCTTTTCCCGACTTAGTATCAAGACTTCAATCCGTTATTAGTGAAGAAATAAAAAAGCAAATAGATCAAGATCCAACACATATCATAGCATGTGTGGGAGGTGGCAGCAACGCTATAGGAGCCTTTTATAGTTATTTAAATAATACCGACGTTAACTTGATAGGTGTTGAAGCAGCTGGATTGGGCACTGATACCGATAAGACAGCAGCTACATTAATGCTCGGAAGCAAGGGTATTCTCCACGCCTCGATGACCAAAGTTATGCAGACTACTGATGGTCAAGTGATCGAACCTCACAGTATTTCTGCCGGACTTGATTATCCTGGAATAGGTCCTCAACACGCACATCTTGCAGATATCCAAAGAGTATCATACGTTAGTGTGACCGATCAGGAGGCCTTAGATGCAGCCATGCTACTAGCAAAAAAAGAAGGAATCATTCCTGCTCTTGAATCATCACACGCTTTAGCTTATTTGAAAAAAATGAAATTAACTCAAATTGATAATGTAGTTGTCAATCTAAGTGGTAGAGGAGATAAAGATTTACAAAAATATTCCAAATACATTGATTAAAATGAACATAAAAAAAATATTTGAGCATCAACCTCTAAGGCTACTTAATATTTATGTGACTGCTGGTTTTCCAAAGCTAAATAGCTTAGAAAAAATTTTACCGGCATTAGAAAAAGGTGGAGTCGATATAGTTGAAATAGGAATGCCTTACTCGGACCCACTAAGTGATGGACCAACCATCCAGGAAAGTAGTACTCAAGCGATTAAGAACGGTATCACAACCGACCTGATTTTTGAACAAATTAAGCATATAGATAGCAATATTCCCCTTCTGTTAATGGGCTACTTTAATACCGTCTATCAATACGGTGTTGAAAAATTTTGTGAAAAATGTAAAGACATGGGAATAAGTGGGCTCATTATTCCCGATCTGCCCATAGATATCTACTTAAATAAATACAAGAAAGCATTTGAGTCTAATAATATTTCCAACATTTTTCTAGTTACTCCAGAAACCTCAAAAGAACGTATTAAGCTAATTGACAAATTGAGTTCTTCATTCATTTATGCAGTGAGTAGTTCAAGTACTACAGGAAAAAATAAAAAAATTCAAGAATCGAAAAACTATCTGGCTCGACTGCATTCCATGAACCTAAAATCTCCTATCATGGTAGGATTTAATATATGTAGTAAAGATGATTTTGAATTTGTTTCTAAATATTCCGCTGGAGCAATTATAGGTAGTGCATTCATACAAAAGATTAAAGGCAGTCGACACTTGGAGAAAGACACCATGGACTTTATTGAAAATATAAAATATTAGAATTATGATCATTCAGTTAGATAAAAAAATTGAGAAAAAAAATTTGAATAAGCTACAGCAGGTATTGGCTGATTTAAAAATCAATTATTACCCGGTAAAAACTCAAAGGGGATATTATCAAATTTGTACACCGAGTGAAGACTTCGATATCCGAAAGGTAGGACATCTAAATGGCATCTTAGATGTACACAGAGTAAGTGGTAAGCACAAAATGGTAAGTAATAAATGGAAGGTGGATAGAACGATTATAGATGTTGATGGTGTACAAATCGGAAATGGACACTTTGCCATTATGGCTGGTCCCTGTAGTATAGAAAGTGAAGAGCAAATCCAAAATACTGTAGAGTGCTTGAAGAAAAATAAAGTCAAAATTATGCGTGGTGGAGTTTATAAACCTCGTACCAGTCCATATAGCTTTAGAGGATTGGGTATGGAGGGTCTAAAAATGTTTTATAAAGCCTGTAATGCAAATGGGATTAAGATAATTACTGAAGTCATGGAGGTCGGCCAAATAAAAGAAATGATGCCTTATGTGGATATCTTTCAAATTGGTGCTCGAAACTCTCAAAACTTCAATTTACTAGAAGCTTTGGGAGAAGTAGATAAACCCGTACTTCTGAAAAGAGGTATTAGTGGAACTATTGACGAACTTTTATATTCTGCTGAATACATCTTTAAAAATGGAAATGAAAAACTCATTCTTTGCGAAAGAGGGATAAGGACCTTTGAAACTTCGTATAGAAACACCTTAGATTTAAATGCAGTACCCATTTTAAAGGAAAAATCCCATCTACCCGTTGTCGTAGATCCCTCGCATGGAATAGGTATACGCAAACATGTATTTCAAATGGCCTTGTCCGGAGTAGCTGCAGGAGCCGATGGTCTTATCATAGAAATCCATAAAACACCACGAAAAGCTGCTACTGATGCTCAACAAACCATTGATTTTAAGGAGTTCGAAAAAATTGTGAACAAAATAAATCTAATTAGACAAGTCCTATAATGACATTTAATCAATTATATCATAAAAGCTTAGAAAAACTTATAAAATTATGGTGTTTTTATAGATAAGACCATTACCGCCAACCGTAAGTAAATCCAAGACCATAATTAAAACCGGAGTACCTTTCTTTTTCAAGTCCTAAATAAGAAAGAGAGTAATTATAACAAATATCGACATTAACCGCTATGACCTTTGAGAGGCTATAGTTGTACTCAAGGAAAGGCCGTAAATTATTAAAAATGGAGACTCCTTCACTTCTCACATATATGTAATCATTGCTTTTTATTAATCCATAACTTAATTCTTGATGAGTAAAGAATACCAACTCTTGTTCTAAGCCTATTAGAAAATTATGCCTACCAATGGAATAGGCATCATATTTTAAACCAAAATCTAAACTGTAATAAGTTAAGTCATTAGCAATCGATGTTGTTCTAGATCTTAACAATGGCAATCCGGGAAATTTACTAGAAGTACCGAACCTATTATTTAACTCATCTGTAAAGAGAAAATCATAAGAAATATTAGACTTAGAAATTCCAAGCATTATACCCGTTCTATTACCTAAATTTCTAGTTAAGTTCAGTGTTAGTCTCTGTTGACTTGCCATTGTGTAACTACAAAATTCTTGTGACCCAGTTATAGCGGCTACTTTTAACTTAAATTTTGGTTTTACGACTGTGTTGTCATTTTCTAACAAATATTTCGGGTCACTGGTCGGCTTCATAACCAATGTTTTTCTGACATAAGATACCCCACGCAATAACCCTTTGAGCACTGGGAAATTAAATTGTTTTCTTAATTCTGTCACACCACTTAGGGATAAATCATAGATTTTAATGTCGCCTTGAGATGCAGTATCTGTCTGCTTCTCATTTCCTTCAATATTATTTGAATAGTTTTTAAGCTCTGATAATTCCTTCTCTTCGTGGAATACCTTATGTTGTTTTAATGGAAGTCCTCCTGAATTGTCTGGAACCGCCGAATTCTTAACTCTATCAACTCGCTCCACCATATCTTCCCGATATTTTTCGACAAATACAACTTCACCACTACTACCATCATCGTATATCTTGGTTTTATGACCTTCTTCTTTCAAGAAGAGTTTTTCATAAATGGAATTGGTGTCTTCTTTTGTCTGTTCGGTTTGCTTCAAATAAGAAATAGGGCTTTGATGGTCACTACCAACGTTGTATACAAATAAAAGTAGCACCATAAATACAAGGCTTAAAACTCCTGAAAACAGAAATATCCAGAATCTTCTTTTGGATCTTTTTCGAGTTTCCTTATAGATGACCTCAAACAGGTCTTCTCTTGGATTAGATTCCAAGGAGGAAAGTTTTCTGACGAACTTATCTATATTATGATCCATAGTTGAGAGTTTTATTCTCTATATTTTGAATGTTGTTCAATTTTTCCTTTATCATGTTTCTTGCTCTAAAGAAGAGAGAACGTACGGTACTTTCCTTAATCGAAAGCTTCTCGCCTATCTCTTTATGACTATATCTATCCACAGCATACATATTGAAAACAATTTTATACTTTTCAGGAATAGAATTTATAATTGATAAAAGCTCTTCTTCACCAAGTCTATCAACAGGTTTACCTACGAGATTCAGATCATCCAACCCTCCATAGACTTCATTTAATTTATAGTGCTTTCTTATGTAGTTTATCACTTGATTAAAAACCACTTTTTTAACCCAACCGTCAAATGATCCCTTAAACGAATATGACTTAATTTTCCTAAATACTTCGATAAAACCCTCTTGTAACATGTCTTCAGCATCAGATCTTTTTCGAGCATATCTTAAACATATTCCCATGCATACTTTATGGTATTCATCATACAGTAGTTTACAAGCTTCTCTTTCTCGCTCATAAATCTTGTCAATTATTTGTGGTGATATTTCCAAGTTTAATTACATATGACCCCCATCGGATCTCCGACATAAATTCTTATCACATCAATTCTAAGCTCTTGATTGCTCATGACAGTTACGGGTATTTCACTTAGTAAATTAATTATTCCTAGATTATAGTCCTCTCTTGTAACATATCTCCAGGGAGAAAAATCTGCTATTTGATTCTCTCCATTTTGTAGTTTTTCAAAAAAGATCCTATCCAAGGTTGTTAATCCGTCCTCAAGATTGACCATATGATATGCAATCATATCCGATGTAGTGGCTTCCCTTTCTCCAAGAATAATATCATTTAAATCATTGATTAAACTATCGTATTCTTGTTGACTATATTCATAAAGAGGAGGGTCAGTAAATCGTAATGTGTAAGGGCCGGCCAACAATGTTTTTTCAACAAAGAATCCTTGATCGTTGGTAGATAAAGTAAAAACATTTCCTGAACTGTCCACTAAATCTGCTCGAACATTCATTAATGGATTATTATTAACGCAGCTGATGTTTCCACTTATAGTTGATGAAAATAAATCTGAAGAATCTTCATTAAGATCAATTACTTCTTGAATTTCATCCGGACTGATAATACTTCCATCATGACAGCAATCTTCTGTGCAGGCTGTTATCAATAGTAGACTAAATATCAATAGTCCTAATAAATTGTTCATGTGCAAAAAGATGTTTTGAATTTACTAAAAGACAGGATCTACAGTTCTAAAAAAACTTATCAATGCAGATCCTGCCCTAGAATATGATTAGTTACATGTTGATCCAGTTGGATCCCCTACAAAGAAGCCAATAATATCTATTGAAGAAGTCTGATTATCCTCAATGGTTATATGAACCACATTAGAAATCGTGACTACATCTTGATCTAATTCTTCCTGAGTTATATATCTCCATGGATAGGCATCTTCCAGTTGATCTTTTCCATCACGAAGTCTTTCAAATAACACTTGATCAAAGGTAGTCAGTCCATCCTCTAAATTTATCAAATGATATGCGATCTGATCCGCAGTGGTATGTTCTCTCTCTCCAAGTATTATTTTGCGGAGATCAGTAATTAACTCTTGATATTCATCGAAAGAATAATCGTATAATTGAGAATTATCGAATTGAATAGCATAAGTTCCACTTTCCAATGAACTAACGCTAAAATTGCCTTGATCGTCAGTGGTTGTTTCTGATACATTTCCTGCTTCGTCAATAAATGTAACTGCTACAGAAGCGATAGGATTGCCATTCACGCATTTCAAACTCCCATTAATTGCCGATGTAATCTGACTACTTGTTTCATTGGGTACAACTAGGTCGGATTCACCGTCGGAACATGAAAAGATCAGCAAGGAGGATAATACGAACACAAATACTTTTTTCATTTTTCTGTTTTAGTGTTAATTAATATACTTACATATACTAGGTAACCTAAAAGGTAAGTTTCGTTGCAGAAAAATGATTTTTTTCGAAATTAGATGACCATATTTTAAGCTATTCTACTTATAATCAATTCATTACAAAATCCCAACAGATATGTCTGAGGTATTTATAATGATGTAAAATCTTGATGATATTTGGCTTGCCATGAATTCAAATTCTCCGTGAGTTGTTTTATCAACCCACTAGCTTATAACCTACTCCTCGTATGTTGACAATTTTAATTTCTGGATCAGCTTCTAGCTTCTTACGTAATTTCGAAATAAACACATCCAACGTTCTTCCAACATAATCGCCCTCATCTCCCCATACTTTGTTCAATATTTTCTCTCTTTCTACTGTATTATTAAATGATTCACAGAGAAGAAGTAATAGATCTGCTTCTTTCTGTGTAAGCTCTATCACCTTATCCTTAAGAACGAGTCTAGTATTGTTCAAGTCAAAACGATATTGTCCTACTCGTATTAAACTGTTGGTTGACTCCTCCTTCCTTTTTTTTATATAAAAAAGGTAAATCGAAAAAAACAATGCTAATCCAACCAAAACTATAAATAGGCCATTAGCTTTGCCTCCTTTATCTTTTGAATATACATATAGATCCTTACTCATAGAAGAATCGGTATTATTATATAAGGTCACTACTAGATTATAACATGACTTCGGCAAGTCCCGAGAGCGACAAGGTGCTAGTTCCGGTTGCATTTTATTCATTTCATAAATGTATACCACTTCTGAAGAACTACACTCCTCAACTGCCACTATATAACTGGAGGCTATATCATATTTCTCCATTACTTCGTTCGCCACATTTACCAGATCGTCAGGACTGAAAGCTAATTCATGTTCAAATCGGATTCTATATCGATTATTATCCTCTTTTACCACGGGCATTATTCTAGACGTACTATCACCTAGACACATTAAAAATTCATGACCAACTGTACGAAGAGCTACTTCAATTTGTTGGTCTTCTACTGCTTTCTGTGAGAAACACGGATTCGAAAAAGACAGCAATAAAATTGTAATGTAACAAGCATATTCTAAGAATCTGATCTTCATATTGCAAAGCTATTTTAATCCATGGCAATTTGAACTGTTTTACCTAAGATTTACATTAATTTACATTTGATTTACCCAGTATAAGACGGCATCCAAGATATATTTGAAGTATTAATTCAAATTAAATATTTATCAAGATGAAAAAGAGAATTGTAATTTTAGTAACCGGAATCACTTGCTTTTTTTTGATGGCATTTAGCTATGTGAATTGGAATAATAATTCAGTCCATAATAACTCTTTATGCCAAAAACACATTCCCTTCAATGATCCCTTCGTGAGTCCCATAAACAACCCGAATTATGATTTTCTCTACAAAGTAGAATCTAGATTTATGACTACGATAACCAGAAATAAACTTGTTAAGGCCAAATCTCTTACCGATATCCTACCTGCAAAATGTACAGAAAGTATAAAATCCTATCAGGCTAATGAAGTGGCTATACTTGGTGGTAATGAAAAAATAAGTAGATTGGGAGAAGGAGAACAGTTGAATGACTTACAGATGCAACTTCTTTCGTCAACCAACCATTCTTCAAATATCTTCGTAAGCACAACCTGTATCAATAAGAATGCTTTTTCAGGGGAATTACAAAAAGATTCTTTTCCGTATTATATCACCGTTATCCCAGAGAATGAAGCACAGTACAAAGGAGGACTAGAAGCTCTTATATCTTATCTCAAGAAAGAAAGCAATGATCAGGTTCATGATATCGATATAAATCTCCTAAAACCAGGAAGAGTTAACTTTACCATTACCAAAAATGGAATAGTAGCAAATACTACGTTAGATGCAAGCTGTGGAAATCAACATATTGACGAGATTATGGTTAATCTTATTTCCAAAGTTCCTGGAAAGTGGCAATCAGCTACTAATATTAAGGGAGAAAAAGTAGAGCAAAACTTAGTTTTCTTTTTTGGAAAAATGGGGTGTTAAAAAATGAAAAATATGATAATGAAAAAAGAATTGAAAAGCAATGTGTGTTTATTTCCTTTTTGGCTTATTATTTCGATAATTTTCTGCTCAACACCTATCTGTGTGCTTGGTCAGAATAATGCGGAAATTCCTTTTTCAATAGAGGTAAAACAGATATACCCACCATTTGCCATTAGCAAAGCGGAATTATCCTCTGCCCAAAATCTTTTGGATTTGAACAAAAACTTCAAATCTTCATGGATAAGAAGGTATATTTCTACTGAAATATCAACCTTTTATAAAGAAGAGAAAATCTCTGCTATGGGTACCAATGAGGTACTCACGGTAAAACAAAAAGAGGTCCTAAATATGGCCGATTCTGGTGCCAAAATTAAAGTTTCTATTATTTACATGCCGGAAAACAATTTATCGCACAATGAAAAGAAAGAAATTGACTTTACTCTTAATGTTACTCCTGATAAAAATGCACAATATATTAACGGCCATTTCGACCTTCACAACTATTTAAACCAAAGGCTCCTTCCACATATTACAGACAGTGTTTTTGGTGAATATCAGTTATCCGTTGTAAAATTCACCATAGGTGAGAATGGTGAATTAATCAATCCACATATTTTTTGGTCTTCCGAAAATGAACAAATGGACGCATTGCTCATTGAAACCATTTGCCAAATGGGAAATTGGAAACCAGCTAAGCATCAAGATGGAACTAAAATCGCTCAAGAATTTGCCTTGGTAGTTGGGGATCCTAGAAGCTGTGCAATGAATACATTAAATTTCAAAAAATAGTTGAGTACAAACTCAACCATTGAACCTTATAATAAAGAAGTGTCAAACTTCTTGAGAAATGCTATCACTGAATTTCGGAAATTAAAGAGCTAATGCTCTCAAAATCTCTGAAACTTTCGGTGATAGGTTTTATTAACTTAGCATCTTTAAAATAATATTATGAGGTTAACTTTACTATTTATTTCACTTTCTTTCTCTCTTTCTTATGCTCAACCTGATCTACCCAAAGAGGTTAACATCACTGAACAGGGTACGCTCAAGTATGGAGGAAATGAAACCACCGGGTTTTACAATATTGAGAATGTGCATAAGCTCGAGATTACATTAACCGATCCAGATTGGTTCCAAAAAATGGATGGAAGCGGAGGTGGTGGCCCCGGTGGAGGCAATGAAGGTGAATCTCTAATAGCGACATTAACATTCAATGACACATTGGTTTTAGACAGTGTCCTAGTAGGGATAAAAGGGCAAACCTCTGATTTTCAAAATAATTCTGAAAAAAAATCTTTTAAAATAGAAATTGATGAACTTAAGGAACAAGATTTGATGGGTTATGACAACCTAAATTTGAACTGTGCGTTCCAAGATCAATCCGGCATGCGTGAAGTACTATATTATGACATATCTAAGTCCTTTACTTCAGCCTTAAAAGGTTCTTTTGTTGACCTCTATATCAATGGACAATATTGGGGTCCATACAACAATATACAGCAAATCGAGGGTCAGTATATAAAGGAATGGTTTACTAATAATGATGGTACCCGATGGAGAGCGGTTAGACCAGATGGTGTATCTGGTGGAGGACCAGGCGGTGGTGGTCCTGGTGGAGGTGGAATGTTCGGAACCGGAGTTTCTTCTCTTAACTATAACGGTCCAGATAGCACCGATTATAACGAAAACTATACTTTAAAAAGAACTGAAAAAGAAAACCCATGGGAGGACTTGATCAATGTTTGTGATATATTAAACAATACAGACGTTGAAAACTTATATGAACAGTTAAATCCCTATTTCGATATAGATCGCACATTATGGTTTTTAGCTCAGGAAATGATATTTTCTGACGATGATAGTTATATACACAAAGGAGGAATGGATTACTATGTGTACTGGGATGAAGCTACAAATCGCCTATTCCCATTGGAGGTAGATGGAAATTCAGTAATGGTTGATTCTCACTATGACTGGAGTCCTTTTTATAATGAAAATGATAGTAGATTTCCTTTACTAAATAGGATGCTTCAAAATACTGAAATCAGACAAAGGTACTTAGCTCATATAAGGACCATATTAACCGAATTTTTCATTGAAGATAAAATACATAGTAGAATTGATCAATTCGCAGAGATATTAGATCAAAGAGTGCAAGATGATCCCAAGAAAATATATAGTTATAATCAATTTGTTAATGGAATTGAAAGTTTGAAAGGTTTTATTACAGATCGCATCCAATTTTTATTAAGTAATGATGAAATTGACAAACAAGGTGTTGGCATTGATGAGGTTGACTTAACATCTTCTTTAGGAGACGGTTTACCTCCTAATAGCAATGAAGAAGCATTGATTTCCGTAAAAATAAATGGAGATGCTCAAAAAGTAATGTTGTACCATGGCGTGGGGTTTGATGGAACCTTCGAACGAATCCAAATGTATGATGATGGGATGCACAATGATCAAACTGCAGGTGATGGTATATATGGTGCATCGATACCAGGATATTCTGCTGGTTCTTATGTAAGATACTATATCGAAGCAATCAAAAATAATGCTAGTGCAACTGCTAGTTACCATCCAAGCGGTGCAGAACATGAGACTTTTATTTATCAAGTTGGTCAAACAGTAATCAACTCGGAAACTGTTGTAATCAACGAATTCATGGCAGATAATGAAACAAGTATCACGGACTCTGCCGGAGAATACGATGATTGGATAGAGATTTATAATCGTAGCGATGAAGAAATTGATTTGTCAGGATATTTTCTGTCCGACAATGAATCACAACCTCTTAAGTGGCAGTTTCCTGAAGGTACAACTTTGGAAGCCAACTCCTATATGATTATTTGGGCAGATGAAGATCAGGAACAAACATCCAATATTGAATTACACACTAACTTTAAACTGTCCGCAGGAGGAGAAGTAATCATCTTAAGCAATAGCGATGAAGAAGCCTTACAGTATATAGAATTTGGTGAACAAGCCGAAGATCTATCTTTCGCAAGAAAACCTAACGGTACGGGAGATTTTGAAATATCCGAAATGACCTTTGGTTTCAATAATGACGAAAATACTTCTTCTTTGGCAGAAGAAAATATTGAAAATAATATTCATGTTTGGCCAAATCCGGCAAGTGATTATATCTATCTCTCCATTGGTAATAAACCTTTGAATGAAAGAGTTATCAAAATCTTCAATTCTAAGGGACAAATTGTTCACTCGTTAAGAATGGACGAGAATCAATCCGTAATCGATATAAGCAAATTAGCGGTGGGGATATATTTTATCGGATATAATCCAAATAAAGAAATGAATAAGTTAATCATATTAAAGTAACAAATATCTTAGTTAGCATGAGACTGCCTTCTATTCAGGCAGTCTCATGTATTGTTGAAAAATTCTTAACCCATTTTAGTTTATTTCGTTAAGAAGCAATTCTTGTATTTCTTCCGGTAAAAGATTAAATAATTCGTTTAACTCAGCTGACTGAATCAAAAACTCCTCCGGATTTGTTTCATACAGTTCATATACTTGCATCATGGAATTTGCTATGTCTTGTGCAATTTCATTATCGAATTGTAACAAAATCTCTTGTGCAAAAAGCCAAGTGTCTTGAGGTCCCGGATCAATTACAGGCATTGATGTATCATGTGCATTTTCACAGTGACATTCACAACTAAAAAAACCACTTGAACAAAGGCAGTTTTGACTATTACTACATTTAGCTTCTGAAGTGCCTCCTAATGTAGAAGTACATTTGCAATTATGCCCATTTATTTGCCTAGCGTTTGTTATCGTCCCAGGTTCAGAAACTAGGGCTGTTTTATCATTAGAAGTACAGCCTATTACCAATAGAATAAAAAAAACAGATAAATAATTAATTGCTTTCATTTTGCTTAATTTAGGAGGTTTAATAATTCATTTCTTATTTCGATAGGAAGCTCCATGTATAATTCATCAGCAGCAGAATACATACTAAGAAAAGCTTCATAATCTTCGTAGTATAGTTCTTGCAACGATATAAGTTGCTCCACAAGCTCGGCAGCAATATCATCATCTATTCCAGATAAATATTCGATAGTAATATTCCATTTTCCTTCATCAATAGGGTCCTCGTTTACTGGAGAATTTGGGTGCGAGTGTGAGGAATCAGCAGCATGGGAAGAATCACAATCGCAGTTGCAGCTAAACAAACCCGTTGTACAGGAGCAAGAGCTACCATCTACACATGTTGCTGAGGCCGATCCTCCGAGAGCCCCGGTACAGGAACAGTGGACATGATTTGGTTTTCTAATCTCCGAAAAAGTTTCTGCTACATTATCCTCCGATGAGGTAACGGTACAAGAAACCCAGAAGAAAGTAGTTAAAACTCCCAGAACAACTATAAAAAAACTTCTTTTCATAATAGATAAATTTTAAGTTTATTAATAAAAATCACTACTATCAATGATCTAAGTCCTCTGCTGTGACCATATTCCAGGATTATTTTCTTCCGAAAAGCTTCTTAAGCTCTTTAAAAAAGAGAAAAGTACCATGACAAAATTGTTCAAGACTTATATCACAACTTGTTTCTATTCTGTGGTTGAATATTTTTTTAGATTACTCTAATTTTTTATTTTTGTAAAGTTAAATAATGATTTTGCAATGCGAAAAAAGCTTGTTCTTTGGTTCTTTTTACTATTTTCTTCTCACTTCTATTCTAATTCCCAGTCCAATGGATCCCTTGAGGGTTATGTAAAATTAGAATCGGGCACAGTAGAATTTGCTTCCGTATTTTTAGAAAACACCTCCTTTGCTACTTATACGACGAATGCTGGAAAGTATATACTTCAAAATATTCCCGAAGGCACCTATACGCTAACTGCTTCCTTCATTGGATATAAACCTGTGAGTATTTCAGTTAATATCAATTCGGAAGAACCCACACAAAATTTCGACATAATTTTGACAGATAAAATCATGGCTCTGGACGAAATTGTCGTTACCGGAACGAAAACTTTTAAAAGAAAAACCAATTCTCCAGTAATTGTAAATGTTGTCAATAGTGTAACACTTAATAATATTCAGGCCTGCAACTTATCCGAAGGATTAAGGTTTCAACCCGGACTAAGGGTTGAAACCGATTGCCAAACATGTAACTATACACAACTTAGAATGAATGGATTATCGGGAGGGTACTCCCAAATATTGGTTAACGGACGTCCCATCTTTAGTCCTTTAACCGGTTTATATGGTCTAGAGCAACTTCCCGTAAATATGATTGATCGAATAGAGGTAATAAGAGGAGGTGGATCTTCACTATACGGCTCAAGTGCCATCGGAGGAACTGTAAATGTCATAACCAAAATACCGAAAAGCAATAACTATGAGTTTAACTACAACTATCAAAATATAAATGGGCAAACCAGTGATCATCAATTCTTTGGAAATTCTACGGTCGTCTCATCCGATAATAATGCTGGTATTTCTTTATTCCTAACCAAAAGACAAAGAGAATTTTATGATCATAACGATGATAATTTTTCGGAGATACCTAAACTTGAGAATACAGCCATAGGAGGTAATTTTTTCTCTCTTCCTTCTGAAAATCAAAAGTTGGAATTAAGTTTCAGTAATTTGAATGAATACAGATATGGTGGTGAAATGACTGGTCAACCTGCTTACCTTACCCAGCAGTCAGAAGAAAGAACCCATAACGTTTGGATGGCCAATGCCGACTATCAAATTAACTTTAATAATAACAATTCCTCATTTTTGAGTTATATAGCATGGCAAAATACCGATAGAGATCACTATACAGGAATCTTACCTGAGGATTCCATAAGTCTTCAGAAGCATTTAGAAAAGCCACCATATGGCACATCAAGTGTTACCACTTACAACATCGGCACTCAGTTAAATCATAAAGTAGCAGGTTTTATATCCGGAATTAACACATTGACTTTAGGAGTCGAATATCTCTATGACAAAGTATTTGATGAAATAAACTCCTACAATTATTTAATAGACCAGACTACAAAGGATTTGGGTGCATTCGTGCAAAGTGACTGGCAGGTCATACCTCAATTAACTGTGCTCACGGGATTAAGGATGGATCATCATAATCTTCTTGACAATATTATATTGAGTCCTCGTGCTTCCCTGTTATATAAGTGGAAAGACTTCACTCAGCTTAGACTAAATTATGGTTCGGGTTTTAGAGCTCCTCAAGCTTTTGATACGGACCTTCATATAGCTTTTGCTGGTGGAGGAGTTTCTAGAATCATACTGTCGCCAGCATTGCGACATGAAAAATCAAGAAGCTTTAGTGGCTCAATAAACTTTGATCGTCCCATGGACAATTTTATTATAGGTTTTACTTTGGAGGGCTTTTATACAAGACTTTTAGATGCTTTTATTTTGCGGCCCATTGGTGAAGATGATTTTGGAGAGTTATTCCGAAAAGAAAATGGACAAGAAGCAGTAGTTAAAGGTGTTACTTTAGAAACACGCATGAATTATAATCGAAAAATACAACTTGAGGCAGGTATAACGGTACAATCTAGTTCGTTTGATCAGCCTGTTCAGTATATCGATGAACTAGAAGGTATAAAAGAATTTATAAGGACTCCCAATACTTATGGATTTACCATGTTATCCTTAATACCTAATAATAAGTTAAATGCTAATTTAAATTATGTATTTACAGGTAAGATGAAAGTACCTCATTTCGCGGGTGCCCCAAATCAAGAAGTTGATGAAATTATAAACTCACCCATGTTTCACGAGCTAAGTACTAAGTTATCTTATGCAATAAAGATGGCCAAGATTTCTACAACTATAGAAATCTATGGGGGTGTTAAAAATGTTTTCAACTCTTATCAGAGTGGTTTTGATATAGGGAAAAACAGGGATAGTAACTTCGTCTTTGGTCCTGCCCAACCCAGAACCATATATTTAGGAATTAAACTCAGACCATAACTGATTCAGAAAACATACTACTTTTCTTATTAGAATTAGTTCCAGTTGGAATACTTAATTATTATTCATATTTTTCTTCAAAATAGTGAGTATGAAAAATAGTTTCTTCGTATTTCTTATAAGTTTTGTAGCTTCTTTTTGTTTTTCGCAGGAGATAAATTATGAGCTCAACGGATTAAATAAAAGATCAATTTCAAAAGAAAAAATTGGCTCTGTTGTTACACTTAATGATTTAAACGAAGGATTTCCTTCTTCCTGGATTGACCGTTACATTACAGTAGAAATCTCTTCTGATAAAAATGAAATGATCTCTTCTGCTTTGGGAGAGGGCAATAAACTCAATGAAAAACAATTATATGTTCTCGAAAACTCTTCTATTGGCTCCACTATCAACGTTTTTGTAAAATACTATCCTAAACATTCCTGCTCTAACATAGCCAAAGAAATTAATTTTTCTTTAGAGGTTGTTCCTAAAACTCAGGCTTCTTACCCCGGAGGACATGAAGGACTAAAGGAATACTTAAGCCTTAATGCCATGGATAAGCTACCACTCTCTAAGGTCAAAAATTTGGCTTTGGTTTCGACAAAATTTACTGTAGATGAAAATGGTAATATTATTGATAGCCGAATATCTAATTCGTCCGGTGATAGTGAGGTGGATGAGTTATTATTAAAAGTAATTTCGCATATGTCTCCTTGGCAACCCGCTCAAACGGCAGATGGAAAATATGTACAACAAGAATTTGAACTAAACTTGGGTTATATGATTGGTTGTTGACCAAATCAAATATTTACTATCTGAGATGAAAGTACATCACCTAAAATATTTAAGTGTATACAGTGTACCTCTTATTGTTTTCGTCTCTCTTTACCTTGAAGGGTGGTGGACTTTTTCTACTTTAATATATCTTTTTGTATTCATACCTCTGGCAGAATTATTTACCCAAGGCTCCACCAAAAACATGACTGCTATTGAAGAAGAACTTGCTAAAGAAGATAAATTTTATGATTATCTGCTGTATGGATTGGTCCCCATCCAGATAATAATACTTTTTTACTTTCTCGTTCAAGTAAATCAACCGCATTTAGCTTTGTACGAAATCGTTGGAATGATTACCACGTACGGTATGGCATGTGGAATTGCCATCAATAATGCACACGAACTAGGGCATCGAGTAAGTACTAAGGAAAGATTTATGAGTAAACTCTTATTACTAACCTCACTATATATGCATTTCTACATAGAGCATAATAGAGGTCACCACAAAAATGTGGCAACACCCGAAGATCCATCTTCAGGAAGAATTGGAGAAAACATCTATTCTTTTTATTTCCGTACAGTACTGGGAAGCTGGATCTCGGCTTGGAAGTTGGAACGAAAAAGATTGCAAAAATCCAAGATACCGTTCTGGAGTTATAAAAATGAAATGTTACGTTTTCAAATACTTCAACTGACTTTAATCATACTGATAGGAGCCAATTTTGGGTATTGGACAATGCTATATTTTATTTTGGGAGCCAGCATTGGTTTCCTTCTCCTGGAAACAGTAAATTATATAGAACATTATGGGTTACACAGAAAAAAGAATGGTTCTAGATATGAACGCACCTTACCCATACATTCTTGGAATAGCAATCATCCTTTGGGTCGACTCATTTTATTAGAACTATCACGACATTCTGATCATCATTATATGGCCAGCAGAAAATATCAAATTTTACGTCACTTTGATGAAAGTCCTCAGATGCCCACGGGTTATCCGGGAATGATGTTGCTTGCTCTAATACCCCCTCTTTGGTTTCCTGTTATGCATAAACGCATAGATCAATATAAAAAAACCATGCATGGTAAAAATTTGGGGTAATACTTACATTTATGGTAAAGGATAAACCAAGACTCGCACGCCTCTCCGCGATTGTAACACAATTACAATCCAAAAGAATGATAACTGCCACGCAACTTGCAGAAAAGCATGAAGTCAGTATACGAACTATATATAGAGATATCAGAACTCTAGAAAAATCCGGTGTGCCTATCATTACTCAGGAAGGCAAGGGGTATTCAATAATGGATGGGTATAAACTACCCCCAATTATGTTTACAGAAGAAGAAGCCATGGCTTTGATAACAGCAGAGCAAATCATTTTAAAAAACAAAGACCAGTCACTAATCAAACATTATACAGATGCTATTACCAAAATAAAATCTGTATTAAAGATGAAACAAAAGACTAAAACAGAATTATTGACTGATAGAATCCAAATAAGAAATAACAATACGAACGAAAAGAGCAGTAATTATCTCATTCAACTGCAAGCCCATATAGCAAACTTTCAGGTAGTGAATATTAGCTACTTATCCCTAGATAATTATAAGAGTAAAAGAGACATAGAGCCATTTGCCCTATATACTACCAATGACAACTGGATACTTATTGCCTATTGCAGAGAAAAAAATGATTTTAGGGCTTTTAGAATAGATCGTATAAAAAACCTCAAAGTCAAATCCGAATATTTTGAAAAGCATCCTATTTCCCTCGAACAATATTTAGAACAGTGTCAAAAAAACTGGCAATCTACCCCTGACACACCTCTGTCACTCCCATAATCTACATTTGTATTAAATCAAAAAAAATAAAAATGCAAGAGGTACAAATTAAACCATTTATGTTAATTGGAATATCCATCAGAACTTCAAATAAAGATGGAAGAGCTTTAAAGGATATAGGCAATCTTTGGACCAGTTTTATGTCAAATAATATTCTAGACAAAATACCCAATAAACTGGACAATACTATTTATTCGCTTTATACTGATTATGCCTCCGATCATACAGAACCATATACTGTAATACTTGGTTGTAAAGTAGAGCATCTAAATGAAATTCCAGCGGGAATGACAGGAAAATCTTTCGATGGTGGAAAGTACCTTCTTATTACTGCGATAGGCAACCTAATGGAAGGTTTAGTCGCTCAGGAATGGATGAAAATATGGAATATGGAACTAGATCGTGATTATGTTGCCGATTTTGAGACATATGGCGAAAGTGCAGCTAACCCACATAATGCTGAAGTCAACTTTTTCATAGGTTTAAAATAATATTTGACATGTCAGAGGAAATAGATAGTTATTATTTAGCACATGATGAGACTAACAGAAGTTGTCTTTTAGCTTTACGAAGTATAATACTTAATCAAGACGCGGATTTAGTTGAAACTCAAAAATGGGGAATGCCTTGCTTTTGTTATAAAAAGAGTATTCTTTGTTATCTCTGGGTGGATAAAAAAACCACTGAACCATATATTCTTATGGTAGAAGGTAAACACTTGAATCACCCAAGTCTCGAAATTGGTAAAAGGGTAAAAATGAAGATCTTTAGAGTAAATCCCAATAGGGATTTACCTATTGATACTATTAATGAGATTCTTAGTGAAGGGCTGGCCCTGTGCAAATAACTCCTTTAAAAAAGTCTAAGGATGAGAACAATGTATATTTAATTGATTGTAAGTCTGCTATCAATATTTATAAAACATTAATCATGTTCTTTTTTATTCAGATTCACTTAAAAAGATATTTTTCCTTTTTGTAATACATATAGGTTTGAACAAGCCCTCTTACAAGTAAGAATATTGAAAGACTTAACCATAAACTATGCATAATACCCAAATACTCTTTTGTTAAATAGTATGTGCCCAAATATAGAATTAGCGAAATCAACATACTATTTCTCATTGCAACTCCTGCTGTAAATCCTACAAATACGCCATCCCAGATATAACTGGCAAAACCCAGTATTGGCAGTATTCCCATCCAAAATAGGTATGGTATCGAAGCCGTAATCACTTCGGCCTTATCAGTAAATACAGTCAATAATAGCTCTCCCCCAAAATAGTAGAGCATGCTATATAAGATAGCCAGTCCCAGTCCCCAATAAATAGAATATACTATGGCCTGATGAAGTTTTTTATCATTTTGGGCTCCGTGATATTTACCCACTAAACTTTCACTAGCATAGGCGAAACCATCTATTCCATAGCTCATCCAATTAGTGAATTGTAACAAAATCACATTGACAGCTAGAAATATTGCCCCTTCAGCAGAACTCATGCTATAAAAGAAACCAAAGGCAAAGGTTAAGCACAGTGTCCTAACAAAAATATTTGCATTTATATTCAAAAAGGCGGTTAGTTCTCCCAACTTCCGCACAACCCTTAAATTCAGATTGAGACAATACTTTTTATACTTCCGCATTAGAAATATTATGGCAAAAAAAACGCCGATAAACTGAGCAATTGCAGTTCCCAACGCTACGCCTATTACTCCCATTTCATAATACTTAACAAAAGCAATGCTCAAAACAATATTTGAAACATTGACTATCAATGTAAGTATAAGTGGAACTATCGCGTCTTGCATTCCAAAAAACCATCCAAACAATACGTACAAAGAGAAAGTGGCTGGTGCCGCCCATACCCTAGTATAAAAGTAATCATTTACCATAGGCTGAAGAGCTGAATCCACGTTTAAAAAGATTGATAGCTGGTGTAAAATGGGGACCTGAACTACTATGATTACAACCGCTACTAAAAAGGCTATAATCAGGGCCTTACTCAAGGTATTGCTAATCTCTATATCATCATTTTTTCCAAAAAATTGAGCTGTCAATCCCGTCGTTCCCATTCTAAGAAAACCAAAGTTCCAATAGATAAAATTGAATACTATGGCTCCGAGGCCTACTGCACCAATATGTTCTGCGGACATCCTTCCCATTAGTATTGTATCTACTGAAGATAAAAGGGGTACACTAATATTGCTTAGAATATTTGGTATGGCCAATCGGAGTATTTCTCTATTCAATTTTGTGATATTCTAGTGACAAAATTACACCTTTAAAAATATTAATATTGATTATTTTTGAGGATGGCTTCCATAGATGTAAAAATTGAACCCTCATGGAAAGAATTACTCAATAAGGAATTCGAAAAAGAATATTTTCATAGTCTTGTCAATTCTTTAAAAAAAGAAAAAAAAGCCGGCAAAATTATCTATCCTAGAGGATCTCAAATATTTAATGCCTTTCAACTCACACCTGTAAGTTCATTAAAAGTGGTCATTTTAGGCCAAGATCCTTATCATAATCCTAATGAAGCCATGGGTTTGTGTTTTTCCGTTCCCAAAGGAATCAGGACACCCCCTTCTCTCATTAATATTTATAAAGAAATTAAACGTGATTTAGGGCATGACATACCTTCTCATGGAGATTTGACATCATGGGCCGAGCAAGGGGTTTTATTGCTCAATGCCATGCTCACAGTAGAACATAAAAAACCGGGTTCGCATAGAAAAATAGGTTGGCAGTCATTTACGGACGCTGTTATCAGTCAAATTTCTATGCAATGTAATAATGTGGTATTCCTACTATGGGGCAATTTTGCCAAAGGTAAATCTTCCCTTATCGATTCTTCTAAGCATCTCATTTTACAATCTGTACACCCTTCACCATTGGCTGGAAACAGATTTTTTGGTAATGGTCATTTTTCAGAAACTAATAGATATTTACAACAACACAAAAAGACGTTAATAAATTGGGAAATAAAATAATCGGAGACAAGAAACTGCTTACATTTACCGTAGTATTTGGAGCATTATCTGTGATTTTAGGAGCATTTGGAGCACATGCTCTTAAACCAGTATTAAGCGAGTATTCACTTGGAATATATGAAACTGCAAGTAGATATCACTTTTATCACTCTCTAATTCTCTTAATCCTGTGTCTCGTGATTACGCTTATACCAAGTTATCGAAATATTGTTTTAAAGCGGAGTTTCTACCTTTTCACACTTGGAATTATTTTTTTTTCAGGAAGCTTGTACTTATTGGCTGTTGTTCAAAGCCCAGCAATACGATCTGTTCTTGGACCCATTACACCGTTAGGAGGCTTAGTACTAATATTGGCCTGGTTAAATCTACTATTTCTGCTGAGAAGGATATAAATTAATTACATCCCAAATCTTGCCTTGATATAGGGTCATTATTAGGAATACAATTACCACTTAATACTGATTCCGGTTCATACCTCTTAAGATTAGGATCCCTAAGTCCTATTTCTAAAAACTCAACTAGCTGCCTTTTTTCTTCATTAGAAAGGTTCAGAGGATTGAATTTCTCAGATATCAAATCTTGAGTTACATTAGCATTTTCCGACCTTGCTATATTCTTATATTCAATTAGGTCTTCCAAGTTATTAATACTTGCTCCGTGAAAATAATGCTTAGTGTCCGATGAATTATAAATGCCAGGAACTTTAAACTTATAGTTGTCTTCCACATTTCCTGTAAATCCACCTCTTCCCAAATTTCGTTTATCCGTAGGTCTTGAATTGAATGAACTTCTTTCCCACATGTCTTTAACTCCTAACGCGTGAAATTCGTGTGACCCTAAATTAGGCTCATAATGACATTGATAACACTGAGCTTTTCCAAAAAATAACAAAGCCCCATTTTTTTGAGAAGTATTCATGGCATAATTATCTCCTTTCAACCATTTCTGGAACGGAGCCTGAGTAGACATAATAGTTCTTATGTATGCAGACATGGCTAACGAAGCTGTTTCAATAGTATATCTATCAGAAGGAATTTTATCAGCAAATACCTCATCAAACAAATCCAAATATCCCAATTCCTCCAGTAGTTCCTTATCACAATTCATTCTATGTATATGAACCCCTTCCATATTTTGGGTTTCAATACCTTTCATGCCCAAGTGATTAAGGTAAGTTCCATCCTCTTCATTCCACTGTTCTTCCGTTCCTTCGTTGACACCAGATCCTCCAAAAGATCCATTCCACATAGTGTTTTCAACATAAGCGACATTAATCATTGTAAGAGGTCTTGCACTCTGAACATCTAAATCCCCTTCACTATATTCATTACTATTTCTATATCTGCTATCCCCAAATACACCAAAACCCAAACCTCCATCTGCAACTCCCTGATAGAAACCTGGTTTAAATCCAGCCTCTGCAATGTGACATGTACCACAAGAATAAGTTCCAATACTGCTTTCATTCATAGCTTCCACAGCTAAACCTGTCTCATGAAACAACATCTTTCCCAATTCTACTTTTTCCGGAGTTAGAGGATTCATGGGATCAGATGGGATATTATCTAAATCTGATTCATTAGGTAAGATGTAATAATCTAAGGTTCCATTTCCTGAAGCTGATCGAATAGCCTGTCTCAACTCATTATCGAGTTCAGAAGATGATGGCATCTTGTCTTTTGCACAAGATATAATCAGCAAGCAACTAAAAAAAACAAAACAAAATTTAATCTTCATCGGGATAAAGTTTAGTACCATGTGACATAACACGACCACATATTCTAGCCCACAAAATTAAGCCGCAAATCTCATTAAAAAAAGCCTTTGGACCAGTTTTTTTGATGAATCATTCCAATTTGTTGAAAATCTTTATATTATATATTTTTATAATATATAATTATATGATCAACAGTAGTATGAATTACATAAAATAGGCCGTCTCTAATTACTTGACTGTAACTAAAAACTTATTCTTTTTACCGTTTTCTATCAAAATATATTTATCATAGATTAAGTCTTCCAAAGTAAACAAATAATTGTGGTCGCCAATTTTTTCTTTATTCACACTAACAGCATTATTTCCAATAGCTCGCCTCAAATCTCCTTTTGACTGAAATACAGGAGCCTCTGCTGTCAAAGCTTCTGAAATCGGTTGACCCAAAATTTGATCTTTATTTAATGAAAAAGATCTGATCTCGCTGTTAATTGCTTCAAAAGACTCCGTTGCTAACGAACGAATGGTCTCAGCATTCATTTTCCCAAATAACAATTGAGACACCTCCATTACGGAACTATACACTTTCTCACCATGTATTCTTGTTGTCATTTCCTCTGCTAAAATTCTTTTAATCTCCCTAGGATTGTCAGCATGTTCACGTTCCAATTCCTCAACTTCGTCTTGCGATTTTAGTGTAAAGTACCTCATAAAAGAAGGTATATCTCGATCATCCGCATTTAACCAAAATTGATAGAACTTGTATGGAGATGTTAGTCTTCCATCCATCCAAATATTACCTTCCTCTGATTTGCCAAATTTCTGTCCGTTGGCTTTTGTCAAAAGAGGAGTAGTAATTGCATAAGCCTTCGCATTTTCAAGATTTCTCCTTATAAATTCAGTTCCAGACGTAATATTACCCCACTGATCAGAACCACCCATCTGAATTCTACATCCATATTTCTCGTATAAGCATTGAAAATCATATGCTTGTAATAATTGATAGCTAAATTCCGTAAATGACATTCCAGTATCTAATCTGTTCTTTACACTATCTTTCGACATCATATAGTTGATAGTCAGAGTCTTACCTACATTCCTTAAAAAAGAAAGAACGTTCATATCTTCATAAAACTCGATATTATTCACTAAAATAGCCGCATTAGGGCCCTCAAAATCTAACATTGTCTTAATCTGATCAACTTGATCATTTAAGTTTTTATCAAGCTCCTCGTACGTTTTGAGCGTACGTTCTTTATCCTTACCTGACGGGTCTCCTATTCTTCCAGTAGCTCCTCCCATAAGAACTATTGGCGTGTTGCCACTTAATTGAAACAATCTCAAAAGCATTATTTGTACATAATTTCCTATCGTCAAAGAAGGTGCCGTAGGATCAAAACCAATATAACCTACTGTGCTTCCTTCTTTCAAAAACCTATCTACTTCCGGAGTACTATCATGAAGCATATTTCTCCACTTCAATTCTTCTATAAAATTCATCAACTTGAGATTTATTCAAACACAAAAATAGAATATTAGTAAAACTTAATTGCGATATTCGCTACCGTTATGAAATTAGAGCGGTTTATAGCATCGAGATATTCGATTAAAGGTAATCAAGGTTTCACAAATCACATTGTGAATATTGCCATTGGTTCCATTGCCATAAGCTTGACCATCATGATAGTCACCACGTGCCTAATTAACGGATTTAAGCATAAAATTACGAGCAAAGTTTTTGGGTTCTGGGGACATATTCATATTACGGATTCCAATATTTCAAGAAATTATGATATCAAATCTATTTCACTGGAAAAGACACTAATAGATGAAATTGATGGAATTCAATATGTCGAATTCCAAAGACCAAAACAATTTTTCGGCAAAGAACTCGAGGGGCAGTATGTTGAAGATAGAACTAACGGAGGCATTAAATCTATTCATCCGTTTGTCACCATTCCTGGAGTTATTCAACATAAAAAAAACTATCACGCTGTCCTTCAAAAGGGAGTAGACGAAAACTATGATTGGAGTCATTTTGAAAATTATATTAAAGAAGGACGTATACCTGTCATTACTGGAGATACTATCAGTAGAGAGGTAATTATTTCAAGATCTATAGCAGCTAAAACCATTTTGAAATTAAACGATGAGTTCATTATCAGTTTTATTCGAGACAATAAGCCGATAAGAAAAAAAATGAAAGTAGTTGGTATTTATAGTACAGGACTAGAAGAATATGATCAAAAATTCATGGTATGTGATATCAAATTATTGCAAGAGCTTCTGGGGTGGCAAAGCAACCAAGTTCAGGGCTATGAAGTATTTACTGATTACCTAAAAGATATTCCTACACTCACCGAATACATGTATTATGATTTGTTGCCTTCACACATATATGCTGAAAGCATAAGAAATAAATATCCTGGAATCTTCGATTGGCTGGAACTACAAAACATCAACGAGGATGTCATTCTCAAACTTATGATACTTGTTGGAATAATCAATATGATAACCGTCTTGCTTATATTAATCCTTGAGAGATCATCCATGATAGGAATACTAAAATCATTAGGAGCTCAAAACAAAGTCATTCGTAGAATATTTATTCTCAAAGCAATGAAGATAGTTGTATGGGGTATCATATTTGGCAATCTTCTAGGGCTTGGTATATGCTTTCTGCAATACTACTTCGAATTTATTACTCTTGATGAAAAGAATTATTATTTAAGCGTGGCCCCTATAAAGTTTGACTGGATTCGAATTTTATTGATTAATGTCTTCACCTTTTTTATTGTAATTCTTTGCATGTTGCTTCCAAGTATTCTAATATCTAAGATTAACCCCATTAAAATCCTTAGATACGAATAAGTGATACATCGAATAATTAAGAATTTAATATTCTATGTCCGGAGATACTTCCATTATCTTCCTAATAGAATCCTAAGATTCCTGACTGGAGTTGTAAACCTTAAATTTCTGCCTACATCAAACAAAATAGCTTCAAACAATCCTCTTGTGTTTTTGGGTGATATATTATTTCTAACCTTTGACATATTTGGAATAGCGGAAATCCATGAATTTATAAAAAGTATATTCTCTCGAACTAGACCTCTTACTCAAAAAGAAAGAATACTCGCTCAAGAAATATTTTCAGATATTATTGATTTGGATCAGGTAAGAATCAATGATAGTATGGGCAAATTTTATCAAAAATACTGTATAGCCTATGTAAGTTTCAATACTATTAATTACTGTGAGACATTGACACCCGAAACATTCATCCATGAAATGACACATGTTTACCAATTCCAAATATTTGGATCTTTATATTTATTTAGAGCTCTTTTAGCACAGGCCAAAAGTAACACTTATGATTATGGAGGAATCGAACAACTTCATAAGGTAATGATTGACCAAGGACATATTTTTGAATTCGATTTCGAACAACAAGCTGAAATCATTGAAGACTTTTATAAGAAAAGACAATTTTATCAAGATCAAAATCATTTTGTTAACAGTATATATTTATATTTTTATCACCAATTATTAAAACACAAATGAGTTCAAAAAAAGGTCGTATTATAGGTATAGGAGGTATATTCTTCAAATCAAAAGATCCAAACATTACGAAAAAATGGTATCAAGAAAATCTTGGATTAAAAATCAATGAATATGGTGCCACATTCATTCAAAAAAGAGTATCGAAACCGGATCAAAATATATACCTACAGTGGAGTCCATTTAAAGAAGACACACCTTACTTTAACCCTTCAGAAAAAGAGTTTATGATTAATTATAGGGTCGAAAACATCGAATCATTAATAGAAGAACTTAAATCTAAAGGAGTTAAAATAATTGATAAAATAGAGACCTATGAATATGGAAAATTTGTCCATATTATGGACGCAGAAGGAAGAGCTATAGAGCTTTGGGAACCAATAGACAAAGCTTTCGATGAATATCACAGTGACCAAGGCACTTTAAATTTTGAGTAAATGAGAAGTAGCCAAATCATTTCCCTTGTGGTCACCATTTTAATAATGTGTGGATTAGCCTTGTGGTTGTTAGGGGATAGAATACCAGATATCACTTTTTTCTCTAAAAAGGATAACGTGGAAAAAACCGTAGCAAAAAAAACTAAAAGATCTACAGGTGGAAAAGTTAAGGGAACGGGTAAAGTAGTAGATGCTTTTAACGGTGTTAAAGTTTATGACAATGGCAGTGTTAGAAACGTATCAGGAAGGAATACAACACCAGATGGTTACAATTTGGGTTTAAAGTATCAATGTGTAGAATTTGTAAAAAGATATTATTACGAACGTTTTGGTCATAAAATGCCTAATAGTTATGGGCACGCCAAAGAATTTTTTGATCATTCTTTATCCGATGGTTCTTACAATACTGGAAGAAATCTAAGGCAATACAGCAATTCCGGAACTACAAAACCTAAAAAAGAAGATCTTTTGGTCTATAGGGCTGCTCCATTTAATCAATTCGGTCATGTAGCCATAGTGACTAAAGTCACTAATACAACAGTAGAGTGTATATCTCAGAATTTAGGTCCTGGAAATGGTACAAGACGTAAATACGCCATGCTAAACCAAAATGGTAGGTGGTTGATTGACGAGCCCTATATACTTGGATGGTTACGAAGGGTTGATTAAATATTTATCATTACAACCTCACCTATCCTAGGGTTGGCAAATCAATATTCTTGAATATCGTATTCTATATTCCTGCATAAATTGCCCCGGAAGTTGGTGTTTCATCAAGTATTACTTTTGATAGTAAGGGTAGTTTAGGTTTTATTTTATTCCAAATCCAAATGGCTATTATTTCACATGTAGGATTTTCAAGTCCTTCGATATTATTTAATAGCTTATGATCCAGTACATCAATAATAGGTTTTACCACCTTCTTAACATCACCAAAATCAATTAACCATCCCATCTCAGAATCCAAGTCTCCTTCAAAATAGGCCGTTAGAGTATAGGTGTGTCCATGCATATTTTTACACTTGTGATCATCAGGTACATTGGGTAAAAAATGAGCCGAATCGAAAGTAAATCGTTTATAAATCTCCATTTTATTTTTTAAGACCTAATTCTATCAATCTCTCAGTTAAAAACTCTCCTGAGGTCATATCGCTATATCTTTTAGGATTTTCATTTGTAACACAACTTTCCAAACATGTTAAATCCATTTCCGAATGTGGATGAAGAAAAAAGGGTGTCGAATAACGAGACGTTTTCAATTTCGCCACATCAGTTGGGTTAATAACTCTATGAATCGTAGATCGTAATTTATCATTTGTTAGTCTGGCTAACATATCACCCACATTAATAACGATTTCATCAGACTGAGGCATTACATCTAACCATTCTCCTGACAATGTTTGTGCTTGTAATCCTTCCGCACTTGCTCCCATTAATAAAGTTATCAAATTTATATCTCCATGAGCAGCTGCCCTTACCGCACTGGTATTTTCTAAATTGGCATCATCCAAAGGATAGTAGTGTAAAAGCCTAAGAATACTGTTTCCCTTTTTTATTTTTTCATCAAAATAGTCTTCCGATAGGTTTAGATACAGAGCGATTGCTTTCAACAAATTTTTTCCTGTTTCCTCTAATGTTTTAAAAATTTCCATCCCATACTTCTCTATTTCAGGCACCTCTTCAACCCAAATATTTGTGGGATAACCTAGTTCCTTGGCTTCTTCAATACTAACATCTTGCCCAATATGGTAAAACTCTTTCAAATCAGCTACCTTTTGCCCTTTGGCACTTTCCTTATTTTTAGAAATATAACCTCTCTGTCCTGCGATTAATTCGTCCTCATATTTCTTTTTATCAGCATCCGAGAGTGAAAAGAAGTGTCTCATGGCAGAATATAAATTATCTTTTAAATCCATTGACACACCGTGATTTGCTACTATCGCAAATCCCATATTTGAAAACGAGTCACCAAAATCCTGAATAAACTTCTCCCTCTTTTCAACATCTCCAGAAACAAAATCTAGATAATCAACACGTTTAATCTCATTCTTATTCATATCTTTTTTACTAATAGTTATTATAATTATAATGTACCTCGCCTTGCTTGTTCGGCTTCAATTGATTCAAACAAAGCTTGAAAATTTCCTTTACCAAATGATTGAGCTCCTTTTCTTTGAATTATCTCAAAAAACAAGGTGGGTCTGTCTGTAAACGGCTTAGTGAAGATTTGAAGTAAGTACCCCTCATCATCTCTATCTACCATAATTCCATGTTTCTTCAATACTTCAAGATCTTCGGCTATCTCTCCTACCCTATTGCCTACGGTATCATAATAGGTACCCGGAACATATAGGAATTCTACACCTCGCTTTTTCATTTCGCTGACCGTAAAAACTATATCGTCTGTAGCCACTGCTATATGTTGGCATCCTGCTCCATTATAGAAATCCAGATATTCTTCAACTTGAGATTTCTTAATTCCCTCAGCAGGTTCGTTAATCGGAAATTTAATTCGCCCATTTCCATTCGTCATCACCTTACTCATAAGAGCAGTATATTTAGTTGATATATCCTTATCATCAAAGGTGATTAAATTAGCGAAACCCATTGTTTTACCGTAAAACTCTGCCCATGTATTCATCTCATTCCACCCTACATTACCGACCATATGATCAATATATTTTAAACCACAGGAGCTTGGATTATAATGAGAATCCCATCTCTCAAATCCAGGCAAAAACACTCCATTATAGTTTTTTCTTTCGACGAATACGTGTACTGTATCTCCATAGGTATGGATGGCTGATCTTACCACTTCACCATGGTCATCGGTTTCCTTTCTTGGTTCAAAAAAAGATTTAGCTCCTCTGGAAGTCGTCTCTTCCCATGCCTGTTTAGCATCTTCAACCCATAAGGCTATAACCCTTACACCATCTCCATGCTTTTCTATATGATCAAAAATATCCTGACTTTCTTTATTGGGGAAAGGCGTTGTCAATACCAATCGAATCTTATCCTGAACCACCACATAAGATGTCCTGTCCTTAACTCCTGTCTCTAAGCCAGCATATGCCAAAGACTGAAAACCCAAAGCTGATTTATAAAAATGTGCCGCCTGTTTAGCGTTGCCTACATAAAACTCTACATAATCGGTCCCCATTATCGGAAGAAAATCCTCAGCTTCAGGGAATATCTTTTCCAAGCTATAGTTGAAGTTATTTACTTTTTTTAAATCCAACATATTGATATATTTAGTTGTGTCAATTTATTATCCAAGACTTATAATAATCCGAAACTTCCAGTTTCATCGCTTCTTCTGTAATTGATACCGGATTAAAAGGATCAATCATTACCGCTAGTTCTCCTGTTTCTTTTTGGCCAATACTTCTTTCTATTGCCCCCGGATGAGGTCCATGAGGTATTCCTCCGGGATGGAGGGTTATCTGCCCCTTTTGAATATCATTACGGCTCATAAAATCACCGTCTACATAGTATAATAATTCATCTGCATCTATATTACTATGATGATAAGGTGCTGGAATAGCATCTGGGTGATAATCATAAAGCCTTGGCACAAAAGAACATATTACAAAATTATTTGCTTCAAATTGCTGATGAATAGGTGGAGGCATATGAATACGACCTGTTAATGGTTCAAAATCAAAAATAGAAATTGCATAAGGATAGTTCAAGCCATCCCAACCGACTACATCAAAAGGATGATTCTCGTAAAGATAACCATAGAGAATTCCTTTTTTCTTTATGTAGATTTTATAATCTCCTTTCTCATCATAAGTTTCCAAGTTTTGCGGGAGTTTAAAATCTCGTTCACAAAAAGGAGAATGTTCCAACATTTGTCCAAAATAATTACGATATCTTTTAGGAGTTAAAATCGGACTAAAGCTCTCTACATACAACAAGCGATTATCCTCACTTTCAAAATCTATTCGATAGATGGTTCCTCTTGGGATTATCAGATAATCACCATATTCAAAATCCACACTTCCATACATGCTCCTTAAAGTTCCAGATCCTTTATGGACGAAAATCATTTCGTCAGCATCGGCATTCTTAAAGAAATATTCTTCAGAAAACCCTTTTGGAGCTGCAAGTCCAATATGTAAATCATTATTAACGAAAAGAGTCTTTCTACTTTTTAAATAATCCTCTTGTGACCTGAGACTAAAACCCTGAAAGCTCATTGCCTTCATATTATCTTCAATTGACACCTTAGGCCGAATGTTACGTGGTTCGTCAAATTGCTTGACACAGGTGGGAGGATAATGATGGTACAACAAGGATGACATACCCGCAAAACCAGCTGTACCAAACAATTCTTCCTGATACAATGAACCATCCTTTTTACGAAAAACTGTATGTCTTTTATCAGGAATTATTCCCAAGGTATGATATCTGGGCATTGAAAATTAATTTAAGAACTTAACTAATATTTAATGAGCCCAAGATTAAATATTATGCACAAGTTTTTTCATGATAAACATCATGTTATAGCATGATTAGTATCACATCAGTTAATATAAAATGATCCTAATTATAAGTTCAACTCAAATATTTGTAACCTACTATTAAGACAGGAGTTAATGCTCTATAAATCTCCTAACTGAGGTCTTATGACAATTTCCTCAATAGTAGCAGAAGGTCCCAATTCTAAAGCATTGGTAACCAATTTAGCAATATCATTTGCTTCCATTAATCTTTCTTGTGGAAGGTCTACTCCTGCCCAACTATGGGACCATGTAGCTCCGGGCAAAATGGCCGTTACTTTAATTCCCTTTTCCTTAAGTTCCTCTCTAAGCACCTTGGTATAACCGTATAACGCAAATTTAGAAATGCTATAAGACCCTCCATTCGGATAAGCTATTTTACTCGCTATACTGCACATGTTAAAAATATGTCCGCTGTTCTTTTCAAGCATCGCAGGAAGTAAGGCTCTCGTCAGATTATACGCACTGTATAGATTAGTTTCCATCATTAATTCTAATAGCCCTTCATCCTCTGTATGTGTTAATCCTGCTACAAATACTCCCGCATTATTAACCAAAACATCTATCGAATCAAATTCAGAAAGAATCATTTGAGAAAAAGAATTTACGTCTTCTTTTTTTCGCATATCCGTATCCTTAGTCAAAATTTTAAGATTAGGGTAGATTTTCAAAATTTCTTCTCTCATCTCTTGCAAATCCCTCAAATTCCTTGAACAAATGGCCAAGTTATACTGTTTTGAAGCCAACTCAAAGGCAATGGCTCTTCCGATTCCTTTGGTAGCTCCGGTGACAACGGCTAACATAATTTATCTTGTTTTAATAAATATAAAATTCTAATCTATAAAAATAGTTTAATTTTGAACTTCAATTATCCAAAGCATCAAAAAAGCTGATAATTCTAATGTCGATTATTAAGAGATCTTTACACCATTTTGGAACGTTTGTGGGCTGGCAGTCCCAAATTTGGAGCAAACCGGAAAATTTCCGAATGTACTACAAGGAAACCATCAGACAAATGTATGACATAGGAATTGGGTCATTGGGCATCGTATTCCTTATTTCAGTATTTATCGGAGCGGTGACGGCCGTTCAATTCTACTATCAGATGGAAGGCACATTAATCCCTCCGTATTATATAGGTTATGTAGTTCGAGATATGACAATTATTGAATTGGCTCCTACAATTACTTGTTTGGTTTTAGCGGGTAAAGTAGGGTCGAATATGGCGGCGGAAATAGGTGGAATGAGACAAAAAGAACATATTGATGCTATGGAAATTATGGGTGTCAATACTTCCGGATATCTTGTCATGCCTAAAACTTTGGCGGCAGTTGTGGTTATACCTGTTCTGGTTTTTCTGGCAGCAATCCTAAGTAATATTGGTGCTTATTCTGCTTCTGTGCCTACTGGACTTTTCACTTCAGCAGAATTTATCAGAGGTCTGAGATCATTTTTCATTCCGTACAATGTATTTATGATGTTAGTAAAGGCCATTACCTTTGGATATATTTTGACCTCTGTATCATGTTACCAAGGATATCATGTAAAGGGAGGCAGTATTGAATTAGGTGAAGCAAGTACCAGAGCTGTGGTTTACAGTGATATTTTGATTTTATTAGCAGATTACATAATAGCAGTTCTTTTGACAGGATGATAAGAGCAGAAAACATATACAAAAAATTTGATGATCAGGAAGTACTTAAGGGAATAAGCTTCGTGTACGAAGCAGGAAAAAACAACCTTATCATTGGAAAAAGCGGAGCAGGAAAAACCGTTTTATTAAAAATATTGGTTGGACTATTTGCACCCACTTCTGGCGAAGTATGGTACGATGATAAAAACCTTTGTTGTTTAAAGCCTGAAGAGTTAAGACAACTTAGAATGCAAGTTGGGATGTTGTTTCAAGGAAATGCTCTTTTTGATAGCTTAACCATCGAAGAAAATATCAGATTTCCGATGGATATGTTTACGAAGAAAACGGAAGCAGAAAAACTACATCGGGTCAATTACTGCTTAGAAAGAGTCAACTTGGAAGGTGTGAATAATAAATTTCCATCGGAAATAAGCGGTGGAATGCAGAAAAGAGTGGGTATCGCAAGAGCTATAGTTTTAAATCCAAAATACCTTTTCTGTGACGAACCGAATTCAGGTCTTGACCCAAAAACGGCTATTACTATCGACGAATTGATAAGTGATATTACTAAGGAAAATAATATTACAACAATAATCAACACGCACGACATGAACTCTGTGATGGAAATTGGTGATAATATTTGTCTTTTGGACCAAGGACAACTTGCTTGGCAAGGTAATAAATCAGAGGTATTATCTGGAGGGAATGAAACTCTGCATAACTTCATATTTGCTTCCCCATTTTTACAAAAACTAGTTAATAGAGCTACTAAAAATGTCTGATCACCATTTATCGCATGTAGATGAACAAGGGAATACATCTATGGTTGATATTTCTAATAAAAAAACAACCTCCAGAGAGGCGATAGCGGGATGTAAAATCACTATGGCAGATCACATATTAGAAGAGTTAATCGTCAATAGTTTACACACAAAAAAAGGTTCCGTTATTCAAACAGCAATTATTGCTGCTACCTCAGCCGTGAAAAAGACTTGGGATACCATTCCACTATGTCATCCTATCCCCTTAAATTCAATTAAGATTAATATTTCTCAAATAACAGATGGCTTTGATATTAGATGCTTAGTTAAAACCGAGGGAAAAACAGGTGTTGAAATGGAAGCTCTTCACGGTGCCAGTGTAGCAGCACTCACTATTTATGACATGTGTAAAGCACTTGGACATCAAATGTCAATCAGTGACTTACATTTGATTAAAAAGTCGGGTGGAAAAAAAGATTTTGAAGCTGCTAGTGCCAAATAATTTCTTTTCTATAAGTTAGTACGATTACTTATAACTTAAGAAATTGGCCTATCAAACGATCGGATAAGGGCTTTTGTTCACAAAAAATGATTAGTAAGGGGTTCCATAGGTCCTTTATAATACGTAATAAATAAAATATATGAAAGATACTCATCAAAAACATCCACCTCTTACAAAACCTTATAAAGGTATTTGGGCACGAAATGAGTGGGCATTTTATGGGGCTCCATGTTCCACTATTAATACGTTAATCAATGGACTTTTCGATATATTTAAAGACAAACATATAGCCATTATCGATGCGGACCACAAACTCAAAAATGAGGCATATAAAGTTATAAACAAAGAACTACGGATCAGCCATTCTTTTCCTAAAGAATTAAATGACTATGATAACAAATTGTCATTAGATTTCTCGGATATCTGTCTTCTCAACGGGAATCACTATCCAGCCGACAAACAAATTGTCATTATTGACAAAAGCAAAGAAGAATCATTAAAAAGGCGTTTGCCTCAACTCAACAATGTTAAATTATTAATTAGAATTGATGATTCACAAGTATATCCCTGGTTACAAGAAATTATAGATATTAATTGTCCTCAGGTTCATATTTTAGCTTTGCAAGACATAAGTGGTTTAATCTTAGCTGAATTTCAAAAGAATATTCCCCCAATAAAAGCACTTATCCTAGCCGGTGGAAAAAGCTCAAGAATGGGTAAGGACAAAAGTCAATTAAAAATACATGGCATCCCCCAAGAATTGCATCTGGCTCAAATATGCGATAGAATTGGTCTACCTTGTTATATATCAAAGAGAAAAAGTGATAAAACACATATTGAAAGATACGAAGTTTTGGAGGATAGATTTAAAAACTTGGGACCATTTGGGGCTATTTGTTCCGCATTAATGTCTGACCCCAATTCAGCTTGGTTAGTCCTTGCGTGTGATCTCCCTTTTATTGATCAAGCTATATTAAGAAAACTGATCGATAACAGAAACCCTTCATTATATGCCACTGCTCTTAAATCTACTGAAAAACCATTTCCAGAACCCTTAATGACTATTTATGAACCAAGGTCCTATCAAAGATTGCTTCAATTTCTATCACTAGGCTATAGTTGTCCTAGAAAAATGCTCATTAATTCTCCGATTGAAACGTTAGAAATTAGTGACAATAAAATATTTGTTAATCTAAATACTCCTCAAGATTTAGAAAAAATTTAACTTTTTTTTTTGAAAAAACTATTTATTTACCCACTGATAATCAACTGATTACAATTCAATTTCAAAAAAAAAGCTTTTTTTTTGAAATTGAATGCAGCGAATAAACAACATTTAGGGTCTTAGCTGTGATTGACCATAAGACCCTTGTGTCAAAATTAATCTTTAGTACGTAAGCTCCTTCGACGGAAGGGGCTTTTTTTATACTAGAATTTTTCCTGTCATTTCTCTTGGAATATCTAATTCCATGAGATGTAAAATAGTCGGAGCCACATCAGCTAATATCCCATCTTTTACAGAACGTACTTTTTCGCTTAAAATAATCACCGGTACGGGATTAGTAGTATGAGCTGTATTTGGACTACCATCATCGTTAATCATATAATCAGAATTACCATGATCAGCAATTATTATTACATTATACTCTTCTTTGATGCTCTCAACTATTCTTTTGACACATTCATCCACGGTTTCTGCAGCCTTGATTGCAGCATCTAGTACTCCTGTGTGGCCTACCATATCCGTATTTGCAAAATTGAGGCAAATGAAATCTACTGATACTTCTTTATTGATAAAATTCAAAAGTTTATCTGTTATCTCATTAGCACTCATTTCGGGTTGCATATCGTAGGTAGCAACCTTAGGCGAAGCAACCATTATTCTATGTTCGCCATCTTCCGGTTCTTCTCTGCCTGCCGAAAAAAAGAAGGTGACATGCGGGTATTTTTCTGTTTCAGCAATTCTTAATTGCGTAAGCTTGTTTTCTGCGATAACACTACCTAATGTACTGGCAAGTACTTCTTTACTATAAATTTCCCGAATGCCTGTATATGACTCATCATATTTGGTCATTGTCAAAAAATCAAGAGGCAATGTTTCCATATCATAATCAGGAAAACTCTTTTGTGTCAAAACCTGTGTTAACTGTCTGGGTCTGTCCGTCCTGAAATTAAAAAAGAAAACGGAATCCCCTTCATTAATAATCCCATCCTTGTTAGCCGATAACCAAATCGGATCCATAAATTCATCAGTTATATCCTCTTTATACTTTTTCTTAATTTTACTTAGAATATCACTTGAATACTCTCCTTCTCCTTTCGTAAGTAGATCATAAGCCTTTTTCGTTCTTTCCCATCTTTTATCCCTATCCATTGCATAATATCTTCCAATGACCGAGGCTAATTGACAATTAGTTCCTTTTGCAACTTCAAGTATTTGAGCCAAATAGTCCCTACCTCCTTGAGGATCAGTATCTCTACCATCTAAAAAGGCATGGATAAAAACCCTAAGACCAGCTTCTCCAGAAATATCTTCTATTATTTTCTTTAAATGATCAATATGAGAATGCACACCACCATCAGATACCAAACCAATAAGATGGATCACTTTATTACTCTCTTTGGCAGTATTTTTGAAGTTTTGCCATATCTCTTTACCTTGGAATTCCCCAGACTCCATATCCTTATTAATAAGTGCTAAATCCTGATACACTATTCGGCCTGCACCAATATTCATATGTCCCACTTCCGAGTTTCCCATCTGTCCATCAGGTAATCCTACAAATTTACCATGGGTTAATAAGGTAGCGTTAGGTTCATTCTCAATCATAGAATCATAATAAGGGGTTGCTGCCTCGGCTATAGCCGATCTTTTTGGATCAGCTCCTATCCCCCAACCATCTAAAATTAAAAGTGCTGTCTTTTTAAGATCTTTCATTCTTTTATTGTCATTTACTGTTTTGAGATCATATTTTCTAAACCTGATTTAATCAGATTTCTTCAAAATAATTGAACTAAAGTATAATATTTCAACGTTTTATGGTTCAATACACTAAATCAACCACTGAGAAGTAAAGTTTAAAAAAGTAACAAATATGAGTAGAAATGGGTTTTAAGTGTATACTGACGTCCAAGTTATTTTATAAATATTTGGTAGTCTAATTTTTAAAGAAACATCAAGATAAATGAAAAATTTAATCTTATTGCTGTTACTAGGTGTGCAATTTGCCAATGCTCAAAACGCTAGTATATTTTACGAACATCTTAAAAGCAAGGATTTCCAAAGTATAAGTAGTCAACTGGATAGTGATGTCACCTACTGTGAGAATGACAATCAAGAGTTCGTTGACAAAGCTACTGCATCCAAAATGCTCGCTTCTTTTTTCAAGGGCAAATCAATCAGTAATATTGAAGATATTCATTCAGGAAATTCCAAAAACACCAACTACAGAGTTTCTAAAATTTCCACATCAGATGGAGCATATCGTTTGTTTTTGTATTTCGAAGACTCCAAGGTAACAGAACTTAGAATTGATAATTATTAATATTATTACCTTTCACTGATTCTTAATAATTTTTCAACAAATCATTCCAATTTCTTGAATGTAAGTGAGATATTTGACTAATGCCTTTAGTCTTTAAAAAAGATTTTTATCCAGATATCAAACTAGGTGTTTGGCGTATGGATGAGGACATCGAATTCTTTGAATCAAACCTAGATTTGTATGAGGAAGAACTTGATGAAATAGAACCTCTCACTTCTAAAAAAAAGTTTGAATGGTTATGTAGCAGGTATCTACTTCATATACTATCAGGACGAAAACTTAGGGGACCTTGTATTAAAGACCAATATGGGAAACCATATCTGAAAGATTCAGAATACTACATTTCCATAAGTCACTCATTTAATATGTGTGCGGTAATAGCTAGTAAAAATAGTATTGGTGTAGATATTCAAAAATTAGTGACCAAAATTGAAAGAATAAAAGATAAATTCATTCGATCTGACGAAAACACTGCTCAACAATCTGAACACCATCTGGAAAAACTTCATATCTACTGGGGTGCAAAAGAGTCAATTTACAAGGCATATGGAAAAAAAAATCTGAATTTTAAAGACCATATGAAGATTTTAGATTTCGAATATAAGCACTTAGAGTATTCAAATATTTCTGGGATTCTTCGAACCAAAGACTTTTCAAATAATTATGAGGGAAAAGCGTTTATGATTGAAGAATTTATGTTGTGCTATTTATGTTAAAATTAAACGTGTTATGAAAAGGTTTTGGATTGTAGTTTTTCTTTTATCAGCATTCGCCTGTAAGGATAAAAATGAAACGGCCGAAAAAAATGAATTAGACTCCTATTTCGAAGATACTCTACCTGATGATTTTAGGGAGTTTTATGAACAATTTCATAAAGACAGTATCTATCAAATTGACCACATAATATTTCCACTCGCTGGAGTAACCATAATAAGTCCTGACAATCCTACCCATCAAGACACATTATGGCAAAAAAACTCCTGGATTATTCATAAACCATTCAATGATATGAAAGGAACGTTTAAAAGAAGTTTTACTAATTTCAAAGAAATAATCACAGAGTCCACTTCTGATTATACAGGACAGTTTTCCATGATAAGAAGATTTGCAAAAGTTGGAAATGAATGGCACCTAATATTTTACAAAGAAATGGGCCCAAATTAATGACGGATACGTTCTTTATATAAATTGTGACATTTTGATCTATCTTTGGCGGAACTTAGTTCTCAAAGGGAATTAAAATTTATTTAATGAGATTCAATATTTTAATTTGTTTTTTGCTGCTGCTATCATGTCAAAACACTTCAAGCTATGACAATATTGAATTGGAAAATCAAGAACTTCAAATCGCTGTCCCAATTATTGATAGCGATATAAGCGTTAACGAATTAGCCGAAAAAGATCAATCCAGTTATTTAAGGATAGAACCTGATGGAAAAGTAACTGCCATCTATAGCGGCGAACTAATAAAGGACAGTGCTGTAAAACTATTTCCTCCCCTACCTTTCGAGCAAGAGTTGGTAATTACAGCAAGCGGAGAATTTCTTGAAATACCTTTTCCTGATAAATACGATATAAAGAAAGCACGATTTAAAAATACCAATCTAAGCTTTAAGTATTCCAGTAGTTTTCAAGGAAATATAGATCTTAAAATTAGTACTAACCATATTAAAGATCCATCTGGTAATTTTTTTATGATGGATTACTCTTGGCTAAGTGACGGCAATTCTCAAAATGTGGTCAGCTCTTCTCAAAAAAGTGTAGCAGGATATTTACTCGAACCTGAAGATAACTCTTTAGCGTTTGATTATGAAGCTACAGACGAATCTGGAAATCCTGTCACATTGGATTATTTAGCCATGGTGATTGATGAAGTGGTATTTAGTTATGTAGAAGGCTATTTTGGTAAACATAGATTTGATATTGACGGAGATATAATTACTATTGGCCTTTTTGGAAATTGGATAAGTGGAGGATTATTTTTCGAAGATCCTAGAATCAATCTCGAAGTTGAAAATGCATTTGGCTTTCCTGTTAGAAGTGAAGTAGAGTTTATTAAAATCAGCTCAATTAATGGTATTACAAGAGATGTAGAAAGCGTATATATCAATCAGGGAATTGATTTTGACTATCCTTCTCTTTCTGAAGTAGGTGTTACCAAGACAACAGAATTCTCTTTTGATAAAGAAAATTCCAACGTAGGAACTTTACTTAATGATAAACCTTCGCGAGTGACCTACGAAATGAATGCCCTAGCTAATCCGGACGATGTCTACGATCCTATGGAATTCATAGCTGAGGAGAGTTTTTTTAGTGTTAACATTGGCGTAGAATTACCTTTATTGGGAAAAGTAAATGACCTTGTTCTAGCTGACACCTTTGATTTTTCCTTAACTAAATACGAAGAAATAGATCGTTCAGAATTTAAGCTGATAACAAAAAATGAATTCCCTGTCGATATATATTTACAGGCTCACTTTTTAGATATAAATGACAACATTTTAGATTCCCTCGTTGAAGAACCTTTATACATTGAAGCCCCGGAATTGCAATCCAATGGAAGAACAAGTATGGCCTTTGAAAAATTGGACACTATTATCTTCGATTCCTTTAAAATGGATAAAATTTTAGCTACGGAAAAAATACGAGTTCAGGCTAAAATGAGTTCAAATGAGGTTTCTGAGGAATCTCTGCTAATTTATGATGATTATATTTTCAGTATTAAAATGGGAGCTATTTTAGATGTTAAGAATTAATTCAAACAAGCGATATATATTCTTATTTGCATTTACGTTTCTTACAAAGATCATTTTAATGAGTCAAGGAGACTTATTATTTATGCTTCAGAATAATCATCAAAGTTCACAATTAAACCCGGCAATGGTCAGCACTGACAAATTTAACCTCAGCTTACCAACTTTTCACTTTATGTACGCCAATCAAGGTTTTTCACTAGCCGATTTAATTACAGATGAAATAGAAGGAAAACGATTTTTTAGCTTTGACAAGGCCTACGAAGAGGCTAAAGACATCAATCAAAGTAGTGCGATGGTAAAACTCGACTATGGCAGCTTATATTTCAAATTAAAAGGCCTTGGAATCAGTATAGGTGGTTCCTTCAATGTAGTAGGACAAGTAGGATTAACCAAAGATTTAATGGGTCTGCTGGCTTTTGGAAATGCCACTTACATAGGACAAACTTTAGAAATAGGACCCGAGCTCTTTCTACAATCGTATCATGAACTATATTTAGGAACACACTTCTCAGTTGGCAATATAGATTTTGGTGTCAGAGGAAAAATAATAAATGGAGTAGAAGATATTTCGACAGATGAGAATAGTATTGAGTTTACCACCGATGACGAGATATATGCTATCAATCTTCAAAACAACTATATAATCAATACATCTGCTCTTTTCGATTATCAAGGTTTAGATGATCTTTCATTTGATTATAACGGCTATACGCTAAACAATCTTCTCAAGTATAATTTTGGATTTGGTTTAGATATTGGTGCCAGAGTTCATCTTAATGAAACATCCCATATCGGCATTGCAATTAACAACATAGGAAGCATTACATGGGACCGAAGAGTAAAGAATTTTTCTTCTATAGGGCAAGAAGGATTTGCCGGCCTTGATATATCGGACTATATAGGAGACCCTGATGATATTATCATTGAGGATTCACTGTACGATATTTTAAACTTTCAGGAAACAAGACAAACATATAACACTTCCCTTCCTTTTGATGCCACATTCAACTATTTTTGGCAGTATTCGGATAGAACTTCTTTTGGAATGGTCGCAAGATATAGATCTGTTCACAATAATAATTGGACTACATTTTCTCTGCAATTTGGAAGAAAAATTTTCAATTGGTGGACCGTAGGAAGCTCCTTGGGGTATCGCTCTAAATCCTTATATCTAGATTTATTGAGTGAACTAAAATTAGGAGCTTTTAGAGGATTTATTAACTTTGAAAATGTATTTGGGATTTTCAAACCCGCTGAATCCAAATATACAGGTCTCACCTTGGGTGCATATGTTACATTTATAAGTCAAAAAAAGATATATAAGAAAATTGACCCTTTGATTGAACTTGAAAACTAAACAAAGGTCAGTAAATTACGTTTAAGCGAAACTGAATAAAATTAGGGGATTTAAATCTCATTAATGACAAAATACAACTTATGAAAAAGAGTCTTTGCCTTTTTGTTCCACTTCTATTGTTAGTATTAAACTCTTGCTCCGATGACAGTGACATGGATACTAATGATAATATGAATCCCGCAGATGCTATATGTACCTCTAATAGATATTTAGACAATGAATTTGAAGAATTTGAAGTAAGTACTGTTAAATTTGGAGAAGCATTAAATGACTCTGGCGAAATGCAGGAGTTATTCATGGATATTTATACACCCAAGGGTGATGACATTGAGAACAGGCCTGTTATGATTTTGGCTTTTGGTGGTGCTTTTTTTACTGGTGACCGAAGTACTATGCAAAGTTTTGCGGAGCAATTTGCTGCCAAAGGATATGTTGCAGCATCTGTAGATTATCGTTTGACCGATAATTTTTTAAACTTAGCTTCTGATTCGCTTTATGCTTTAGAGACCGCTTACAAAGCTTCTCTCGATATCAAAGCTGCCATCAGACACTTTCGCAAAGACGCAGCCAATGGCAATCCATATAATATAGATGAGAGTAAAATATTTATTGGAGGCGTTTCTGCTGGTGCCATTGCCAGCCTCAATGCAGCTATCATGGATGATGAAGATTTAACGGAACAGCATGTTATTGATATGGTAGAAAGATCTGGTGGACTTGAAGGACAGAGTGGCGATGCTGAAAATTTGAGTTACTCCTCTGAGGTAGCTGGAGTTTTGAACCTATCAGGTGGTATATACCGATTGGAGTATCTCGACGCTGATGATCCACCTGTATTTAGCTTTCATGGTGATAATGACAATACCGTTCCATATGAATATGACTTTGTCAGTGTGTTATTTGTAGATATTATTCCTATTTATGGAAGTAAGAGTCTGAATGATTATGCAGAGGCAAATGGATTTAAAAATCAACTGCTAACCGTTCCTGGTGGTGATCACACCTTGATATATACTTCTGATGACTTTTCCGAATACAGAGATCAGCTAGAAAGTTTATCAGCTACTTTTTTTAAAGAAATTATCTGCGAATAAGCTTCTTACCAACAAGGAGCTTTATAACTCACCAGACTGTTATCTTCAACTCGGAGTTTCCAACAGTCTCCGTTGCTATCGGTTAGGATTACCCCTTTACCTACATTTTCAATAATGAGGTCTCCTTGTTGTACTTCAGCAAACGTGGAAAGAGGTGGAGTGGCTTGCGAAATATTTATTGTTCCGTCAGTATTGACTGTGAGTTTTACCGTATTGCCTGATTCTGCCTTAAAATATATTCCTGAATTACTAGTCTCCAAATGAAAATCGGATTTAATCAACTTCGTCTCAACTGTTGAACTTACATACGGAGTAACTTCTACCTCTTCGTTTATATCTACACCGATAGCAAAAGTATTTCCAAGCAAATCTTTTTGAACCAACTTCCCGTCTAGCAATAAAAGATCTCCCGAGGTCTGCTTTACTTCCCCTAATTCAATATTCATTGTATAAAGTCCATATGAAATATCAGAAGCTATGATACATCCAGAAGGTAAATACGGATATACTCCCCACTGTCCATTATAGCTTGAATTAGAACCGTATCCCGATCCATTGTTATCACTATAAGTATCATAGTATGCATACAAACTAGGATTTTCAGGATCTTTGATGTCATACACTACAGTTCCATCTTCATAATATGAGATAAACAATTTATCCTCTAGCACAAAGGGATTATGAGGTCTATTATTGTCTGATGTTGGCGATTCTAAAGGGTCTTTAAATTCATGAATAACTACTGGATTAGTATTACCGTTCAGTTCATACACAACCATAGCCATTCCTTTTGGAACTTCTCTTGCCATATAAGAGTATTCTTCTGTATCGTCCAACCAACTACTGTGATTGTATCCGGGTATTGAGTCATCATCTCCCAAAAGGGTAATATTTTCAACATCACTTACATCCCAAATATAATACCCTGAATATCCATGGGAAGCATAGGCAATATTATCTTTTACATAAACATCATGAATATACAAATTCAGAGATGACATTCCTATCAATGTATCCATCCTTACTTTTTTTAGAAGAGTTGGATTCCAAGGATCAGCAGCTAAGTCATATATTATCATCCCTTCATATACTGTATTGCTCCCAACTACATACAATCTATCATTGGGTTCATCAATAAAAATATTGTGAGCTCTCACAAAATCTCCTGTATATTGGACAAAAGACTCATCCTCCATATTGATTATTTCTAGTCCCTCTGCTCCCTGATCGCAAACACCATAAACATAATGGTCATATGTTTTAAAATCTCTCCATATTGTATTATTTCCATCTACCTCCTCCTGTATCAACACAGGATTACTACAATCGGTTACGTCATAAATGTTAATAGCTTCACTACTACCAATTATGGCATACTCTTTACCTTCGTCATCAATATATCCCCATATATCATTATACTCATTTCCGGGCATACCATCTACTCTGGCCATCATTCTCATCTTAAGAGAATCCTGAGATTCTATTTCACTCAAAACTATAGTAGACATTAAAATGATCAGTAAAAATTTCACCTTTTGCATTACATCATTGATTTCAAATAAAATAAATAAGATTATAAAGTTAATAATTTAATCTGATGTCACTTTTTTCAATATATCCCATGTGCTTGTATTCACTTTTTCTTCATACTCTTTCCAATCTCCATCTATAAAATCTGATATTGCTTTATTAGCCATTTCAGTTTTTTCTCTGGCAATATCCAAAGCTCTTTGAGTATTTAAGGATCTTCCCATCGGGTAGTTTAAATATCGTCTAGCCGTCCATATACTGCTAAGAACATTATTGGGGTTTCTTTGAATTCCCTTAATATCTTTTGGCATGACATACAACTTTCTCAAACTATCAATCTGATCGTTTAAATCATTATGTAAATCCCTCCACTCCATAGGAATCGAATCTAGGCTAACTTTAATAATCTTTCCGACTCTATCCATATTTTCTTTCATCTCCTTAAGCTTATCAAATGATTCGGTAGCGGATTTTGCAATACTCTCCAAAGTTTTCAAATCATTTCTTTGAGCTGCTACATTTCTAGAATCATATTGTACTCTTGGGTCTTTATAAATTCTTAGTTTTGTTTTTTCAATCAGGCTATCTAATGTAAGTATGATCTCATATTCTCCTTCTGATGCTGACAAACCTGATGGCAAATCATCTCCCTTCTTCTCTTCTGTTCCAGGATATCTAATACCATCTATTTTTCCATTCCAGGATATCATGTTAATTCCTTTCTTTAACTCTCTATGAAAAGTACGAATCGTATCTACCTTTTCATCCACTAACTGAATTTTTACTTTGTGCTTTTTGTCCTCATCTTCAGAATCAATCCAAGTATAAACTCTTGAATCAAATCCTCTATTTTTTCCCACGAAATCTCCTTGAGCAATAAATCTTACGCCTTCTGCTGGTCTCCTATAAAAACTATAACCATCAGAAGCTGATAATATCGCCAACTTATTTTTCACAACATTTGGCGAATCCGACAAGGTCCGTAAAGGTGAGATGTCATCCAAAATATAAATCGATCTACCAAATGTTCCCACTACCAAGGAGTTATCTCTAGGATGAATTTTCAGATCAGTAATCTGCACATGTGGAATATTTTCTGACCAATAATGCCAGTGATTCCCCTTGTCTAAAGAAAAATACAATCCGTGGTCAGTTCCTGCGAATAGAAGTTTTTCGTTTTTATGATCTTGCACAAGGCTTAGAACAAAAGTAGACGGATCTATCCCAGTAATAACGCTTTTCCATGTCAAACCATCATTCGTAGTATGATATATATATGGTTGATAATTATTGCGGCGATAGTCGTTTACCACTACAAACGCTTCTCTTTCATTATAAACTGAAGGTATAATCTGAGGAATCCAGGCTCCTTTAGGCATTCCTGTAATTCTGCTACTAAGGTTGGTCCAATTTCCACCCTTATCTAAAGTGAGTTGGACATTACCATCATCTGTTCCCACCCATATTCTCTGATCATCTAAAGAACTGGGAGAAATGCACAGTATAGTAGTATGGTTTTCAGCATTAGTGGCATCAATGGTCAATCCTCCACTAATATCTTGATGCTGCTTAGTTGTATCATTAGTTGTTAGATCAGGTGAAATAATATCCCAATAATTTCCACAGTCCGTCGAGTAATGAACGAACTGGCTCCCAAAGTATACTCCACAAGAATTAAAAGGATCTTGAGCTATAGCTGCATTCCAATTAAATCTTAAATCTACGGTATCCGGACGTACAGGCTTACAAAACTTGTTATGTCCTGTTTCTCTATCATAGAAAGAGACATTCCCCCCCTGTGACATAGCATAACCGTATCTGGAATCATCAGGGAAAGGCACCACGTCAAAGCCATCACCAAAATATAATTCATGCCAGTCGTAATTTCTAATTCCTCCGTTTTTAAGAACAGCCGAAGGTCCTACCCAAGAACCGTTATCTTGCATACCTCCATAAATATTAAAAGGAAAATCATTATCAATATTGATATGATAAAACTGTCCAACGGGAATATTCGATAGAAAAGTCCAATTCACGCCTCTATCTCTTGATATATTCAGTCCACCATCGTTACCATTGATGATATAGTTCGGATCATTAGGGTGTATCCAGAAAGCATGATGATCGGGATGAATATTATTTCCATAATTCATTATGGTTCGAAAGGTTTTCCCACCATCTTCACTCAAAGACACATATGACCATAGATTATAAATTCTATTCTCATTTACAGGGTCTACATAAATTTCTGAATAGTAGAAAGGTCTATTTCCTATATTCTTCTCAGAAACTAACTTCCATTTCTCTCCACCATCCTCAGATTTGTAAAGTCCATTTCTTTTTGCCTCAACAAGGGCGTATACTATATTTGGCATTGAGGGAGATATAGCGATTCCAATTCTTCCTAAATCACCTTTAGGCAAGCCTTCTTTTTCTGTTATTCTTTTCCAATTTTCACCTCCATCATAAGACAAATATAGTCCTGAACCCTCTCCTCCAGATACGAAATCCCAAGGAGTTCTTTTATGCTCCCACATGGCCGCTATCAACTTGTTAGGATTGTTTGGGTCCACGACAAGGTCTGCTGCACCGGTTAAATTATTAACATATAAAACTTTGGACCATGTGGTGCCACCATCCGTTGTTTTATATACTCCTCTATCTTCACTTTCACCCCATGGAGAACCCATAGCAGCGGCATAAACAATATTCGGATTGTCTCTATGTATTTTTATTCTGTGAATGACTTTTGTCTTTTCTAAGCCCATACATTTCCATGTCTTACCACCGTCTATTGACTTATAGATACCTGCTCCAGTATTCATAGAATTACGTGGATTGCCTTCTCCGGTTCCCACCCATATTTCATCAGCATTACGTTTGTTTAAAGCTAATGATCCTATAGAAAGTGTCGGCTGATCATCAAATATCGGTTTCCATGTAGTGCCTCCATTTTCTGATTTCCAAACTCCTCCTGAAGCAGTTCCTATAAAAATCCTATCCGTATCCTTAAGGTCTACATCAATGGCCGTAACTCTGCCACTCATTCCGGAAGGTCCTATACTTCGGAATTTTAGATTCTTTAGGTTCGTAAAATCAAAATTCTCCTGACCATTTATTGTCCCAAAAAAAATACTAGTTATTAATATCCCAAATATTATTCTCATAAGTGCGAAATGTTAATGTTTATTGTCTTATCCGGAGTGTCTATCACAATTTAACAATCTAAAACTACAATCAATCATTAATAGTGTTTTTTGTAATAATTTCCTCTTGAGTATCAATACTTTCGTCGTGAATAGCCTGAATTAAACTTTTTATAAATCTTTCACTAAGTCCTGTATTTTCTGCTTTTGCAATAAACTTTTTGAGAATATTGCTCCATCTTAAGCTCTGTAGGATCGTAATATTATTTTGTCTTTTGTACAAACCTATAGAACGAGCTATCTTCATTCGATTTGACAGCAAATGGATTAATTCTTCGTCGATTGTATCTATCTGTTCCCTAAATTTGTTCAACTCATTGGACTCCTTGTCCTCCAATGGATTATAATCACGGAACACAATACTGTCTATAAGCTTTCGAAAACCTATTGGTGTAATCTGTTGCTGTGCATCGCTCCAGGCATTATCCGGCTCCCGATGACACTCAATCATCATACCATCAAAGTTCAAATCCATAGCTTTTTGAGTCACCTCTTTTAATGTGTCTCTACGGCCACAAATATGACTTGGATCCACTATCATCGGAACATTGGTCCTTACTCTTCTGAACTCAATAGGTATTTGCCATTGAGGGCTGTTCCTAAAATATTTTTCTCCATAATTAGAAAAACCTCTATGAATAACCCCTATATCATTAATACCAACTTTTTCCATCCGTTCAACCGCTCCCAACCATAACGCTATATCAGGATTTACGGGATTTTTAATGAAAATTGGAATTTTTACTCCCCTTAGTGCCTCAGCTAATTCTTGAACAGCAAATGGATTAACTGTTGTTCTAGCTCCGATCCAAAATACATCTATTTCGTGTAGTAGACATTGTTCTACATGTGATGATTTAGCCACTTCAACAGCAACAGGCAAACCAGTTTCTTCTTTCAACCTTTTCAACCAATTTAATCCCAACGCTCCTACTCCTTCGAAACTATTTGGTCGAGTTCTAGGTTTCCATAAACCCGCTCTTATAATATCTACTTTGCCAGATTTAGCCAACTCTGTACCAGTTTCCAAAAGCTGATCTAAAGATTCTGCACTACATGGTCCGGCAATGACCAATGGCTTTTTATATATATTTATGCTTTCCATTATATTTATTCATTGGTCACCTTCTCATTATGGTTTCATGATACATGTTAGCAAAGGTATTTATTATTAAAGAAATTTATCAGTGCTAATGTTTATTCATCCTATGAATACTCTTAAATGTTAAACTCTTAAACGCTCTACTTTCAATAACAATAGATCATACGGTTTTTATGTTTACTTAGTTACTATTGTTTAATTTTATAAATTATATTGAAAATATTCGCTGACTAAGACAACGCTAAGAAATTCAACAAAGTCTATTATTTGAATTCAGATTCGCACAGTGCATAACAACAATTAAAAATAATGATTAAAAGAATATTTTTTTCTTTAACCGCATTTGTTCTGATCTTATCAGTAGGTTGTCAAAAAGATACTGATGAATTTATAAAGAGTAATAATTCAACAAGCATAACATCAAATATTTTTGGAATAGTATTAGATGAAAACAATAGTCCTATATCAGAAGTTGAAGTCACTTTCGCAGGAATGACTACGTACTCCGACGATTATGGAATTTATAGATTCAAAGGTGTTCCTATTGACAGCAGGCACAATTTCCTTACCATTAATAAAGATGGTTATTTTGAAACAGCTAGAACTTTTAGATCCAGTAAAAGTACTTCGATTACACTAAAAACCATTTTAGCAAAAGAAGAATTCTTGCATTCTTTTCCTTCCAGTTCAGGAGGAAGAGTTATTGCAGATCAGGTGGTTATTGACTTTCCATCCAATGGATTTGTTATTCATCAAAGCAGCACACCCTATAATGGAAATGTAAATGTAGCTGTTAAGTATCTAAATCCTTTAGAAGAAGATTTAATAAACCGTATGCCCGGGGACCTTACAGGGGTTAACAATAATGATTTAATCTCCACTTTACAATCGTTTGGAATGGTTGCCGTAGAAATGAAATCAGATAACGGAGAAAAACTTCAATTGGCCAAAGGACATGAAGCGATCATGACCGTTAGAATTCCCAATCAAATATTGGAATTTGCTAATAGCTCCATTCCTATGTGGCATTTTGATATGAATACAGGATTATGGGTGGAAGAAAGCGTTGCTGAGCTTCTGGGGAGTGAATATCAAGCAAAAGTCGCTCATTTCAGTTGGTGGAACTATGATGAATCTCTTCCGTCAATTGTATTAAATGGAAGAATATTGGATCAAAACGGAAAGCCCATACCTGACATACACGTTTGGATCTCCGAAACAGGCAAATATCTTGGAGGTCATGGAGATACGCACCAAGACGGAACTTTTAGCGGTCAAGCACCTAAAGATCTTGTTTTAGACTTAAAAGTATATGGATTAGGAGAGTGCTTTGACTATTCCACTCCGATCTTTATTACTCAAATAGGTCCGTTTTCTCAAGATACAGATATTGGTGATATAACTGTTTTCATTCCACAAGATGAAATAATGAGTGTCACTGGAACATTTCTGGATTGCAATGATCAGTTAATAACCAACGGCTTTGCTTCTATTGACAATCGATTCTATTTTGATATAATTGATGGCACATTGGATGTAAGTATTCCTGTTTGTAATACGGAAATTAAGTCTCTAGTTGTCACTAATATTGAAGAGCTTAAATCTACTTCTCCCATTTCACTTCAATCTCCGGGAGTAAACACTTTAGGAACAAGAAGTGCTTGTGAGGAAGATTCTGACTATGTTAGGATCGTTTGTGATCAATTGGGTATAAATGAATATATACTAAACATGAACCCAGATAGTATTAATAATGGGAATAATATAGGAATTCAATTTTTCAACCAAAACACTGATACCAAACTGTTTTTTGCTTATCAAGGACAAAAGGCATGGTTCAACGCTTCCTACAGTGATGCAGTAAATGATGTCTATGGAGAAGGAACTTTTGATCTAGAATTGGGAGAAAACGGTTTTGAAGGGGTAGAATATCTGAATCATGTAAGTGGTAGCATAACAATAACTAAAGGCGGAAATCCAGGCGATCAAATAATTGGAACTTTTGAGTTTATAGGATCTGATGGAAGTGACGAGTACTCATTTATGGGAGATTTTAAACTGACGAATTAATTTAGAAAAAAAAATTGACTGATCATATCATACAAGGCTGTATAAAAAATGACGCTAGAAGTCAGAGAGCATTATATGATAAATATAGTGGACAGATGTATGGCATATGCTTAAGATATTGTAAAGATGAGAATACTGCAATAGAAGCTATGCAAGATGGATTTATTAAGATATTCAAATACATACAAAACTATAGAAGTGAAGGGGCTATTGATGCTTGGATGCGAAAAATAATAGTTCGGGCATCTTTAGATCAAATGAGAAAAAGGAAAAAATTGAAGTTTTCTGAATTGGAACATATCGACGAAACCCAACACAGCTATCATCTGAAAACAGATTTAGACAATATGGGTTACAATCAAATGTTGAAGCTTTTGGATAATCTTTCTGAGGGGTATAAATTAATTTTCACCATGTACGTACTTGATGAAATGTCTCATGCGGAAATTGCTCAGGAACTTAATATTACCGAAAGTACTTCAAGGTCGCAGTTATATAAGGCAAGAAAACAGTTACAGTCACTAATTTTAGAAAGAAAGCATTTGCTATCATAAAAGTCGGATTATGAAAGGAAATAATATAGATGTAAAATTTAGAAAATTGTCGGATGCTCATAGCGTCACCCCACCAGAATTTGTCTGGGACAATATAAATGAAGCATTACATCCGAAAAGAAAAAGAAGGTTTGTGTGGTTTCTCTTGGCAGCTTTTGTTGGCATGAGCACCATTGGAGGTTTATTTATGCTCAAAGAAAAGTCTTCCAATAAAGATTTGGGGGTTGTTTCCATCGAAGCAGATGTCAAAAAAGAAAGCCCACTTGAAACCCACAATAACATTATTAATTCTGATGAAACACCGCTTATCATTGAAAAAGAACAAGTAAAGATTCAGTCCTTTTCCGACACAAAGGCTAAATCTAATACTTCTCTTTCTGATTTGTCAAAGAGTGTTATAGAAGATAGAACGGATGAAGCAACCTTATTTGTTAACTCCGTAAAAGAAAACAAGGATGTAGTTTCATTAAATACGAATAGAGAGATATTTGATTTTAGCAAAATAAATGCTTTATCTCTCTCCTTAGAAAACGACAGGGAGCAAGTTCGAATCAATGATAAAATATCCTGTCCTTCCTTCAAAAAAACAATTCGCTTATATCCTTATGTAGAATCTAATATTCTGGGAGGATTGGCAAGTAAGTCATTTATCAATAAGAATAATGATAGTGAAATCGACTCTTGGATTGAAAGAAGAAAAAATACTGAAGACCCTTGGTATGAGTGGGGATTAAACGCTACTGTTGGTTTTAACTTTACCAGAAACCTGTATGCAGGATTGGGCATAGAATGGAATCAAGCTAAAGAAAAATTTGAATATTCGGAAGAAGTAATTACAAAAATGGTGATAACCTTTGATCCTAACTCAGGGGAACCTATTGATACCACTATAGAACAGGGATATTTGATAAATAAAGGTGAAATAAAATACAACACTATAGACATCCCTGTCACTGTAGGATATACTCAGACATTTAATGGGTGGAATGTAGGTTTGGAAATGTCCCTTTTATATAATGTTTCTCTTGAAGCCACAGGTCGAGTATTTGACCAAAAATTTACTCTTTCTAGGGTCGAAAATGAACAAATATATCAATCAAGCATAGGATTGGGGTGGAAGGGATCCCTTGTTCTGAGAAAACATTTGGCAAATGGATTTTCCGTCCAGATTAAACCTACATACAGAACCTATTTGACAGATGTGACTCAAAGCATTCACCCAATAGGTCATAAGTTTAGATCATATCACGTAAATCTAGGAGTAAGAAAAGACTTCTAGTCTGTCTTAACTCGATTGATTTCATCGCTGGCACTATTGCCCTTCTTGTCTCGAGACTTGAAGTGTTGATTTCCAAATTTATAATTTGCTCTGAAGCTAACCAATTTAGTATTCCAGTGAGAAACGATATCTGCATCCATGTTGGAATAATCAATTCTTCCATACCAGAAGCGATTAAAAATATCTTGCACCCCGACACTTAGCTTAAGTTTATCGTCCAAAAACTTTTTGCTTACACCTAAATTGACGCCATAAATCCAGTCAGAAGTAATAATTCCCTCTTGCTCACCACTATTGTACCAACCTGATATTTCAGTATTAATATCTCCCGGAGCTGTAAAATTAACTTGTAGAAAAGATGATATACTCCACTTAGATTTATCAAATGTAGCATCCAAATATGGAGAATCATATCTATTTTCATTGACAATTATCCCTGCATATCCTCCTACTGGTAAAAACATATCTAGAGGAAGAAAAAGGCTCATGTTTAGATTTGTGAATTTTTCCAGATTAACAGTTAATCTCGATACTTCTCCCGTATCATCATTTTGTTCGGTAACCTCTACCATGGCATCATTGGTACGTTTGTATTCAAAATTCAGAAACGGTTGCCCATCAAAGGTAAAGCTGTACTTCAAACTATGGGTAAACTCTGGTAATACATTTTGATTACCCCTATCACTTGTATAAGGATCATAATAATAGACAAAAGGATTTAGCGTAGAATAAGAAGGTCTTTCTATACGATAACTATACGCCAAATTAGCTCCCAATTCACCAAATAGTCTCTTCGATATACTTGCACTTGGAAAAAGCTTGGAAATATCTCGATTCAAAGTCGAATCCAATGTCACTGAATAACCCTCAGATTTACTATCCTCGTATCTTAATCCGAGTGTTCCCTGCCAATCACCGCTCTTCCATTCTCCCTTTACATAAGCAGCTGCAATACGCTCATCGAAAAGAAAATTATTACTTTGAACAGAATTCCTTATCCACTCTCCCTGACTATCTTTATCCGAAACTTGTAAGTCGTTATCTAACGATGCATCACTGTACTTAGCTCCCAGTCTCATAACCAATAAATCACTGATGGGAAGCGAATAATCCAATTTCGCGGCCAGAATATTTACATCTCCTAGTTGTATATTCCTTTGGTCTGGTCTATCAGGAATCAAAACATCATTCAATAAAACATTGGAAAAATCTCTATCAAAGGATGCTACATTAACATCCAGATCTAACTTTTGCCCACTGGTATCTATTTCAAAAGAATAGTATGGATTAATAGACATAAAATCCCAATCCCTTATAGCCTCATTATCTGTATTAATTGAAAATTCAGAGTCACTTATATAGGTTATATCTGTTGAACTCCTGCCCACCCTGTCAGTATGACTCGTTATATATCTACCAGATACGCCTAATCTATGTCTTTCACTAAGGTCCCAATCTACTGACAATCCTGTCCTTATTGATCTTGGGTCAGAAGGTGTTTGATTCGTTTGAGAATAAATATCATTACCAATAATAATACCTACATTTCTTACAGGCACTCGTCTCACTATTTCTAATTCATCATACCATGCATTTTGGTTATAACTAACACTCCCTTGAATGTTTACACTTCCTTTGTAATGACTTAATCTTAGGCCCGTGTTATATATCCATTGTTCGTTCTTTCCAAGTCCAAAAGAAAGAGAGCCGTTCGTACCTAGCAAACTGTTTTTCTTTAATATAACATTGATTATAGGTCCAGCTCCAGCGGCTTCGTACTCCGCTCCGGGCTGCTGAATAACCTCAATACTTTTAATATTATCACCTGGCATGTCTCTTAGTAACGACTGTACATCCATGTACTCTGTAGTTTTGCCATTAATCAAAATAGTAAGATTTGATTGGCCCGCCATAGATATTCTGTCATTTACTACTATTACTCCAGGAACTTTTTTCATTACATCCATAAGGTTTCCACTCAGGTTCGTAATATTTTCCTCTACATTCACCACTAACTTATCAGGTTTTTGTTCTAAAAGAGGCTTCCTAGCCTTGATTTCTACTTCTCCAAGCATTTCCGTATCTTCTTCAATAGTTAATTCCACCGTGTGGTCGTTATCCTTAATGATAAAGGTTTCACTATAACTATCTTTATAACCTATAAAGCTCACCATTAAAAAATACTGCCCATTATCCACGTTGTCAAAAGAAAATTCTCCTTTTACATCCGTAACCTCACTTGTCATCAATGAACTATCAGGTAAGCTATAGAGTATAACATTGGCAAATTCAACATCAGCTGATTTATCTTTAACTCTTCCTTCTATATGTTGTCCAAAACATACCATTGTTACAAAACCTAATATAATAGTAAATCCTACTCTCATGCTTATTAATATTTTATTCCGAAGTTTATCAAAATAAATTTAGAAGAAAAATATAGAGAAGCTTTTAATATTAGATTAACGGGTGATAAAAAAGCACGAAAAGGGAGATAGTCAATACCAATCTATTTATTCAATTTGTTTTCTGCCGCATTATTGCCCGGATGATAGAATTTTTTCTTGATTAATTTATCCGGTAGATGTTGCTGTTCGAAATCTTCCTCATAATTATGAGCGTATTTATATCCCTTACCATATCCTAGCTGTTTCATTAATTTTGTAGGAGCGTTTCTCAAATGTAAGGGAACCGAAAGGTTTCCTGAATTTCCCACCTCTTCCATTGCCGCATTAATAGCCATATAAGCACTATTACTTTTTGGAGATTTAGCCAGATAAACAGCCACCTGAGACATTATAATTCGACCTTCCGGCATTCCAATTTGATGAACAGATTGAAAACAAGTATTCGCTAATAATAAAGCATTAGGGTTGGCCAATCCTATATCTTCTGATGCAGAGATAATCATACGCCTACATATAAAAAGCGGATCCTCTCCCCCATGTAACATCCTAGCCAAATAATAGACCGTGGCATCTGCGTCTGACCCTCGAATAGATTTAATAAATGCAGAAATTAGATCATAGTGTTGCTCCCCACTCTTATCATACAGAACAAGGTTTTCACCTATTATATGATGTACTGTTTCGTCATCAATTATAATACTATCAGAAGATATATTAGATATTACAAGTTCTAAGGCATTCAAAAGCTTTCTCGCATCTCCTCCTGATATTTTAAGAAGCTCATTATAGGACTTAACTTTTATTCGTTGTTGTGATAAATACGTATCATGTTTAATTGCTCGGTCTACTATACTCCTTAACTCATCCACCTCCAAGGATTTCATAATATATACCTGACATCTACTTAAAAGGGCTGAAATCACTTCAAAACTGGGATTTTCAGTGGTCGCTCCAATAAGGGTAACAATTCCTTTTTCAACAGCACCTAATAGAGAATCTTGTTGGCTTTTACTAAATCGATGTATTTCATCAATAAATAAAACAGGCGTATTAGTATTAAAAAAATTAGTTTTCTGAGCTTTTTCGATAGCCTCCCTAACATCTTTCACTCCACTATTTATGGCTGACAAGGCCTGAAAAGGTCTATCCAACTCATTAGCTAATAGAGAAGCTAAAGTAGTTTTTCCAACTCCCGGAGGACCCCATAGAATAAAACTTGGTATAAAACCTGAATCAATTGCCCTCCTTATAACACCATCTCCACCTACCAAATGTTCTTGCCCTATATATTCCGACAATACCTTTGGTCTCATCCTTTCCGCTAATGGAGTATTCATTTAAAATGATTTAATAAATATTACTACTTTAGTCTAATATTATGAGTAAAAATAATCAAATAGTTATCATTAATGGTAGTGCTAGAAAAAATGGTAACACAAGTAAAGTACTTGATCATTTAGCCCAACCTTTTCAATTTGATCGAATCGATTTGATAGACTATGTTATTAAACATTTTGATTATGATTTTAATAATAAGGATGATGACTTTTTAAGCCTAATCAAGAGAATAATCAGTTCCTATAATACTATTATTATGGCTACCCCAATCTATTGGTATACAATGAGCGGGCATATGAAAGTTTTTTTCGACAGGCTTTCTGATCTATTAAAAATAGAAAAAGAAATGGGTAGATTATTAAGAGGGAAATCAATGGCGGTCATAGCCAATAGCGGAGCTAATGACATAAAAAAAGGGCTCTACATCCCTTTCGAAGCGTCGGCCGAATATCTAGGCATGTCATATATAGGAAGTGTCCATATAGCCATTAGTGAAGAAGGTCTTGATCAAGAGAATAGAGACAAATTATTGAACTTTTATAAAAACTTAATAAAGGAAAGATGTTAACAAAGGTTGAAAAATCAAGACTTAGAGGAAGGATATTTAGACATTTAGATGGTATTGCGATGACATCCGTTGCTCATATCTTTCACAAAAACAACATCACAGAAAAACTTATTGAGCACAAAAGAGTCAATATAGATGAATTTGCAACTCAATTAGGTGCCAATTCAGGTTATCTAAATGTGGCAATGAGAATGTTATGTTCTCAAGGATGGTTGGATTATACCATTGAAGGAGATCAAATAAATTATAGTTGCAACGAGCGATCTGAATTAGCTTTTTCTTATTTCTCATATTATGAAAGTGCATTCGAATTACTACAGATTTCTCAAGAATATAATGCCAAAAATTTTGATTCTACCCTTATATCCAGACTTAAAAAAGCAATCAGTGATTATCATGAGAAATGCAAAAAATTATCATCAGATCCTCTTAAAAAAGAAATCGAACAACAAGTAATATCACATCTTGAAGGAATAATCATAGGGCCTTCAGTTGTTCATCTCGGTATGGGCGGTATGTTTCATAAGTATTTTATGGAGACTTCTTTCAGGCCTGAAGAATTTCACAGGCAGCCAGAGTCCTTTACCGTTCTATTAGATTTCTTTACAGATTTAGCTTGGTTCATTAAAAAAAATGGAACTTATCAATTTACTGATAAAGGAATGTTCTTCGCAAGAAGAGCAAGTGCGTATGGAGTGACGGTTTCTTACATACCTACTTTCAATATGATGCAAGAATTACTCCTTGGAGATGGCAACATTCTTAAAATCAATCAAATTGATGGACCAGAAAAGCATGTCGACAGAAAAATGAATGTTTGGGGAAGTGGAGGAGCACATTCGGCGTATTTTAAAATAATTGATAAAGTCATAATTGATTTATTCAATAAGCCCATTGAACAGCAGCCAAAAGGTGTACTTGATATGGGTTGTGGCAACGGAGCATTCTTGGAACATATTTTTAATATAATCGAAAGACAAACCATCCGAGGAGAAATGCTTGAGGAATATCCTTTATTCTTGGTTGGTGCTGATTTCAATGAAGCCGCTTTAAATGTTACAAGAGCCAATCTGATCAATGCCGATATCTGGGCCAAAGTGATGTTTGGGGATATTGGAAATCCAGATAAGCTAGCGAATGACCTTAGAGAAATGTATCAAATTGAACTTTCCGATCTTCTTAGTGTCAGGTCATTTTTGGATCATAACAGGGTGTGGTCAGCTCCAAAAGATATAGATACCAATTTCAAATCCGGCAGTACTGGAGCCTTTGTCACAAGAGGTAAAAGGCTTTCTAACGCCATCGTCGAGCAAAACTTAGTTGAACATTTTATGAAATGGTCACCCCATGTGTCTAAGTTCGGATTATTAGTAATAGAATTACATACCATTGATCCCAAACTCACCGCAAATAATATAGGTAAAACAGCAGCAACTGCTTACGATGCTACCCATGGATTTTCTGATCAATACATCTTAGAAATAGATTCTTTTTTAAAGGCTGCAGAAAAAGCTCAACTTTATCATCATCCGAATAGTTTCGCTAAATTTCCAAAAAATGACCTTGCAACCGTGAGTATTAGCTTGCTGAAAGGTAATCCATCTAAAAGTTAAACCCGCTTTCGATAAAAAAGCCACTTTCCCCTAATTCATTGAAATGATATTCCACTGAAAGTATGAAATTATTGAATAAAACGAAGTCCAGACCTGGAGCATATCCCAAGAGCCATTGATTATTCAAGCTATTAGTTTCTCTGTACGTGGGCTCATTCACATAACCCGTGTCAACGTCAAATTTGAGGTAAATATCTAATGGCCAACTTCTGAAAGGTTTAAGAGGCATTAGTTTACCAAGATTTATCATTTTACTTTCTAATAGTAGTCTAGTCGAACTCTTGAAATAGAAGTAATCCGTACCATCTAAGACGTATAATTCATAGCCTGTAAGTACATCATCACCATATCCTACTTCCGAATTATTGGCGTAAGCGATCTTATCCCTTATAATGTTGGTTTTGGCTTTTATCTTTCCACCTAATATTAGTCTACCAAATAATTTATGATGATACTCTCCTCCTACGGAGACAGAAAGGTTGTTATAGTAATCAAATATACCAAGCCCGGATTTTTTTACTGTGGCAAATAACTTGTAGCCACCCTGTGGATATTGTACTAATTGTCTGCGATCGTATTCATAATTATACTCCAATTCGAAAAACTTATTTCTCACACGACCGTCCAAAAAGTAATCAGGATTTAAATCGGCTACAATGGTGTCTATCCAATTGTTATTCAAACTTAGTTTTAAATAATGATAGTTAAAAATTCCAAATCTATTACTCGCAGATAAGGACATATATAATCTAAACAACAATAGCTTTTCGGTCTCGTCCTGATAAAAAACGGGCTTGTTGTTCTCTGTTCTATAACCTAACTCCTTATTATCAGAATAAGTTATTTCTCCCTGAACTCCCCAATTATCATTAATATAAGGATATTCATATTTGATTTCAAATTTTCGTGTATAGCCAAACTGAGCCTTTAACTTTAGTCTATCCTTTCGTCCGGTAGTGTTTAAATGATCTAGTCTAAGTCCATAATTTACCCTATCGAAAGACCTGTTTTGTTCTTGCCACCATACATTAAAACTTCTATCCGCCAATTCAAAAATAGGTGCCGGATATAAATACCAACTTTCTTCTACTCTGAAAATCACATCCAGATATCCTGTTTCAGTATCCCAGTTTTTGATATTGTATTTTGAATCATTGAAAAGACCTGTACTTATTATCCTCAAATTATTTTCACTGATAATCTGATGCATTTCAGTAAGCAACAATGTGTCTCCAATATTGATATCCAACTCGCGTAATATGATAAAAGTCTTTGTCTTCTTATTGCCCTCAACGACTATATTACGCACAATACCAAAATCAAGCTGAGCTGATAATGATCCAAGAAAATTATAAGTAATAATTAGAAATACAATCCTATACATCCAGATATTTCATTAACGATTCGTATCTGTTACGAAGATCATCATCTTGATGTGTTTCTCCAAAAAAAGCTTCAATCTTATATCCAAATCTTTCCAATGAGGATATCGTTCTTGAAGTATCAATTAGATTAGTTTTTATCGTAATGTAAAGATTTTCTGGATGGCTGTCAGAGCTTATAAAAGAAGAAAGTATGGTCCCTCCCTCTGATTCTATGCATCTGGCTATTTCTGACATAGAGTAATTGTATCTGGTAGTCTTTATTACTAAAATACTTCCTGTCTCCGTAAAGGCATACTCTTTAGCAAAAATCTGAAATAACTCTTCCTCACTCACCAAACCTAAATAGTGATGCTTATCATCTACAATCGGCAATACCGTTAATTGATTTTTTGCCATTATAGTCATCAGTTCGAAAAGGTGGTCAGAATCTTTCCCAAAAGCCTTAAATAAAGATAATCTGTAAGACCCAATGGATTCGTTAAGGTCATGGTCCAGAATATCTTCTTCACTTATCGTTCCCAACAATTCTTCATTATTAACAATAGGTAGATGCCTGACATGATATAAATTCATCATTGTTAAGGCCTGCTCTCCTGTGTCAGAAGTTCTTAAAGGTGACAATATATCAGATAATAATTGATTGGCTACCATCATCCGTTTCTAAGCAATTTTCTTCTCTCTAACTCAAATTCTCTCTCAGATAGTATGCCTTTCTTCCTTAATTCTGATAATTTGTTCAATTGAGACAATAAAACGTCATCCATCTGCTTCTCTTCATTAAATACTTCTTTTGTTCCTTTTTCGTTACTACTCCACTGTTTAAATCCACTTTTTTCAAAAGCTTCAAACTCTTTTTGTATTCTCAAAAATGCCAAATCATCATGCGAACGAATTTTCTCAAAATCCTTAAATCCAAGCTCCACCGCTCTTCTCAGATGTCTAAAGCCCTTCTCCTTCTGTTCTGTTAAGGAATAAGCACATGCCAGATTAAAGTGTACGGCTATATTGTCATTATCAATATTCAAAGCATTATTAAAATCGGCTATTGCCCCTTCTAAATCAAATTCTTTATATTTGGCTAGTCCACTTTTTATAAAAGGATTATTCTTAGGGATATTTCTCCTTTTCACAGGTTTCTCCTGTCTCCTATGCACTGGTTTATTACGTCGTCCTCTAAAATTTGGTCTTTTTTGAATGACACCTTTATTATAAACAGCATCAAACTGAGCATCGCTCATATTGAAGATCCGAATGGCATCAAAGATCCCAAGTATAGAAGAAACCGGAAAAAACTTAGATGTCATAAAAAACAAGAATATATAAAATATACCCACACCCGGCTCACGAAGATAAAACTTGTGGATACCAAACCCTCCAAAAAACAAAGCTATGATTCCAGCCAATATTTTGCTCTTAGGTTTTCTATATCTGTAATTTGTCATACTATTTAAATACTTTACAAGTCAGTACTGCTATATCGTCATTGATATTTTGTAGTCCTCGGTATTCGTCTATTTTAAGCAATAGATCATTATTAAATTCATTAGGATTTAACTCATGATTTTTACTCAGAAAATCTTCCAGTTCTTCCTCCTCAAAATAAACATCCGAATCATTTTTTAAATCGGCCAATCCATCAGTAAAAGTCAGAATCATTGAATCTCCTTCTAATTCGATTTGCTCCTCTTTAATATTCTGTAAGTTTTCAAATGCCCCTATAACGGTACAAGTTGACTTGAGTCTACTTATCTCACCATTTGTATACAATAAAGGCGGATAATGGCCTGCGTTTACAAACTTAAGGGTTTTAGTCTGTGTATTCACCTCTCCAATAAAAAAGGTAATGTATTTATCACTCTTAGTAATCCGATGAACAGCCTGATTTAAAGCAAAAACTATTGTTTCTAAATCTCTATACTGATGAATTAAACTCTGCAGAATGGCTTGAAAATTTGCCATTAGTAAGGCCGCTGCCACTCCTTTTCCTGAGATATCTGCAATACAAAAAGCAAACCTAGTATCCGAAAATCGTATGTAATCAAGATAATCACCTCCCACCTCTAAATGAGGCATATATATCTTAGAAAGAGCATAACCTGCCTTTGTAGGAAGTTCATCAGGAATCAACATTCTCTGTACTTCCTTTGCCAATTCCAATTCCTTGGTATATAGTTTTTGTTCTAACTGTTTATTGAAGAGTCTTTTGTTTTCTATAGCCACCGCTATAATATTGGTTATCGTAGTAATAAATTGGATTTTATTATAGATATCCTCCTTATTCTTCATCCCTCCTATAAGAGCGTATGCTATTGCCTGCTCCTTATGATATACGGGTATTATTATATCAAAAATGCTCAGTGCACTTTTTTCATCATCTCTAACCGTATGAAGCCTTTTGTATTTTGTGAAATTATCAATAAAGGTCTGATGATCATCTACTTCAAAGTTAATCTGGCTTACACACTTCCATCTATCTTCTGAACAAGCAAATAATGCCATTTTTTCAATCCCCATCTCCCAGCTTAGGAAGCTTTTATACATATTGAACAGGCCTTCTGTTGAAACATTGTCATTAATGGCCTGAGTTATAGTCAATAAACTTTTGATCTGAAGCTGCTTAAGACTAAGTTCCTTTTCCAGTTTTTCTAACAATACCAAATCCCTATTCATAACGAGAATAAAGGTATGAAACAATTGGTAACAACCCTATTAATAATCGATGGATAATTATAGAATTCGGACCAAATTAATGCTATCAGTAACTATTAAAATCTTACACCTGCAGTAAGTGTGAAGTAATTATATTTGGTATCATCCTGTTCGAAAAAAACATTGAGAACAGAGTATTCATACTCTAAATCAACCGTAAATATTCCAATATCTAATCCAAGCCCCGAAACCAATCCTAAATAACCATCGTTGATTTTGTCATATCCAACCAAATTATCCGGTCGCCCTGTGTCATCATTGTCCATTATCATATCAAACGATCCAAGTATCTTGCTTCTAAGTTTTATCGATTCGGAAAATGAAGCCAATCCAAAACCTACTCCTATTCTACCTTTGATCATACTCAACTTGTTCTCACTGGAAAAAAAAGAAAGTGATTCTTCAGAAAACATAGAAATGGTAGCATATTGTCCTCCGATAATAAAATACATATCTTCACCCGCTAAGCGTGCATCTAATCCTACAATATAGCCACTATGTTGTTCTCCATCAGCAGTTACATTGTTATCTTTGGTACTTGCCACTCCAAGTCCAACATAAGCATTTGCACCTGACTGACCGATTGCAAAAGAGGCAAGGGCAAAACAAAAAAATATTATTAATCTAATTTTTAACATGTCTTTAATTATAGGATTTACACAATCGCTTCATTGTCTACACCTTAAGTGCAAAAAATAAGCCAAACTCTAAAAATTAGATTTTTTAGGGTCGACAAATATATTTTCTTTTCTGAACTAGTTTTAGTATTTTTAAAATTAAACGAGATTAAATGATTATTTGATCTATTTTAAATGAACAGAGGAATATGGCATTATTTGGATTTGGAGGAAAAACAAAAAACAAAACATTTAGTTACACTCCGTTATACTACGATCCTGTAAAAGAAAAGTTGGACAACATATTAGGAAGAGATAACCCTAACTTGTCAGAAGAAGAACAAATGAAGCAGAGGATTATCTATAATATGAGAAAACGAGCTGGAGTAAAGCCTCAAGAATCTGTTTCCGATAGACGTCGTAATTCCAACATAAGGCTGTTTGCGATCATCATTTTACTGACAGCCGTTACATATTCGCTATTGTTGTCAGATACGATTCTTAACTTTGTGCAACAAATGTCGAAATAAGCATATTCATGGGTGACATTATTCATCTTTTGCCTGATAATATTGCGAATCAAATTGCTGCAGGTGAAGTAATCCAGCGACCAGCCTCCGTCGTTAAAGAATTGATTGAAAACTCGCTGGATGCAGGAAGTACGGAAATCAAACTTATCATTAAAGATGCCGGAAAGACACTTATTCAAGTAGTAGATAATGGCAAAGGTATGTCTCAAACAGATGCAAGAATGTGTTTTGAAAGGCATGCCACCTCTAAAATAAGTGAAGCCAATGATCTTTTTTCTATTAAAACTATGGGCTTTAGAGGCGAAGCACTTGCTTCCATAGCCGCAATCGCCAGAATAGAACTAATTACCAAGCAGTCTAATGATGAAGTCGGCACCTCCATTATCATAGAGGGTTCGAATCTGGTTAAACAAGAAGGCACCACTACGGTAAATGGAACGAACATTAGTGTCAAGAATCTATTCTTTAATGTTCCTGCTCGAAGGAAATTTTTAAAAACAGATGCAGTTGAATTAAAATACATTAGTCAGGAGTTTTTAAGAACTGCGTTGGCAAATTCTGAAATTGCTTTCTTTTTTTATAATAACGGTAATGAATCTTATCGATTAAATTCTGGAAATCTAAAACAACGTATTGTCAATATCTTTGGTAAAAACTATTCGGAAAAAGTAGTTTCTCTGGATCAAAGTGCCAAAGATTTCAAACTAAACGGTTTTATCGGAAAGCCCGAGTATGCGAAAAAGACTAAAGGGGAGCAATATTTCTTTGTTAATAAGAGATTCATAAAGAGTCCTTACCTTTCCCATGCCGTGAAAATTGCCTTTGAGAATATTATTGGCAGTGAATATCATCCATTTTATGTCATAAATATAGAATTAGATCCTTCAAAAATCGATATCAATGTTCATCCAACTAAAACAGAGATTAAGTTCGAGGATGAACGGTTGATTTATAACTATGTGAAAGTTGCTGTAAAACAAGCCATTGGCCAATACAGTATGCAGTCAATTGATTTCAATTCGAATGTAAATTTTGGATTGCGGCATTCCGAAAGTAAGCCTTCCGCTGCTTGGGATTCAAACACCTATAGAAAGGAAATGAGTGTATTGGAAAAAGACAATCTCAAATCCTGGCAAAAAATGTACGAAGGATTAGAGGTTGAAAAAAACAGAATACCACCTCAAGATCAGTCACTAACCTTAGAAAGTAGCATTAGCGAAAAAAACATTGGCGAAACTTTTACCGCCTATGATTCAAAAGACCCTTTTCAATTACATCAGTCATACATAGTGACTCAGATAAAGTCTGGCATGATGCTCATTGACCAACAAACCGCTCATCGAAGAATACTATATGAAAAATATCTGTCTCAATTGGAATCAAACGCACCAATGACACAAAAACAATTATTCGCTCAAACCATAGAGGTAGAAAGGTCCGAAGCAGAGCTTCTAAAAGTAATTCTTCCGAAACTACATAAATTTGGATTCGAAATTAATCACTTTGGTGACAATACCTTTATTGTCAATGGAATTCCAGCACATTTTACCCAAAATGTACCTTTGTCGGATTTAATAGAAACCACCTTAAGCCAGTACAAGGATAATATAGAATTGCAACTGGGTATTGACGAAAACATTTCTAGATCATTTGCTGTTTCTGCTAGTATTAAAAAAGGTAAAACATTATCAGTTAAGGAAATGAAAGAGATCATCGATCAGTTATTTGCTTGTAAAGCTCCTGTAACCGGACCTACAGGTAAAAAGTGTTTCGTTAGTATTACATTAGAAGATTTAGTAAAAAAGTTTAATTAATCCTTATGTTCCCTAGAGTGACAGATGTAGTGAAACACCTACTCATCATCAATATTCTTATTTTTGTGATAGTACACATTATTTTTAATGGCAGTCCTGCCTTAATGGAATATTTTACGTTATTCCATCCCAAAACGGGAGCATTTAAGCCATTGCAAGTTATTACTTCCATGTTTAATCATGCAAATTTCAATCACTTGTTATTTAACATGTTGGGGCTGTATTTTTTGGGTCCGATGGTCGAACATGGACTCGGTAGTAAAAGGTTTTTCATTTTATACATGCTCTCTGGATTGGGAGCCGCCATTCTTCATTTATTGGTTATTTCTTCTGCAGGAGGATTAGTAGGTGCATCAGGAGCTATTTTTGGAGTAACTGCCGCGTTTGCCACTATGTTTCCTAATGTAGAACTGATGCTGATGTTCATACCCATTCCCATTAAGGCTAAATATCTGGTGGGTGGAATTCTCGTGTTATCCTTGATAGCAACCTTTATGGGTTTGATGCCTGGCATTGCTCATTTAGCACATGTTGGGGGTGCAATAGTTGGTTTTTTACTTGTATTGATATGGAAAAAAGCCAATCTACGTTAAATTAAAAAAAACTACTTGTGTTTAAATCAATACTTCAAGATTTAAAGTCAAACTATCGCTTTGGCCATACCGTGACCAAGTTACTTTATGTTATGGTGATAGCGTCGCTAGTGATGATACTTATAAAAGCGATTGTCCCCCATAGTGTGGAGGGGCTGTCTTTCTATGATCGCATAGTGGACATTCTAGCTCTTCCTTCTACTTTCAAAGGACTATTATTTAGACCTTGGACTCTAATTACCTATATGTTCATCAATACTAGTTTTTGGAGCCTTTTATTTGCAGGTCTTCTTCTTCATATGTTTGGTAGAATTACCGGAGATTTGATGGGTGATCATCGCATCTTACCCTTGTTCATTATGTCAGGTATTTTAAGCGGTATTACATTTATTATTTTCAATTCATTTATAGCCAGCCCATCCGTATACTTAATGGAATCATTGCCTTCTATATTATGCATTGCCGTTGTTGGAGCTATGGTGGCCCCGGATTATAGTGTAAGATTACTTTTATTAGGTGATGTTAAAATTAAATTTATAGTCGGTATTTTGATTCTTTTAATGATACTGGGTGTTTTTAACCAAGGTGCTCAATCAACCTATATTGCTAGAATCAGTGGCATAGCATTTGCACTACTATTTGTCTATAACTTGAGAAATGGGCTTGACCTTACAGAGAAGTTTTGGAGTTTCAAAAACTTGTTTACTCCTAAAAACGAAACTCGTAACATGACCGTAGTGCATAAGCAAAAGGCTAATAAAAAGTCCCAAAAGAAATTCTCGGATGATACAACGCAAGAAAGAATTGATCAAATATTGGATAAAATAAGTCAGAAAGGTTACGATAGTTTGAGTGAAGAAGAAAAGGAATATTTGTTTCTGGCCAGTAAAAAATAAATTTGAAAACTTTTTTCAAAAAAATCCTGATTTGGGCTAATATTTTTGTTGTATTGGCCTTATTGATAGCATATCTATCCCCTTATTCGGATCCTAACAAGTTTTGGTTTGTTTCTTTTTTTGGACTCTTTTATCCCGTAATTTTCCTATTAAACATTGCTGCTATAGTATTATGGGTGTTTATTGATATGAAAATGGCTCTTATTTCTATAATTGCAATATCTATGGGATACAATCATTTTATAAACATCAATTTGAGCTCTAAAAAAGTGGAAAAGACTGATATTATTAATATAGCTACGTATAATGTTATGTCAGGATGGAAAGGTAAAAGTGGCGAATTCGAAAATGAATCTTTGAAGAATAAGCTCTCCGAGCTATTTGAAGATATTGACATTCTTGTGCTTCAAGAGGCCAACGCATATGTTCAGACATTATTTGATAGTATCTTAACAAGTCATCAATTGTATGATGCAGACAAGGGTGTTATAATATATTCTCGATTACCTATAATTAATGAAGGTATTATAGAGTTTGGCACACGATCGAACTCTTGTCTCTGGGTCGACTTATTAAATAATAGCAATGATACTATTCGACTGTATGGACTTCATTTACAATCCAATAAGATAACAAGTGATGCAAAAAAAGTAGCTGAAGAAATAGACTTGCAGGAAAAAAAGACTTGGACTGGGGTTGGTAACATAATGAAAAAATATAGAAAATCGCTTTTTAAAAGAGCTAATCAAACAAAGAAAATATTGGCTCATAAGTCTAATTGGAACGGCCCTTCAATTATCACTGGGGATTTTAATGACCCCACCCTTTCATATGTATTTCATGAATTAAAGAGTAATATGAAAGATTCCTTCTTAGAAGCGGGTACAGGCCTTGGTATTACTTATGGTGGAAGTATTCCTCTTTTGCGAATTGATCACATGCTTTTCAGTGACCACTTTCAGATTTTAAACTCTAAAGTAAAAAGCATTGATTTTTCGGACCATTATCCCGTTTTATCAAAAGTTAGTCTTAAAGAATTATAGATGAAAATTAAAATAATTAGCATTATTGTCCTAATGTTGTTGAGTACGTCATACAGCTGTAACACTGTCAAAAACTTGGTAGGAGAGCCTTCCGCTTTGGAAACTATAACAGCTCTAAGAAACCTATTAGATAATAGTACGTTAAGAGCTGTTTCCAAACTTAGAAAAATGCAAAACGGAGGTTTAGAAAGCATTCTTCCACAAGAATTAGGGACTGTTTTAAATGGATTGAGATCTTTTGGTCTAACTAAAGAAATAGATCAAGTCTCTGAGCAAATAGGAAAAGCGTCTCAAATTGCACTGGAAGAAAGTGGTCATATCATTAAAGGTTCTATCGCCCAACTAAGTTTTAGTGATGCCTCAAAAGTTGTTTTAGGGGGCGAAAATGCTGCTACTTCAGTCCTTAAACAAGCCGTATACAAATCAGTTAAAAACAGATATAGTGAAAAAATAAAATCTGAGTTGGAGAGCACTGATGCCATAAGATATTGGTCAATGGCGGCAGGAGCTTTTAATCTATTGTCTAATGAAAAAATAGATAAAAATCTACCCAATTTCTTGGCCAAAAGTGCTGTAGATGGATTATTCCTTTCTATTGGTCATCAAGAAAAAGATATCAGGCTCAACTATCGTGACCTAGGTGACAAGATCGTCACTAAGGTCTTTGATTACTATAAGACGAAGAACTAACTACATTTTAGCAGATTTAATACATTTTCCTCGCTTCCAGGTTGTCACGCCATTTTTCTTGGCCTCACACGGATTTGGATAGGTCACTTCATTACACCCGCATACTGGATTATACTCTCTTGTGCATGGAGCTTTTTTATCAATCTTTGATTTGTCAATACATTCTGAATCTTTTCTCACTTCATTAGGTTTAACCACAGCATTTTCCGTAGTCCACTTTCCTCCCTGAGGTTCAGAAGATTTGCACGAATAACCAAATATCACGATCAACAATACAAGCCCAATTTTACTTAGTTTCATTACAATTTTGATTTGCTCGGCAAATTAATACATAAAAGCAATACCTGCTATATGGAGCTAGGTAAAATTATTCTAACTATCTTTGTATTGATTTAATTAACAACTCCAAAATTCGATGAACATATCGCAAAATTGGCTTAAAAAGTACATACAAATTGATCAACAACCCGAAGAAATTGCAGATATATTAACTGCAATAGGATTAGAGGTTGAAGGTATCGAAGAAGTAGAAAGCATCAAAGGTGGATTAAAAGGTTTAGTGGTGGGAGAAGTGCTTACTTGTGACAAACACCCTAATGCTGACAAACTTTCAGTAACCAGTGTTAATATTGGTGAAAGTGAACCCATCTCTATAGTGTGCGGTGCTCCGAATGTTGCTGCTGGGCAAAAAGTGGTAATAGCCACAGTGGGCACAACACTATATGATCAAGATGGAAATCCTTGGAAAATAAAGAAGGGGAAAATAAGAGGTGAGGTATCACAAGGAATGATATGTGCGGAAGATGAAATTGGTATTGGATCCAGCCATGAGGGTATTATTGTACTAGATTCAGACGTCGAGGTAGGGATCAAAGCATCTGATCACTATGACATTCAAAATGATGTAATATTTGATGTCAATCTTACACCAAACAGGTCTGATGCTACCTCTCATCTAGGTGTAGCGAGAGACTTAGTGGCGTATTTAAAAGTTAACAATGGATATTCTAACGATATTATAGAACCTGAAGTATCCAGTTTTCATGTCGAGCAAAGAACACATTCTATAGGTATAGAAGTGGAATCTAAAGATCTATGTCCAAGATATTCAGGAATAATCCTAAGCAATATAGAAGTTAAAGAATCTCCAGATTGGTTAAAAAACAATTTATTATCTATTGGCGTAAGACCTATCAACAACATTGTTGACATTACCAATTATATTCTTCATGAAACAGGTCAACCGTTACATGCTTTTGACTATGATAGAATTAAGGGTAAAAAAATTGTTGTCAAAACACTTGACGAAAAAACTCCCTTTTTAACGCTAGACAAGAATACGATAAATCTTTATTCAACTGACTTGATGATTTGTGATGGAGATCACAAACCCATGTGTATGGCCGGTGTATTTGGAGGATTTGAATCCGGTGTTACTGACTCGACAACGACCATTTTTCTTGAGTCCGCTCACTTTAATGCTATCTCAGTAAGAAATTCTAGTATGAAGCATAATCTTCGAACAGATTCTGCAAAAGTATTTGAAAAAGGAAGTGATCCTAATATTGTGATTTATGCACTTAAACGTGCAGCTATTCTTATCAAAGAGTTGGCTGGTGGAATAATTAGTAGTGAAATTGAAGATCTATATCCCTCAGTTATAAATAAAAAAGAGATCTATTTGCAATATGAAAATGTAAACAAAATAATAGGTGTAGATCTTGACAAAGATGACATTCATAAGATTTTGTCTGCTCTAGAAATGGAAACTAACCCTGTAGATGAATCAGGAATAAAAGTATTGGTACCCACTAATAAGGCAGATGTAACTAGAGAAATCGACTTGATAGAAGAAATATTACGAATATATGGATTCAATCAAGTACACAGTTCTCCAAAAATCAACTCTACCTTACATCATGAGGAATATCCGAATAAGAAATCAATAGTCGACAAAATTGCAGATTATCTCTCGTATAATCATTATAATGAAATGATGAATCTCTCTCTCATAGAGTCTAGATATTTTGAGAGCCAAGGTAATCTTGTAAAAATTAATAACACCTCAAATGTTCATTTGGATGTGATGCGACCTGATATGTTAAGTAGTGGTTTGATATCTGTCTCTCATAATATAAATAGACAACAGACAGATTTGAACCTATTTGAGATAGGAAAGACCTATACATCCGTAGATGGTAGCTTTGCTGAAAACGAGTGGCTTACGTTGTTTAAGTCCGGTAAACACAAGGCAACTTCCTGGATTCATAAAGATGATTCATTGGTAAGCTTTTACGATCTAAAAAGTGATGTCAACAATATTTTGAACCGTTTAGGAATATCATCTTATCAGATTAGTGAGACCGAAGACCCCCGTCTAGAATATGGTCTAAAATACCACAGAGGAAGTTTGGATTTGGTTTCATTTGGAGAAGTGGCAGAACAAGAAAATAATAAATTGGGCATTAAGCAAACTGTTTTCTTTGCAGAACTAAATATTGTTAATCTTCTGAAAGCTTCAAAAAACTATAATCTTCAAGTAAAGGATATAAGTAAATATCCATCAGTTACAAGGGACTTGGCCCTTGTAGTTGACGACTCAGTTAAGTTTGATGAAATCCAAAAAATAGCTTTTAAAACGGACAAAAAGATTTTGACTTCGGTGATTCTTTTCGACTTTTACAAAAACGATAAACACATAGGCAAAGGGAAAAAATCTTATGCCGTAAACTTTTCTTTTTCTGATCTTGAAAAAACACTAAATGATAAGCAGATTGATAAGATTATGAACAAAATGATTTCCCAATTTGAAAACATATTAAAAGCTGTAATTAGAAAATAGAGTTCGAAGAGTCTATATATGATAGAAAATCATAATTTAAATATTATCTTTGTTTAGTAATATGTCTAGAATTCAACGTAAGCTCGATCAGGTCAAAAGTGATTTGTTAAAATTAATTGGGCTATTAGACGAAAAAACAAAAGAAAACGAGATTCTAAAACAAGAATTACAAAATTTGCGTTTAGATAAAGTTAAGGAAGAAAGAGAGTTTGGTAGGGAAGAAATAAAAGATGATGGAAATCAATCAATTCCTGTGGGGAAAAATGAAATTGATGATTTAATTTCCGAGATTGATGACTGTATAAATATGCTTAAAGCTGAACAATGAGTTCTGATGAATTGATCAAAATTAATGTTGCTATTGCCGGGAGAAAATATCCCCTGAAAGTGCAGAAAGATGAAGAGCAATTCGTAAAAACCATAGAAAAAGAGATCAATACCAAGATCTCCGAAATGCGAAGAAGTTATGGGATGGAGGAGTTAGATCATGTTTCAATGGCACTATTATCGTTTGTGTATGAAACTAGGAAAAACAAAGGAAATATCGAGAACTCTATCGAAGATAGCATAGATCAAATCTCATCAATAATTAAGTCTTCTCTCTAATTCTTGTTTCAATGAACAGCAGAAATAACTGTTCATTTATTTACATAATATAAAAACTATTAGACAACATGGAAATAGGAATAGGAATTGTTGCAGGTATAGTAATAGGAGCCATTATTGGTTTTTTCATTACTAAAGGCTCTGCTGGAAAAAAGATTGCAGAAGCAAATGATAAAGCAGATTATACGCTAAAAGAAGCCGAACTTACGGCTAAACGAAAAATAGCAGATGCTGAACTTAAAGCTGAAACACTAGTATCAAAGGCTGAGCAGAAAAATGAGTCCATCAAGCAAAAGAAAATTCAAGAGGCTAAGAACAAGTTTTCAAAATTGAAATCTGATTATGAGACCTTTAAATCGGAGAGAAAGGTTGAGTTGAAAGAAAGAGAGTTTCAAGTAAAGGCTTTAGAAAAAGAACTGGAACAGAAACAAGGTGATTTTCAAAACAAATTAGAGACTATTGAAAATAAGGAAAGTGAGATAAATACAATCAGAGAAAACTTGGATCGTCAACTTAAAATAGTAGCAAAAAGAAAAGAAGAGCTCGACAAGGCAAATGAGATTAGAATCAAGGAATTAGAAACTATCTCTAAGCTATCGGAAAGTGATGCTAAGGAACAATTATTAGAAGCAGTAAAAGCAAAGGCAGAGACAGAGGCCATGTCTATTGAGAAAGAAGTAATAAGTGCTGCTAAAAACACCGCTAATAAAGAAGCCAAGAAAATAATTATTCAGACTATTCAAAGGATGTGTGCAGAATACACTATTGAGAATACTGTGTCTGTTTTTAACTTGGAAAATGATGATGTAAAAGGCCAGATCATAGGACGAGAAGGCCGGAATATTAGAGCTTTAGAAGCTGCTACAGGGGCTGAGATTGTGGTTGATGATACTCCTGAAGCAATTGTGATTTCGAGTTTTGATCCTATACGAAGAGAAATCTGTAGACTCGCTTTGAAAAGACTTACTGCTGATGGCAGAATACATCCGGCTAAAATTGAGGAGACAGTTGCTAAGGTTAAAAAACAATTGAATGAGCAAATTGTAGAAATAGGTGAGCGAGCAGTTATAGACTTGGAGATACACGGACTTCACCCCTATTTGGTAAAAATGGTAGGTAGAATGAGATTTAGATCTTCATATGGACAAAATCTTTTAAAACACTCTATGGAGACCGCTAATCTATGTGCGGTCATGGCTGCGGAAATTGGCTTGAGCCCTAAGCAAATTAAAATGGCCAAGCGAGCAGGTCTGCTTCATGATATAGGAAAAGTAACCGAAGAAGAATCTGAGTTAAGTCATGCCTTGCTAGGAATGGAAATTTGTCAAAAACATAAAGAACATCCTGTTGTACTTAATGCGGTGGGTGCTCATCACGATGAGATTGAAATGAATAACATCATTTCTCCAATTGTTCAGGCATGTGATGCTATCTCCGGAGCAAGACCAGGGGCAAGAAGAGAAATATTAGAAAGCTATCTGAAGAGAATTGGAGAAATGGAGGATTTAGCGATAGCATATGAAGGTGTTCAAAAGGCGTACGCTATTCAAGCAGGAAGGGAATTGAGAGTAATTGTTGAAAGCGAAAAAGTTTCCGATGCATATGCGGACGATTTAGCTTTTATAATTTCTCAAAAAATTCAAGATGAAATGCAATATCCTGGCCAAGTTAAAATAACAGTGATTAGAGAAAAAAGAGCTACTGCTGTCGCTAGATAGTTCAATATAAATATAGAAAATAAAAAAAGGCTCATCTTTTGAAGATGGGCCTTTTTTTATCTTCTATAGTCCTACAATCTTAAACAATATTACTCAATAAAAAGACCAAAAAATCCATTTTTTATACCATTTATATAAAAATATTTAGAATTATATTTTATTTTTGTACGGCAATCAGTTTTCATCTCTTGAGTCTGGAATAAATGTTTGGAGTCCTTATACTCCGTTTCTGATTCTGGTACTATTTAAACTTTTTATTTTCATGGGGAAAAGTGCAATACTCTTATTACTAACCTTTTTGACTTTTGACATTCCTGCCACTGTTGGTCAGACAGAAATCATTGGCCAAGGTCAAACAAGCGGTATTACCATTACATCGAGTAGTGGTTCTGAACAGGCTATAAACACCATCGAATCAAGTAATTTCTTACCTAATTACTGCAATGCATCTCGGTTCCTTTCCAATTCCACCTTTGGAGCTTCATTTGAAGATATAGAATCTCTCACTCAGACTGGATTTAATCATTGGTTAACCGAACAATTTAACAAGCCCCAAGGAACCAAACTAACGACATACGTAGAAGAGTATTACAAAACTAAACAAGATAGCACGGGCAACCCCAACACTGGGGCATCTCAAAAGTTATTTGATTTCGCTTGGTGGCAATATCATATGAGTAACGAAGATTTTCTCCGACAAAGAGTGGCATTTGCCCTAAGTGAGATTTTTGTCACTTCGAGGATCTCTTCTTTTACTAATGACGCTTTTGCTTTATCCTCTTACTATGATTTATTATTGGACAATGCTTTCGGAAATTACCGAACACTGATAGAAGAGATCACCTACCACCCTACTATGGGAGTATATCTCACCTACATGAATAATCCAAAAACAGATACTAGCCTAAATCGCTTTCCGGATGAAAATTATGCTCGAGAAATCATGCAGTTATTCTCAATTGGTCTCTACAATCTCAACAATGATGGGAGTATTGTTTTGGACTCCGAAGGTGAGTATGAGGCTTCCTATTCCAACATAGAAATTGTGGAGTTTGCCAAAGTCTTTACCGGCCTTATGTGGGGAGATAGGGATCCTATTCCAAGTCAATTCTTTAAAAATAAAAAAACTTATAAAAGTTATACCTACGATATGCAAATGCTAAATGACATGCATGAACCAGGTGAAAAGTATTTATTGAACGATTTTGTAGTTCCAAATCGAGATCCTGTAGATGGAGATGCGGATATTCAGGATGCTCTCGACAATATATACAATCATCAAAACGTAGGTCCTTTCTTGGCTAAAAGACTTATTCAAAGATTAGTCACTTCAAATCCTTCTGCATCCTTTATTGATAAGATTGCTAATGTATTCAATGATAATGGGGATGGAGTACGGGGTGATTTAAAAGCTGTAGTTACAGCAATCCTTACTTCACCTGAAGCAACTGATTGTGATGGCAATGGAGACCCTAATTTTGGAAAAATGAGAGAGCCTTTTATTAGATATATGCAGTTGGCCAGAGCATTTAATTGGTCTACCCCAAGTGGAACACACAGGAATGAAATGAGAGATGTTTTTACCCGAGTTAATCAAAGGCCTCTAAACGCCATCACCGTTTTCAATTTTTTCAGGCCTGATTTTCAGCCAATCGGAGAAATTGCTGATGCTAATTTAGAAGCCCCTGAGTTTCAAATTACATATTCATTCTCCATCTTAGATTACATGAATGGAGTGAATGAATGGATAGTTGATGATGATTATGCCGATGTTACAAAGATCTATGGGGGTGAAACAATTCCTGACGATATACGGGGAGATTTTGATCTAGCAGATGAAATTGATCTAGCAGATGATGACCACTTAGTTGCACTTATTGATAGATTAAACCTTTTGTTGGCAAATGGAAATATATCTCAGGAAGTTACTGAGATGATAGTTGATGACTTAAAGAAATATCCTGCGGAAGATAACGATGACCTAGAACTTCGAGCTCGTATTGCCATATATTTTGCTATGGTTGCTCCTGATTTTATTATCAATGATTAAGTGTAAATTATGTCAAGACGTAAAATATCCAGAAGAAACTTTTTAGGCCAGGCAAGTTGTGCTGCCATCGGTAGTGCTACTTTTCTTAATACAGCCTTGAACTTAGGTGTTATTAACACTTTAGCAGCTCGGCCTCATATAATTAATAGTCCAAACAATGATTACAAAGCAATGGTCTGTATTCTTTTATCAGGAGGAGCCGATAGTTTCAATTTGCTTGTTCCTACAGAAACGTCTGAATATGAAGACTATGAGGCCACACGAACCTCATTGGCCTTAGCTCAGGAAGACCTTCTAGACCTAGATTATAATGATAATGGAAGGACATTTGGAGTACATGGGGGTATGTCAAGAGTACAAGAAATGTTTGATGATGAAAAATTAGCATTTATAGCCAATATTGGCACCCTAATAGAACCTATTGCCAATATCACCGAGTACCAAAGTAATCAGAAGAAAATACCCCTTGGGCTGTTCAGTCATAGTGATCAGATTATGCAATGGCAATCCTCTGTACCTCAAAGCAGAACAGCTCTCGGTGTAGGAGGTAGAATAGCTGATATCCTGAAAGACATGAATTCTTTATCTTCGGTATCAATGAATATCTCCTTGGACGGTAAAAACCACTTTCAATCGGGTAATACAGTAGTAGAATATAGTGTCGCAAACAATATAGATCCCAACACCTTTGGTTTTGAAGGTATTAACACCTATAACCCGACCAAAGGAATTTTGAATCAGGGAAGAAAGGACGTAGTTACCGGAATGCTTAGTCAGCAGTATGATAACATATTTCGAAGAACGTACGCTGGTATGGTTAAACAAACTGAAGAAAGTATTGAGGCATTTAGAAATGCCCTTTACGAATCCGCAGTTTTTGAAACGCAATTTTCCGAAACCAATTTATCCCAAGATCTTAAAATGATCGCCCGAATCATCAGCAGCAATCAGAGTCTTGGTGCAAAGAGACAAATATTCTTTACAAGTTTTGGTGGCTGGGATCATCATGATGATGTTTTAGGAAATCAAAGTGTCATGTTACCCATTTTAAGCAATGCTCTTGGAGAGTTTTACGATGCCTTGGAAGAAATCAATATGACTGATAAAGTCACCACGTTTACTATTTCTGATTTTGCACGAACACTTACTACCAACGGTAATGGCTCAGACCATGCCTGGGGCGGTAATGTTATGATAATGGGTGGTAATATTCTAGGAAAGCACATTTATGGAGATTTCCCTTCCCTTAATCTCGACGGAAACCCTCTCAATTTAAATAGTCGTGGGAGGCTTATTCCAACGACATCTGTAGACGAGTTCTTTGCGGAATTGGCTTTGTGGTTTGGGGTTTCTCCTAATGATCTTTCGTATGTTCTTCCTAACCTGTGTAATTTTTACGATCCAACTTGCAGTGCTCCTCCAAGTTCAGATTATTCACCTTTAGGAATGTTTGCTTCTTATGATTAAATATATTAAAATATTAGCTGGGTTATTCTTTATAGGTTCTTTAATTCATAAGTCCAGTGCACAGGCATGTATTGGAGAAAAAGGAAAAGTAACTTGGACTTACTATAGCAATCTTTATGATGACGAATTAGAGGAACTATATGCTGACCCAAATTACCCGAATCACCCCACAAGTTATCTAAAATTACATAGTTTAGAATCTCCTATTCATTATGACAACCTCTATGGCTCACTCATCAGAGGCTATATTAAAGCTGATAAATCCGGACCTATCACCTTTAATATTACAGGAGATGATGATTGCATTTTTTATCTAAGTTCAGATGCGACAGCAGGAAACCTCAAAGAAGCCTGTTACATTAATGGATGGACAGGAACCACTCAACACGACAAGTACACCTCTCAGACATCTGATCCATTAGATTTTATTCAAGATCAATATTATTATTTCGAAGTTCACCATGTAGAAGGCGGTGGTGGCGATTTTGTCAAAATCTATTGGAAACCCGATTATACGGGATCTGAAGAGTGGTCGGTAATACCAGGACAAAATCTGTATGATTACAATTGTGGAGTATCTGATTGCCCTACGAAAGGAACCTTTTGCAGTGATGCTAATCCGAATACTACTAATGATCAACACGATGGATATTGCAACTGTATTGGAATCCCCACTACTGACAATGCTTGTGTAGGAGAAAGAGATGAAATAACGGTCTTTAGGTATGATGATATTACGGGATCTAACCTATCCAGTCTTTATGCTGATGCTGACTTCCCTTTCACCCCAAATACTTCTTATCAAGTGAATAAACTATCATTAGGCAATCAGAATACAATGGACAATTTTGGGTCATTGATACAAGGATTCCTTACTGTTCCCATACCAGGTGATTACCAGTTTAATGTTACTGGTAATAATCAAACAGCGTTCTTCTTGAGTAATGACGATGACATTTTAAATAAAAACGACAATTATATTGAAACGCCTAGTTCGACGGGACCTACAGAATATGACAAACAAGCGTCCCAAACATCAAGCGTTCTTTCGTTAGTTAATAACACTTTCTATTACTTTGAGTTAAATCATAAAGAAGCAGCATCTTCAGAGCACTTTAGCATATTCTGGAAAACACCTTGGGAGCCAAATCAATGGAAAAGAATACCTTCTATTTATTTATATAATTATGATTGTACACTAGCATGTGTACCTGATGCGACAGTATGTGATGATGGCAATATTTATACTAATGATGATCAATATACTGATTGTGAATGTATAGGGACTCCTTGCACCGGCGAAGATTGTGATAGTTTTGAAGCCAGTTATGTACCATATGAGAAATGTGATTTTACGGATCAACTAGATACATTGGCTGGAGCATCATGGATTTCATGTACGAAGTCCGAAAATCCAAACCCAGCTAGAGGTGTAAGCCATTGGATTCATTATGATTTTGGAGTAAAGCATAGGGTTTTTGAAACGCAAATTTGGAATCTAAATGAACCCGATAAAATCAATGATGGATTTACCAATGTTGCAATAGATTACTCACTAGATGGTGTGAATTGGACCGAATTAGGCACCTATAATTGGCCTCTAGCTCCAGGAAATAATGATTACGGTGGATTTTTGGGCCCTGACTTCATGGGAACAGAGGTTCAACATGTGCTCATCACCTCATTGGATTCTGATTCGGGCTGTAAAGGAATAAGTAAAATCAAATTTACAGTACTCAAATGTTTGGATGAAGGTACTGCATGTGATGACGGTAACCCTGAAACCTTTGATGACAGATTTGATTCTTTGTGTAATTGCGTAGGTAAAACTGGCAATCCTAATGATTGCACTCAAGATACTATAATGTTAGGCGATTCTATCCTAACACAGATGAATTACCATGCTATAATATTCCTCGAATCTAAAAGTCAAATAGTAAAAAACACAAACGTGGAGTTGAAAGCTTCGGAGTCGCTAGAGCTAATCCCTGGATTTGATACCGAAAGTGGCTCAGTTGTTCACATTCAGTTAGAAGATTGTCCATCTTCTGGTTTTACAACTGATGAAGAAGAATTAGAAAGATTTAAAAAGAAATCTGAAAAAAATCCTCTTAGAGTTGAATTTATAGAAGGAAAATTAGATAAACTCAAAATAATATATTTCGTTAGTAAGCCTGGTCAAGTTCAACTTAAACTATTGAATAAGGATGGATCAGAAAATAGAGAAATAATGAACACTTACTTCTTAAATAGTGGTTTCTACACCAAATATATTCCTTATAAAACTACTGAAAATAAAGGCTTCTCTGTTGAGTTAGTTACCAAAGAAAATAAATCTACTAAACCTTTAACTAAAAATGATAACAAGTAATTTAAAAACAATATAGCTATGAAACATATAAAAATAGTATTAACACTGACCTTTCTGACATTCTTTTCAACTATTATATTTTCCCAAAACCCTAATGATGTGATGCTACTGAAAGAATCAGGAAAAGTAGTTATAGGAGATACCACTCAAATATCTACTCCAGGTGATTATCATCTCTATGTTCAAAGCGGTATATTGACTGAACGGGTAAAAGTGGCATTAAATGATTCCTCTGACTGGTCTGATGATGAATGGGAAAATAAACCGGAAATTTCAGAAATAGAAGATGCCATAAATAAAAACAAGCATTTACCAGATATGCCTTCGGCTGATAATTTGGTTAAAAACGGTTATGAACTTCAAGAAATGGATGCAAAATTACTTGCGCAAATCGAATGGCTATGGCTCCATATGATAGAACTAGATAAAGAAAACAAATTACTAAAGAAAAAGATAGAAGAACTTTCAAAAGAAAAATAACACTTCATTTGCAAATTTATTGTTACCGGTATCCAGTTAAAAAATTAATAAGTTACTGTTAAATAGATGAATACTTTTATTAAAAACTCATTTGCTTTTTTCGTAGGAATTGTAGCAATAACCATTCTAATGGAGTATCTATATTCCACTTCAAGGGACAAAGATTTTGAGTTTTCTTTGGTAAAAATTGTTCTTTATCTAGTGCTTTCCCTTATATATGGGTTTTGGAAAGCTAAAACTTCAAAACAGAAATCCTAAATAGAAAACTAATATATCTTGCATCATACCATCAGGGAATTGCAATACTTACTCCAAATCTACCACCGCTTCTTCTTCGTCAACTACGTCTAACTCTATCTTAAGATTATCAATAATAAACCTTTGTCGATCAGGAGTATTCTTACCCATATAATACGATAAGAGGTCTTCTATCTTAGTACCCTCTCCCATTATTACCGGATCCAATTTTATATTCTCTCCAATAAAATCTTCGAACTCTCCCGGACTTATTTCTCCCAATCCTTTAAATCTTGTTATCTCTGCTTTCCCTCTAAGCTTGTCAATTGCTTCTTGCTTTTCAGCTTCTGTATAACAATAAAATGTCTTCTGTTTATCCCGTACTCTAAACAAAGGAGTATCCAAAATATATAAATGCCCCATCTTTACTAAATCAGGAAAAAACTGCAAAAAAAATGTCAATAAAAGTAATCGAATATGCATACCATCAACATCGGCATCTGTTGCTATCACTACCCTATTAAATCGTAGATTTTCTATACCATCCTCAATGTTTAAGGCATGCTGAAGCAAATTTAACTCCTCATTTTGATATACCACTTTCTTAGTCATACCAAAACAATTAAGAGGCTTCCCTCTTAAACTAAAAACCGCTTGAGTCTGCACATCTCTAGCTTTAGTAATGGAGCCGCTGGCCGAATCACCCTCGGTTATAAAAATAGTCGTTGCCAATTTATCTTCTTCCGAGTATTTCCTGCTACTATCCGAATAGTGTACTCTGCAATCTCTTAGCTTCTTATTATGAATATTGGCTTTCTTGGCTCTCTGATTCGCCAACTTTTTTATTCCGGCTATATCCTTCCTTTCCTTCTCAGATTGCTGTATTTTTTTAAGCAATACTTCAGCAATATCTTTGTTCTTGTGTAGATAATTGTCTAATTCCTTCTTTAGAAAATCAACAACAAAACTACGCATGGTAGGACCATTGGGCCCTACATTTTGAGAACCAAGTTTTGTTTTGGTTTGGGATTCGAAAATAGGCTCTTCAACTTTAACACTGATGGCTCCTATTATAGAAGTTTGAATATCTCTATAATCAAAATTTTTATTGTAAAACTCTCGAACCGTTTTTACGATAGCTTCCCTAAAAGCAGCTAAATGGGTTCCTCCTTGGGTGGTGTTCTGCCCATTAACAAAGGAGTAGTATTCTTCTCCATACTGACTACCGTGAGTTAGAGCCACTTCTATATCTTCACCAACTAGATGAATAATAGGGTATATAATATTGCTACCCTCCGTTTTTCTCTCCAGTAAATCCCTCAATCCATTTTTAGAGTAAAGGATTTTTCCGTTGAAATTAATTTTTAAACCGGCATTGAGGTACGCGTAATTCCATAATTGATTCTCAATGTATTCATGCCGAAACTTATAGTTTCTAAAAACGGATTCATCGGGAATAAATTCAACCATCGTGCCATTAGGTTGATCGGTTTTAAGTTGTTTTGATTCAGAGGTCAGTTCTCCTGTTTGAAATTCTGCAACTCTAGTCTTACCATCTCTAAACGCCTGCACCTTAAAATAAGAAGACAGTGCATTTACTGCTTTAGTACCTACACCATTCAGGCCTACTGATTTTTTAAATGCCTTCGAATCATATTTCCCCCCAGTATTCATCTTCGATACTGCATCAACCATCTTTCCTAACGGAATACCTCTTCCAAAATCTCTTATATACACTTTCCCATTTTCTATAATAAGGTCTATCTGTTTGCCGTGCCCCATCATATACTCATCAATGGCATTATCAAATACTTCCTTGATAAGGATATAAATACCATCATCTTGTGAAGATCCATCACCTAGTTTCCCTATATACATTCCGGGTCTAAGCCTTATATGTTCCTTCCAATCTAAGGTCCTGATATTATCTTCTGTATATTGTACTTGCTGACTCATTTCTCTTTTGTTTATATATCAAAATCTACGGTATCACCTGCTTTAAATCCTCCATTTTCATCATCAATGTCCTTCGATCCAAAAAGATCACCTTGAACAAACCCACTTTTATCGTTTTCTGCTTTAGGCTCTTCCCTGATTTCCTCTTTTTCCTTTTCTTCTTGAATCAATTCAACTTTGCTCACCTTAAACTCTCCCAACTTATTCCCCATTGCTTTCCAACCCTTAACGTCTATGAACTCAATGAGATCAATACTATCTGATGCATTACTTTTTCCATCCCTATAAGCGTATTTGACTTTAGCAGAATTTCCAACATTAGCAAAAATCAATTTCGAACCTGTAGAATCAGAAATAAAAGAAAATTTCTGATTAAATGAATTTGTCTCTACTTCAAACCTCTTAACCATAGTCCATCCCTTATCGCCCTCGTAATGAATTACATTAATAGAATCTCCCTGTTTATACATACTTATATGCATCAGATTCGGTATATCATATTTTTTATTGAGATCCAACTCGTTGATCTCATAAGAACCATCTTTATAAATCGCCACAATTGCATTTCCCGTATCAAAACCTCCCAAATACTGTCCTCTCTCATCGGTATTAAGTCTACCACTCACTTCATCCATCCAGACATTGATAGCCCCCAATGACGATTTTCCAACTTCCAACTGAGATATTTTTTTGATCGGGTATTTCGTCAATATATTTCCGTTAGCTCCTCTTCCTTTAATTGCAATCTCCGATAAATCAAAATCAAAGACTTTTTTCTTAGCTCCACAACCCGGAGATAACTGTATTCGCAAAAGTTCAGATTCTCCATTTGGTTGAACTGAGAGATATAACACCTTGGATTTGGGAGTACCTTTAGTCAAATCATACTCCTTATCTCTGGTAATGGCTTTCACATTAAACCTTTTTACCATAGCTCTTCCTGACTTACCATCTAGATAAACCATATTATAAGTCGTTCTTTCATCTCCTTTTTGCCATACTGCAGCATGTAGAATGTTTTTCCCTACGAAAACCTTATCTGATATTCTTACTACTTTAAATTTTCCACTTTTAGTTATGGCTATTACGTCAGCAATATCTGAGCATTCAGAAATAAATTCATCTTTCTTAATACCAGTACCCACAAATCCTTCGGATCTATTCACAAATAGTTTTGCATTATTTGCTACTACCTGCTGAACCTCAATAGTTTCAATGGATTTGATTTCCGTCTTCCTATCGTGCCCTTTTCCATATTTTTCAAGCAATCTCTCAAAATAGGCAATGGTAAACTCTGTAAGGTGAGCCAAGTCATATTTGACTTGTTTCAGATCCTCCTCTATTTTGGAGATAAGTTCATCCGCTTTAAAAGAATTATACTTTGATATTCTCTTGATCTTTATTTCCGTCAGTTTGACTATATCTTCCTCAGTAATATCTCTCATTAACAACATTCTGTTGTCTCCAGATTTTAATGGATCACTTGGGGTAGCAACATATTTCTTTAAACCTTTATCTATAAGTTCAATCACCGATTCCCAAGTTTCAGCCTCTTCTATATCTCTATAAATACGATTTTCAATAAATATCTTTTCAAGACTTGCCAAATGCCACTTCTCCTCAAGTTCTCCCTTTTTAATCTCAAGCTCCATTCCAAGAAGTGCTTTGGTTTGGAATGTTGAAGCCTCCAGTATATCCCAAATACCAAGAAATAAGGGCTTATTATCAACCACGATACAGGCATTAGGAGAAATGGACACCTCACAGTTTGTAAAGGCATATAGAGCATCAATGGTTACGTCCGGAGATACTCCGGATTGCAATTCAATAGCCAATTCTACATTTTTAGCAGTATTATCAACTACTTTTTTAATTTTTATTTTTCCTTTTTCATTGGCTTTCAGAATTGAGTCTATTAATGAATTAGTGGTTACTCCAAACGGAAGTTCGGTAATTGCTAAGTTCTTTTTATCAATCTGCTCAATTTTCGCCCTTACTTTTATTTTGCCACCTCTCTTACCATCGTTGTACTCACCAACATCGACAAAACCTCCTGTAGGAAAATCGGGATATAGTTTTGTCTTTTTTCCCTGCAGACATTTAATGGAAGCTTTAATAAGCTCTACAAAGTTGTGCGGCATTATTTTGGTTGATAACCCCACTGCTATTCCCTCCACTCCTTGTGATAGAACAAGTGGAAACTTCATAGGAAGCGTGATTGGTTCATTTTTTCGGCCATCATAACTCAATTGCCATTCAGTAGTTTGAGGGTTAAATGCCACCTCCAAAGCAAATTTTGTTAACCTAGCTTCTATATATCTAGGTGCTGCTGCACTATCTCCAGTTCTGAAATCACCCCAATTACCCTGAGTATCAATAAGTAAATCCTTTTGCCCCAGATTAACCAAAGCATCACCTATGGCCGCATCACCATGAGGATGATATTGCATTGTTTGCCCTATGATATTTGCCACCTTATGGAACCGCCCATCATCCATTACTTTCATAGAATGTAGAATACGTCTTTGAACCGGTTTAAGACCATCATTAATATGTGGAACCGCCCTTTCCAGTATTACATAGGATGCATAATCCAAAAAATATTCCTTATACATTCCTTTGAGTGTACTATTGCCACCACCACTCTGGTAATCAATATCAATCTTTATTTCCTTCGACATCTTTAACTTACTTCTGATATAATCAATTCTTTCAAATATAATAAAACACTATGCGTAAATGGCAAATATACAAGATTTTATTAGATAATCACTTGACATCAACACTAAATAACCTTATGTAAATCCTTATCATAAACCATGATATCCACGTGGTATCTTCGATAAAATTACTCTCAACAGGCTGACAAACAGGTTAAAATATTATGTCCTTAAAAAATATAAAAAATATATAAAAGAGTTTTCTTATTTGTAAAATTTATTACCTTTGCAGCGTTCTTGAAAACACATCAAAGCTTTTTTAACACTAGAACAAAAAAATTCCACTTTAAAAGAGCTTTTCAGTAAAATTTATTTTAAAACAATAGCTTAAGTAAATAATATGTTTGACATAATTCAGTTAAACGAAATGTTGGTTCCAGAATTACGTGATGTTGCAGAAAAACTGGGACTTAAATCGTATAAAAAATTAACCAAACAAGATCTTATCTATAAGATTCTTGACCAGCAAGCCCTCTCTGGTGACCCTAATAAAAAAGGCACCACAAAAAGCACACCAGCTAAACCAAAGCAAGAGGCGAAAAAAAATCCCCCTCAACAAAAGAACGACCAGAAAAAATCTGAGCCTAGTCAAAAACCTGCGAAACCAGCTAACAAAAGAAAAAGAATACAAAAAGCAGATCCTCCTAAGGTAGAAACTCCAAAAGTAGAAGCTAAGGAACCACAAAAACCACCTGTCAAGGCTCAAAATACCAGACAAGAGGCCGCAGCTCCAGTAGCAAAAAAAGAGAATACAGTAAAAGAACCAGCACCCCCGAAATTTAAAGTTGAGTTAGATGGTATCGTTGATGGTGAGGGAGTTCTAGAAATGATGTCTGATGGATATGGTTTCTTAAGGTCTTCAGACTACAACTACTTATCATCACCAGATGACATTTATGTCTCTCCTTCTCAAATCAAACTATTTGGCTTAAAGACTGGAGATACTGTATCTGGAGCTGTTAGACCTCCTAAAGAAGGAGAAAAATATTTTGCTCTTTTAAGAGTTAATAAAATAAATGGTCACGATCCTCTTCAGATAAGAGAAAGAGTTCCTTTTGACTATCTGACACCTCTGTTCCCAACAGAAAAATTTAATCTTACTACAAGAATGGATGGGAAGGATTATGGGAATAGAATGATAGATCTTTTTGCTCCTATTGGTAAAGGTCAAAGGGGGTTAATTGTTGCCCAGCCAAAAACAGGTAAGACGTTTCTTTTGAAGGATATCGCTAATGCCATTGCTAAGAATCATCCTGAATGTTACATGATTGTGCTTCTTATTGATGAAAGACCCGAAGAAGTAACTGACATGAGAAGAAGTGTTGACGCTGAGGTAGTCGCTTCCACTTTTGATGAACCGGCAGAGAATCACGTGAGAGTAGCAGGTATCGTATTGGAAAAGGCAAAAAGATTAGTCGAGAGTGGACATGATGTAGTTATTTTATTGGATTCTATTACTAGATTGGCTCGAGCGTACAACACTGTTGCTCCAACAAGCGGTAGAGTGCTTTCCGGTGGTGTTGAAGCCAATGCTCTTCATAAACCGAAGAAATTCTTTGGTGCAGCACGAAATTTAGAAGGGGGAGGCTCTTTCACTATATTAGCAACTGCACTTACCGATACAGGCTCTAAAATGGACGAGGTAATCTTTGAAGAATTTAAAGGCACTGGTAATATGGAGTTGCAATTGGATAGATCCCTAGCTAATAAGAGAATGTATCCTGCCATTGACTTGACCAGATCAAGTACAAGAAGAGAAGAACAACTTTTGGATGAAAACACCCTTCAAAGAATGTTTGTTTTAAGGAATCATTTAGCTGATATGAAATCCGATGAAGCTATGAATTTCCTTAGAAAGCATATGCTAGGTACTAAAAACAATGACGAATTTATGGCATCAATGAACAGCTAATGAATTTTAGCGTTATTTTGATGCTTAATTGATATTTAATATTATCTTTGCGACACTTTTGTAAAAAAGGACATTTATAAATATTTAGAATATGAAAAGGACATATCAACCTTCCAGAAGAAAAAGAGCAAATAAGCACGGCTTTAGATCAAGAATGAAGTCTAAAGATGGTAGAAAGGTAATTGCGAGAAGAAGAGCAAAAGGTAGATTAAGACTTACTGTTTCTGAAGAAGTGAAAGGCAAATAGTTCATTTCTGCTATACAGTACTTAACGAAAAACATAGATAATTCTGGATACTGCGTTGTCAGTCTATCCAGAATTTTCATTTTATGCCTTCCCTTTTAAGAATCCCGCGGCATATGGCATTTAAAAAATACGGCATATCACATCAAGAAAGATTAAAATCCAAAAAAACGATTGACTACCTATTTAGATCCGGGCAATCTAATTTCACATACCCTATTAAATTGGTCTACATTATCCAGCCCTCTGTTGATCAAGTTCCCCTTAGATTTGCAGTATCAGCTTCAAAAAAGAAAATTAAATCCGCTGTCAAAAGAAATTTGCTGAAACGAAGAATGAGAGAAGCTTATCGTCTCAATTCTTTGGAAATAAAAGAGCATTTCTCGCAAAAAGATATAACTGTATCGATAATGTTTATTTACGTAGGCAGAAACATTGAGTCTTACGAATTAATAGAAAAAGGAATTATCCAATGTCTTTCATCTCTACAACAAATGTATCCCATCACCTAATAAAAGTCAAAATTGCCATAATCTCCCTTGAGTAGATAATCTATACTTTCGTTCGTTTTATGATGCAAGCAATTGAACCCCATCTTCTTTGCTTCTGTAAAGTTTTTCACTGTATCATCAATAAAAATTGTTTTTTGGGGAGTTAATCCTGCTAGGTCAATCATCTTTTCAAATATATCTGAATCCGGCTTCCTAGATTTCAAGTCATGAGAATAAAAAATTCCTTTGTCAAATATGGAATGAAATAAATCATACTTGCCTATTCTTTTTAAATCCCTATATACCCAGTCAATGTGAATTTGGTTTGTATTGGAAAGAAGGTATAGATGGTAAGAGTTTTTGAGCTCAGATAGAACTTCAAATTTCCTGATATTCCAACCCAAGAGCATAGCATTCCAAGCTCTAATGATTTGAAGAGGCTGTGGCTTCTCACCTACGGCATAATGCTGTAGATTCCAAAGAAAATGCTCTTTATGAATTCGACCACATTCCCAATCTTTTAGCAGTTCCTGAGCATCATCATTGGTAGTAAACCATTCTTCACTCACTCCCAATAATGTCGTCAGTTCATCAAATGTTCTTTGAAAATCAAGATCTAATAATACTCCCCCAAAGTCAAAAACAATATTTCTGATCATCTGAAATCGGAAACCAATAGCTAGGCAGGTGTTTTATCTATTAACCTGAAACCATTCCCATGAATGTTTACAATTTCCAGATTCTCATCCTTTTCCAGGTATTTTCTCAACTTAGTAACAAAAACATCCATGCTTCTAGCCGTGAAGTAATTATCCTCACCCCATATTTTAGTCAATGCCTCCGATCTTTCTAAAACGTCATTCTTCGCGATACAAAACATTCTTAGCAGATGTGCTTCTTTAGGAGACAATTTATCCTCCGTCCCATCAGCCTCTCCCATTTTATAAGAAAGAATTCGCAAAGGATAATTAAAATGATACTTACCTAAAATAAATTCCTTTTGCTTCTCTTTAGGATCTGGCATCTTTTTACTTCTCTTGAGAATTGCCATGACTCTATACAGCAACTCCTCTGAATTAAAAGGCTTAGTAATGTAGTCATCGGCACCAATTTTGAAACCTTCTAAAACATCTTCCTTTAATGCTTTTGCCGTTAAAAAAATGATCGGTATTTCCTTATCCTTCTCTCTTATCTCTTTAGCCAAGGTAAAACCATCTTTTTTAGGCATCATCACATCAAAAATACACAGATCGTAACTACCCTTATTATAAGATTCTAATCCCGCTTCACCATCGGTTTCTAATACGATATCATAGTCATGCATTTCTAGATACGATTTTAAAACATCGCCAAAATTCTGATCATCCTCAACCAAAAGGATTTTTGTTCCCGTTTCGCTCATAAAGTATGGTTTTTACATTATTTATAAATCAGATCACTATAAAAGTTATTATTAGAATAAACAGATTCAAATACTAAAATGTTAACCTATCAAACAAAGTCTTAACGATAATTTAAGATTCATATTGTTTTTCCAACTCACTCTTATGGGGTAAAAAGACAGTAAACTCACTCCCTTTACTCAACTCGCTCTTCACGTTAACACTACCTCCGAGGGCTTCTACTATGGACTTAACATAGCTTAATCCAAGCCCAAACCCCTTAACATCATGTCTATTTCCAGTATGTACACGATAAAACTTATCAAAAATATGTTTTTGAGCTTCCTTGGATATTCCGATTCCATTATCCTTTATCGTCATCTTAATTCCATTAAACTTATTAGAAGTCGATACTTCAATACGTGGATTCTCATCACTATACTTTTCCGCATTATCCAGTAAATTTCTTATAATATTGGCTATATGAGTCTCATCTGCCTCCAGATAAGGATCAGTCGCCTCAAAATTGGTAGTAATGGTACCATCTTTTTTTGCAACACTTAATCTAGCATGATTAACAGCACTATCTATCAATTCATGTATGTCAATAGTGGATATTTTCAGCTTTATCCTCTCTTTGTCAATTTGTGCCATTTGAAGAACCTTCTCCACCTGATTTAACATTCTCTTGTTTTCCTGCTTGATGATATTCACAAATTTCTTGACCTTATTTTCGTCTCCAATGATCATAGGACTATTAATACTATCTGATGCCAGAGAAATAGTAGCTATAGGAGTTTTGAATTCATGTGTCATATTGTTAATAAAATCATTTTTCATCTCAGACACCTTCTTCTGCCTAAAGATAACAGAGATTGTATAGAAGAAACAGAACAATATAAGTCCTGTAAACAAAATAGATAGTGCCAGAATAGGAAGCACACTGGACCATAACCAAGTCGTTTTTCCCGGAAAGAAAATGCAAATAGAACCGGGATTCGCCTCGTCATTGTCAAAAAGGGAGAGCTTATACTCTGTACTATAAAGCCCTCTGCCCGTATCTACATTTGAAGACTGGCTATTACCGCCAATCTCCGGTACGTAAAGGCCATTAACAATAGTAAAAGATTCCATTTTATTGGAAAAAATACCATACTCATAGTCAAGATTGATATTGTGGTTTTCAAGTGCTATCTTCAGATATCTATCCAACTTCTTATTATCAATGTTATCCAAAAAACCCTCTGGATTCAATAATAACAAATTACTCATCAGTTCATACTCCAAATGTTGAGATGACCAGTCTTTATCTTTATTGGAAAGAATTCTGCTACTTAAGCTTAGGTCATCTTTTCCCAATAAACTACTCTTTTTCCTTTCCTTATAATACTGCTTTACAAAATCCAATGAATTTTCGTCATCAGTGAGCCTATCTCTTACTTCGCTCAGGGCCAAATACACTCTGGCATTAAAATTTTTCTCATCTAAGGAAACAGACCATTTGACCCATAGAAACTGTATAACCGCCACCCCTATCAAGGCCAGACTCATTATTATAATTATGGTCCAAATGATTCTTTTATTCATCTGCCTCTAATGCTTTTCTATAAAAAGAGTGGAATTTAGAATTGAATTGTCCAATATCATTTTCAAGTGCAGATTTATTGTACCAAAATCCTTCCTTCATTCTACCGATAAAATCACCCGAGGTCAAAGTATTTTCAGAAGGAAATGGAGGTGTAAGTTTTTTCATAAATCTATCTGTAACTATATAGGAAGGATCTTTACCTTGACCATCTGAAGACTTCTTTATCATAAAAAATGGGGCCTCTCCATGATACGTTATTTCATCATCAATTTCTAGAGAATCATTTACAAATATATTAGGTCTGACATCTTTAAGTAGCAACTTAATACTAGAGTCAGGGATAAAATAAACTTTGGAAAAATTAAACTTTCTCTTAAAACTCGAAACGATAAGTTTATTAACATAATCTCGACGGGCCATTATTTCATCCGCATATTCTTTATTTTTTAAAACTCCACTATTTTCAAAGGCTTTCAAATATGCATCAATGGTTTTCTGATAAGTTTGAAGTCTAACTACAATACCATTTTCCTTAATGCTCTTTATCTGCTCATATGCTACATTAGTTCTATCCTCCCTCAACTCAGAAGTAAAAGAATTACTACAAGCATTGCAAAACAAGACAATTACAAATGATATTAATAAGTACTTACTCAATTTCAACTCGTTTTCACCACAAATAACGCAACAAATCGCAAATTGATGTAAAAAGAATTAAATATTAGTTCTTTTGGAAAACAAAAACACAAAAAAAGAATCCTATCCTACTTTACTACAGATAGTTTTCCTACTAGCTCTCCTTCTACCATGATAAGATATAAATTCGTATTTAGGGACGAGACATCTATATAAGTCAAACCGCCATTACCGGAAAAATCTAACATCTTGGCTCCTGCTACATTAAGTATAGTTCCTTTAATCATTCCTCCTGAATCCCATTCCAACTTAACCATATCTGTGGCTGGATTAGGTTTTATTTCATATCTAGCATTTAAACTCTCACTAACTGAAAGAAAATTACTACAAGTATCAGTGTAAGGTTCCAACTCGATAAATCCTTGAGGTGTTAAATCCCTGTTTTCAAATGCTTTATAATCCATGGGGTATTTAGTGGCTTTGAAATTAAGATTATCGTTAACACTTAATTCCGTGTCTGCATTAACCTGTTGTCCCCCTTTTAAAGGAAGAATATACGCCCAAACTACTTCATTATCAGGTGTTATTTCAAAAATATGTCCTTTTCTCCCTGTACAAATAAGTACATTGCCATTCGCCAACATCTGAGCACTTGAAAGACCAGTAGAATGCATAACAGTCGGATCTTCTGGATAAGTTATTGTTCGTTCAAAAACATAAGGAGGCCAGGCTCCCTGAAGTTTCTCGTATTCACCTGTATACATATTGAAAGTAGTCTCAAACATTTCTACAGTAGAATAATCTTCTCCTACCCTATTATTGAAAACCATCACTTTTCCATAGTGCTCATGTGAAGGAGTTAGAAAATCAATTGCCCAATTGGCGGAATGTTGAAAAAACAACAGCTGATCTTCTTCTGTTCCCTTATCATACGCTGCCAAATTACCCATTCTGTACAAAAGATCTCCCGATGGTCCTGCTGCTTGCTCCGTTGTGTTGTTATGATCAATAACCCAAATTTCATTAAATGCCGGTATACTTAACATAATCTGTCTTAATTCCGGATGGTAATGAATAGAATTCGCATGCAGCCAATCGGCTTTTCCACTTTGCAAATCGTAATTTATATTAATTAACTCAGGTCTTTCACTTACCACACCAAAGTTTTCTTGCGTATCATCAAAGTCCTGAACAAGATGATCCCAAACATGCCACTCCCACACGATTTCGTCTGTAGTTGGGTCAACCTCAATAATCATTTCTGGCCACAAGTCACCTTCAACCAATGTAGATGGGTCTCGACCCGCTAAAATTGCCTCTTCGTTAGTTTTTCTTTCCCAAGCTATCATCAAAATATTTCCGTTAGGAAGAACTTCAATATCATGATGGAGTCTGAAATTTTCATTATTTAATTCAAAAGACCAAATTTTATCACCTTCCCAAGACCAAATTTCAACAAACGCTCCACCGCCTCCAGCCCAAATAGAATCTTGGCTAATATTACTGTATCTTTTCGTCTTTACTAAATTACCATTGGGTAAAATATACGCAGTATTACCAGGTCTAAAGTCAATACTATCTTCCCAGGTATGAACTATTTCTCCACAATTATTAAGCAGAAAAACATTAGGTTGATTATGAGGGTAAATCAAAGTATATCCTTCATAAGTTTGTGCCCCATCGTAGGCTATTAATCCTACGTTACCTTGAGAATAAGAAAAATAGTACGTTAAAAAAAGCAATATGGTTAAACAGTTTTTCATGTATTCATTTTTAAGTTATTTAATTAGCTGAATGTATTTATTCCTTAAGTCTCATCATAATAATTCTTACGGAATAATGTCAGCGACTTCGAAACTATAAAATTATGAGTTTGCCAGTATGATGGCTATTCTTTTCCTCATCTGAGATATTGTAAATATAATATCCTTTATTCAATTGATTCAAATCAACTATCGTTTTCTTAACTGAGGTGGTGCTTGTAAAAACCTCATGACCATAAATATTATAAACTCTGATATCCCTTTTGCCCTCGTCTTCGCATTCAATAGATAACATTCTTGAATTCATATTAAAGCGAACATCAATCTTGTCCTTAAAAGTATTTTCATTAGAAGAGAACAAGTTGCATTCATACGAACTTTCCGGAAACTCAATTGTACCATCAGGGATAAGCTCTTTATCAACAAATGCATTATAAGATAAAGGATATTTCTCGGTTCGATAGGTATAATATACATCAGGAATTCCATATTCCCATACCTTTTGCTTTTCTAAGGTCAGTTCAAAAAGACGACCTCTATAACCCTCCGTTATGTATACATTCCCATTAGGTAATACTTTGGCCCCAGAGGTGTAACCCGAATAAAAATAAGGTTCATGGTCCTGATTGGTATATGTCCATGAGGGAGCCTCAGGGCCATAAACTCCATTATTATCCAAAATATAATATCCGTTTTCATCTTTAGGAGGATCGATAATGTCAACTGATGAATATCTATCTTCAGGATTTATCACTTCTGGTCGATCCAATCCATTGTTAAAAACAATTATTTTTCCTGCATGTTCTCCAAAATGAATCCAATTGGGATTGTGTTGAAAATATAGGTAGCGTTCTTCTATGCCACCATAATTTGGAGAATTCCCCCATCTATAAATTATGTCGCCACCTTTTCCATGTCTTCCCCCTGAATGACTTGAAGCTTCTTCACTAGTAGTTGAATGATCAATGATCGCTACTTCACTTAATTTACGTATACTCAAAACTATTTCATCAGATGCCGGATTATAATCAAATCCATTGATCATAAACGATTCTCCATGTTGCCAATCATAAGTAAGTATAGCATCAAGGTTTAATAACTGTGGATTTTCGGACAATATACCATAGTTAGGAGCATTTTCGTCTCTTTGCTGAATAACATGATCAGCTATGTACCATTCCCAGACTAAGCTTCCCGTATCACCGTCAAATTCTAATACCGCATCCATAACTTGATATGAAGCTCCTTGTTGAACAGTAAAACCATAAGATTCAAATTCTTCCACTGTATACTGTTTTCTTGCCAAACATAAAAAGTTACCATTTGGCATAACTATCACCTCATATATGAGGGATATACCCTCCATATTTATGGTAAAGCTTTTAACTAAATTATCATCAAAATCTTTAACTATTATTCGGTTATGATAATCCATGTACACAATATTTCCATTTTCTAAAAGCTTAACATGCAGTCTTGGCCTATCTACGTTCCATCTCTTAACCACTTTCCCGCAATTATCCAATAAGAATAGAGCAGAATGATCATCATGAATTAGTGTATAGCTTTCCAAAGCCTCTGGATTATTCAAATTTATACCAGTTGGATACTGACCATATAAACTACTATTACCAATAAATAGTACGATTAATAGAAACTGAAATTCATATTTGTATTTCATCTAATAATTTTTTCTGTCATATAAGCTTTAAACTTAAACAACTAGATAAAACTATTAATAAACTTTAACGACTTATAACTTTTCATTCAATAAAGCCATCTATTGTCTTTTCAGTAATAAAAAAGAGATAAATTGACACTTTTATGCAGCGAAAACTACTATTGACGCCTCTTACAATACATGACACCTTGTATATTTTTAATATATTTGGAAGGAGAAAACATAATCCGGTCATGATAATTATAATTTAGCATCTTGACTAAAATCATCCCATATATCAGTAATCTTATTAAGGTAAGAGTAAACCTAAAGCTTTTTTACCTCAGGATCTTCTTATTATTTTCTTATGTTTTCATATTTACCAATACATCTGTTTCCCAAGATATACCAGCTGGATGTGTACTGGTAGATTTTGAAACTCTCCCTGGTCAAGTTCCTGTTGAAGGTCTTCCAATTAACAATCAATACTCGTTTTTAGGCATTACATTTGAGCTGGAAGGAGGAGGATCTCCAATATTATCGGTTGTAGGACCACCATCCACTGCTTTTGGTAGTTCTTGGGGAGGTGACACTCCTGCTCCAAATCAGAATATTGGCACTTACTTTTTAACCGATGATGGGATGCTCTCTGGGTTAGCAGCTCAAGTAGTTATTATCAATTTTGCCATTCCTGCAGATAGTGTGGGTGGATGCATATTGGATATGGATTTTGATGAAGAGTTTTATATTCAGGCCCGTGACGAGTTTGGAGGAGAAATATATTCTCAGGTTATTAGAGCCGGAGATCCGAATACCGGTGACGGAATTTCAACATGTTGGGGTTTTAATACAGAAGGTTGTGAAGGTAGAATATCATCTGTAAGGCTTGAAGGTGTAAGAGAACAAAGTGGTGCTTTCGGTCTGGGATTAGATAATTTCATATTCTGTGGTTCCGGGGTTGACATTCTTAAAGAAGCAGATATTGTTACCACTAATACGTTTTGTGACGAAGAAAACGGAACCGTAACTATTATTCCCAAAAATATTCAAGATAACTTTTTGTATTCTATAGATGGAGTAGATTATCAATCCAATCCAATTTTTGCAAACTTGGAATATGGAGAGCATACCATCTATATAAGAGATGAAGACGGATGTGAAGCTGAGTTTGATATTTTTATTGATGCAGAACCCAACCCCCAAATATTCTCATTGGATGTTTCTCACACCTCGTGCAATGATGATAATGGTATAGTTGAAGTATGGGCTAGCGGTGAGGGCCTAAGTTTTTCTCTTGATGGAAATAATTTTCAAGATGATAACACTTTCGATGAGCTAGAACCCGGTAACTACACAATTTATATAAAGGATAAAAATGAATGTTTAGATGAAATGAATGCCACTATTAATCCTAGTCCCGATCTATTAATAAGCAGTTATGATGTTACTTTAATAGATTGTAATACTGAAAATAATGAGGTTGTGGTATATGCCAATGGAAATGATTTAATGTATTCAATAGACTTGGGCCCATTTCAATCAGATTCAGTTTTTAACGATATAGGTTACGGAGAACATACTATAATAGTTCATGATCAATTTGGTTGCTTCAAATCCTTGGATCTATATATCAACCCGATACCTCCTATTGTAATCGGACAGGTAATTGCCGAACCTGCCTATTGTGGTGAAATCAATGGAATAATCAGAATAGAAAATCCTCTTGAAGATTATCAATATAGTATAGATGGTCTCAATTTTAGCAATGAAACTACTTTTGAAAATCTAGCCGATGGAAATTATACCATTTTTGTAAAAAATCAATTTGGCTGTGATGCTCTATATCCTGTTAGTGTAGATCGTATTCCATCTCCACTTATAGCTTCTCTTAATGCCACACATACTTCGTGTGATGAAGACAATGGCGCAATAGAAGTCCTTGCCAATGGTGAAGAATTAAAATATCAAATCAACAATTCCGAATTACAAACATCCAACGAGTATATCAATTTGGCCCCAGGAGAATACTTAATTACTATAGTTGATAAGTACAACTGTACTGATGAATTTAGCATTTCTATAAATCCAAGTACTCCATTATCTATCAGTTTACTTGAAACCCAACAATTAGACTGTGATGAGTTTTCTAATCAAATATCTATTGATTTGATTAGTGGCCATGGAGAAGTAATATACGAAGTGGATGGAAATTCTTCAGAAACTAACATCTTCAATGATCTTGGATTTGGAGAACATTTCATTGTCGTTACCGATGAATTTGGATGTCAAGTGGATACTTCCGTTATGTTAGACCCTCCTCCTACACTTGAATTAAGAAACACTTCATCAACAGCCCCCGACTGTGGGGAAGAAAACGGTTCTTTTGTAGTTAACACTTCAGGAGGAATTGGCGATATATATATATCTGTAAATGGTGAAGCACCTATTTTAAACCAAGAAATTCTTAATCTACCTCCGGGAGAATATAATGTCGTTGTATTTGATGAACTAGGATGCGAAATTGCGGTAAAAATAATTGTGCCTAAGGCTAAATGTAAGGTAATAGTTCCAAATATCATTAGTTCCAATGGTGATGAAATGAATGACGATTTCAAAGTTTTTACTAAATGGTGGTATGAAGCAGGAATTATTGAATATATGATCTTTGACCGATGGGGCTCTCTAATTTATGATGCCAAAAATTTTTCTATTCACAATGATTCCTACTGGTGGGATGGAACCTTTAACGGGAAACCGGTAGAATTAGGAGTCTATGTTTATCTTATCAAAGTAAGGCACGAAAATGATGATATTGAAGTTTTGTCCGGCGATGTTACTGTCGTAAGATAAAATGTTTTAAATCAATCTCTTTTACTTTACTATAATCCATATGTAAAAGTAAGGTGTAAAAAATTTGTGATAACACCTGCTCAATTATTTCATATATTTCAATATATAATTTTTATTTAGTAAATTTATTCCGCTATATATTTTGATTTGATAACTTTTTGCAAATAATAAAATAATGAACCCAGAAACAAAAAATATCCGAAATACAGTACTGTTAGGACATTCAAGCTCCGGAAAAACTACTTTGGCAGAAACCATGTTATTTGAATCCGGAGCAATTGAAAGAAGAGGCAATGTGGAAAACGGCAATACGATTTCCGATTTCACTAATATCGAAAAAACAAAGGGGAATTCCATTTTTAGTACGTTGATGCATGCCAACTGGAGAGGTAACAAAATCAACATTATTGACACCCCGGGTTCAGATGATTTTGTAGGAGAGGTTGTATCATCTCTAAAGGTAGCTGATACCGCCATCATTGTCCTTAACTCTGCTCATGGTGTTGAAGTTGGTACGGAACTAATCTGGGAATATATTCAGAAATATAACACACCCGGAATTTTTGTGATCAATCAGTGCGATCATGAAAAGTCCGACTTTGAAAACACACTACAGCAAGCAAAAGAAAGGTTTGGGTCTAATGTTATTGCTGTACAGTATCCTTATAATGAGGGCAATGACTTCAACTCGATCATTGATGCCCTGCGAATGGTCATGTACGTATTCCCAGCAGATGGTGGAAAACCTGAGAAAAAAGAAATTCCTGAAAGTGAACTAGATAGAGCGAAAGAAATGCACAACGCTTTGGTCGAAGCAGCTGCAGAAAATGAAGAAGGATTAATGGAAAAGTATTTCGAAGAAGGAACATTGTCAGAAGATGATTTAGCAAAAGGTCTTACCATTGCTCTTGCAAATCAAGAAATTTATCCAGTTTTCTGTTGTTCTGCACTAAACAACATGGGAAGTGGAAGATTAATGGGTTTTATAAATGATATAGCCCCCTCTCCAGCAGATGTAGCTGGAGCTACTCTTGACAACGGTGAAAGACTCACCTACGATTCCAACGACAAAGACACTACAGTATTCATATACAAAACGTTGTCTGAACCTCAAGTCGGTATGGTTTCATATTTTAAAGTACAGTCTGGTATTCTTAAATCTGGAATGGATCTTCAAAACATACAAAATGATGGTAATGAAAGATTCAATCAGATATACGTAGCAGAAGGTAAAAACAGAACACCCATCGATAGCCTTCAGGCTGGTGATTTGGGAGTAACCGTTAAGCTACGTGACTCTCATAGTAATAATACGCTAAACTCTAAGGGTTGTACCCGAAAAATGGAACTAATACATTTTCCTGACTCCAGAATTAGGACTGCCATCTCTCCTCCGAGCAAAGCCGAAATGGAAAAACTTATTAAAGCCCTACACCAGATCGAAGAAGAAGACCCAACGCTAATTGTCGAACAAAACCAACAATTAAAACAAACCATACTACATGGACAGGGACAGTTACATCTGGATATAATCAAATACAGAATTGAAAAGGTAAACGGAATCACCATGAATTTTGAGAAACCTAAGATTCCATATCGTGAGACTATAACTAAAGCTGCTGACGAAGCCTATAGACATAAAAAGCAATCAGGAGGATCTGGACAATTTGGTGAAGTACATCTACGAATAGAGCCATATTACGAAGGAATGCCCGAGCCAAGTGGATTGACTGTAAGAAATACGGAAGATATTGAATTACCCTGGGGAGGAAAGCTCTCTTTCTATTGGTGCATAGTAGGCGGTTCTATAGATTCTAAATATTCTAATGCCATAAAAAAAGGGTTAATGCAGCAAATGGAAGAAGGTCCCCTCACAGGTTCTTCATGTCAAAACATTAGAGTAAGTATCTATGACGGAAAAATGCACTCAGTTGACTCAAATGACATGGCATTTATGCTCGCCGCCTCTAATGCTTTTAAAAATGCCTTTAAGAATGCTAAACCCCAAATACTAGAGCCCATTTATGATGTAGAAATCACTACTTCTGATGAATATATGGGTGACGTAATGGGTGATCTTCAGAGTCGAAGAGCGATGATAATGGGTATGGATAGTGACGGACATTATCAAAAAATTAAAGCAAAAGTTCCGTTGGCTGAGATGTATCAATATTCTTCTGCCTTGAGATCTTTAACCCAAGGAAAAGCTAAGTTTTCTCGTAGATTTTCTGAGTATCAATCAGTAACACCTGATGTACAAAAGAAATTACTGGAAGATACTTAATGGGTTTTCTTCGCAAAAAAATATTGTTAACTTGCACTTAGAATAACTTTCCGCCGAATCAGTTGTCCAAGTAATAATTGATTTATGATAGTTAAAACATTTGCAACCGCCTATTTTATTCTAGTATTTACTTTTACTGGTTACTCCCAGTTTAGATACTTAAAAATTAAGGTAGACAGCAGTTACAATCTTCACCTTCAAGAAGCCAATTGGCTAAGTCAAAGCGATACTTTTCCTTCAGTGCCCATGACATCATGGACTGATCCCGAACCTCTTGAGGTCACTGGTGATGATGCTAATTGGAGAAGATACTATCTCTATGATGACGACTTGACGACAACAATTTTCCCAAATAGTGTTTCTTCAAACGAAGAGTACTTCCATGAAAATATTATTGATTTGGGAGAAGGTAATGAAGTAACCCCCGATAGTCTAATATTGGTAAAACCGAGTTGGTCATTTCTTCAAAAACTCGAAGTATACATGTCAAATGACTACGAAATATGGGATAAATATTTAGATACTATTATCGAATATTCAGGAAGTACTCTTCTAGAATTTCCCTTAAATTTTATACCTGACACCATCCCTCCCAGTTCAGTACAAAACCTTATCGCAAAATACACAACCTATAACCAATCCTATTTGCTTTGGGATAAAGCATCAGACAATGACGTTATTGATAAATATTACATTTATCTGGATAATATATTGTTAGACAGTACTAAATTTAACAGGTATATAGCCAGTTCTTTGGACCCCAATAACAATTATGAATTTACTGTTTCAGCATTAGATCGTGCCGCTAATGAATCTATAGACAATGATACAATCAGTATAACTACTACTATTGAAGATAATACTCCTCCCATGTTATCCGGAACTATTTCCAACGACTCTACAAGTCATAATATGATCTGCATTTCCTGGCCGACAGCAACAGACGATCAATTGATAGATAGTTATGTAATTAATATTGATACCACAACTGTAGCCATCATTGACACCAATGCTATTTGTATTCCGGGATTGATGGCTGACAGCCTTTACCAAATATCCGTGAGAGCAAAAGACATCAATCAAAATTACTCCTCTGATATTTCTATCAATATCAGTACATCGTCTGAAACTGTAGATACCATCATTATAGGAACTAACTTCTGGAGACAGCAGTGGTCAATAGAAAGCAATCAGTTATTTGTTGATGGATATCAAAATGTAGTAGGTCCCAACCCATGGAAATCACAATTACTGAATGAAATAACTTATGCCAAAACCTTAAGATTCATGGAAATGCAACAAATCAATGAGTTGCCTGAACATGAATGGTTAGATAGACAACTAAAGGAAGATATTATACAAGAAGAATTGGCTTATGAATGGATGATAGATTTATGTAACCGTAATCAGTCTAATTTGCACATTTGCCTTCCGAATACAGTCATTAGTGCTTGGGGTTCCACAGGTGGTGAAGAACACTACATTCAGAAACTAGCTATCCTATTGAAAACTGGTATTGATCTACTAGATATCAATTTGGATCAATCGCAATTTGATTCTCTAAATGTCTTAAGTCCCTACCAATTGGAAATGCTGGGAGGAATCAAGACTACTGACCCTTTAGATCCTCATCTAAGAATTTATATAGAATACGGAAACGAAAACTGGAATGCCAATTTCCCACAATCCACTTACTGTGCTACACAGGGAGGAAACATGGGGTTAGATTTTGGCGAAGGATGGTGGGTAGGTAGAAACTTATTTTCAGCTTATGCTTCTACCGTCCTATTCGATCATTTTGAAAAAGTATTTGATCAAAACAATCCAAGAGTTTTAAAGCTCTTACCTATTAGACGCAATAGCATATATTGGACTAACAGGATGTTTGAAGATGTGCTTCAATCGACCACCTATAACCCCAGTGGAGTATTGCCCGATCATATTAGTGGAGGTACCTATTTTGGCAATCAACTGGATGGAAGTTCTCCATTTGTTATGGACTCTCTATGCATGGATATTGATCAAATCGTTGAGGAAGTGGAAGCCATGAGACAGTACCTTAATGACATGGAAGATATTCACAATAAATACTTTGGACTTACTTCCTATGAGGGAGGGCATCATGTAACTGCGAACTACGAACTTGTTAATAACAATCCTGAGATTTATAACATATATCTACTATTTCTTGAGTCTTTAATGCCCCATTACGAAGAAATCATTCTTTTTTCTCATGTCGCTACAAATGCATTCGGTTTAAAATCATCCGTAGGACAGCATATTGAAGAAGCACACAAGTACCGAGCAGTAATTGACTTTCTTAATGGCATCAAACCTATTTGGACAAATAAATGGATAGGAGATTCCGGGTTTTGGCATGATTCCGAAAATTGGAGTCTAGGTCATGTTCCTACTGCAGAAGAGCATGTATTAATATTGTCTGATATTCCCAAAACAATAACTATTCTAGAAAATGAAAACTTCTCTTGTCGTCGTCTGAGGTGTCTTGAAGAAGGAGTGGAGTTAGATATATCAGGGCATTTAAATATAATAGAATAAAGGAACTCCTTCCTATATTAGGAGCTCCTTTCAATGTGAATCCTAATTCCCTAAAATACTTATTCCACTAAATGTTCCATTGAGTAACTTTCCATTTTCAAGTTCTACTGAATAGGAACAACTTATAGTTACTGACTTTTCGTTTTCTGCTATTTCAAAGTAACTAAAACTAAGTGATCCGGGAGAAACAATTTCCACTTCGTCAAATTCATCTGGAAATCCATAAGTCTTTCCATCAATGGTTTGCTCATCCTCCCAAATGGTAATATTATCAAAATAAGCCCCTTCTGTTTCGTCAAAAATCGTAGTGCTAAAATCTATCTCATTAATGTTTTCAACATAATCTTCTAAATCAATTTCTACAAAAACACCTCTTGTTGTATTCGTCGTTATCAGTTCTGTAGAGTTCTCATAGAATTCTCCATCTATAAATACCAAAGTAAAACCACTTATCACTTCCTTTTCAAGTTCAAAACTGTAAGCATGGCTTAATTGTAATGCTGACCCATTGATGTCGTAGTCTATACCATCATAAGTAAAAAATTCTTGGTTAGTATTATCATTTTGTTCATTTTCATCCTTGCTACATGATGTCAAAATCACAAGAAGAATAAAAGATAAAGTTTTCAATAATTTAATCCTGTTCATTTTTTTTGTTTTAATTATGACTCAAATGTAGAGGGAACCAAAATCTAATTAATATACCGAATGACCTTCGGCACAAATGATCTGAGTAACGGCATCTTATGTCTACAATATCCAAATTGTTCGTTTTAAAAATTACTTCTACGACTATTTTCTCTTTTCGAATTGCTATTTAATTACAAGCCATTCTGACTCTATTGGAATAGATTCTAAGTCATGTGAATAGCTTTTCAATCGATATAAATAATTCCCTTGGACATCTAAATCCTCATCAATAAAGAAGTTATCTTCGCCAATAGAAAGTATTTCCCATTTACCCGAATTAATCATTCTCGACAGCACATATTTCGTAGACCTATTCTCTGCAGATTCCCATGTGATTTCAATAAATTTATTTTCTAAATCATATTTAGCCGTTGGCTCCGGACCTTTGAAATCTATTTTTTCTACTTTACGTAATTTCACTGGATTACACATTCTTGATTCGTTATCACTATCATCGGTTGCACTTATGCTATAGTGATAGTCAATACCTTCAGAAACTGTAGTGTCTTTAAATATAGACACTTCCTTCCCCACTATAGAAATTATACTCCAATCTGTTTGGTCCGACTCTTTCCTATATACCGAATGTGACACAACGTCATCACTGGTTGAGGGCACCAAATCCAATACTACATTATCTTCACTTACTTTATATCCTTTAATCAATGGAGGTACAGGAGGAATATTATCAGGTCGCTTTACACGAATGAAGTGGCTCAATTCCGATTCGTTATAATTGTAGTCTAAACTTGTCGCTTTGTAGTAAACATATTTGGTCAATGTATTAAGGCTAACAGTATCTTTAAACTCAAAGCCCATTTGGTAAGTGTCAATATTTTCATCAAACCTATCTTGAATTACAGAAAACTCATGATCTTCTTGATTAGAAAACAATATTCTATATCCCATCAGATCTCTTTCAGTGTTTGGTTTTAAAACTAAGGTGACTACGCCTGTGGAATCCATCTTACCATCCAAAAACTCCGGAACAGCAGGTGGAATAGAATCAATTAAGGTCACGTAAGCGGCTCTTGAACTACTTACATTTCCTGATGCGTCCACCGCTTCTATAACATAATAATTTTTGCCGTCAGCGATAAACTCTTCGTCATTATATTCTCTCAGTTGCAAGTCAATTAAGTCGCTATTTAGCTTATCAAATGGTCCGTGTACATCTTTTCCTCTCAAAATGTTAAACCCATTCAGATCAGCACTTTCTCCATCATCTGTCCATTCCCAAGTTACACTGACCTCATCAGGCTGAATATGTTCGGGTTGATTTATAAATGGTTTTGATGGAGCACGCATATCTTTAGGCATAGCTGAAAACTCCGCCATTAACAGTTCATCACCAAACGATGTTGCACCATATATTCGATAATAGTACGTATTATAATTCAGTAAATTCTCATCTAAATAGGCTCCTAAATCTTTGCCATAATATGCTGGATGATTTGCTCTATTTAGTGGAGCCTCGTTTAACCTAATGTAGGAATTGCCATCAAAAGATCGTTCAATAAAAAAAGAGTTCATAAATGCTGGTCTTTCCCATGTCATCATAATACTTTCATGCTTTGGCGTAATAACCAGTTTTGACTTATCAATGATAGGATTAAAATCCTCCGCTTTGATTTTCAAATAAGCTGGTTTCACAAAATACTTACCTCCATAGCTTGCCAAGCTAATTCTATAGACGTAAGTTTTTCCCACCGCTATATCAGTATCTGTAGTCCTTAATCCCAGAGCTTCTGCTGTTATGGCCGACCTATCTGCAGCAACCATACAAAATCCATATCTATTATCGGTGATACTTTTTCCTTCTCCCAAAGAGTTTAGTCCATCACTAAACAAACTGGTGGATTTTTGTCCTGATTCAAAATTTGCCACTCCACTCAAATTAACAGCCAACGCTGCATATTGATAATCTTCGTCTTCTTCATCCATACTATTGAATATATTCTCCCATCGAGTAATCGGCCACACTTTAAATGCTTCTGTACTTATAGGTTTGTAATTCAGTTTTTCATAATCTGAAACATTAGGGTCATATTCCGCTCGTTCTATTATGTATCCCTTATTCAGGGCATCTTCCCATACTGCAGCTTTCGACACTCCCCATCTAAGTATTATCGAATCCGGTGAACTTCGACCAATAAGTATTAATTCTGCGTGAAGTGCTTTATTTAAATCATTTTGTGCTGTAAGAACTGATATTTGAATAAAGATTAGTGCTATGATCAAAAATATATTTTTCATTTTTCTATTGTTTTTATATTCTTTTTTACTAAAATCCCATGCTTGGTGTGCCACTCGAGCTGTTTTGATTCGTATTTGAATTATCAATGTTAACAGGGCCTTTTGTTCTAAAGTGTACCGTTTTTCTTTCTGCCACTTCTTGCCCATTATTGTTTTTAGCTATTACCCAATTTCCATTAACTAACTCATAAAGCTTAGCTTCCAATTCAAATCGGTAATAGGTAGCAGACTTTAGGATACTTTCGTTATTTACAAATTCATCTTCACCGGAGTAACCTCCATTTGGCAAATCAGAACCATTCGACAACCCCTCGTTGCCACTCATTCCAAGAGATGTATTAGATGGAGGTATATTCATCCCCTCCAAGTTTTGAGATGCACTATTTGTAGGAGTAGTATTTAGATTACCATTGCTGTTTCCTCCTAAATTAAGTCCAGTATTTAATCCACCCTGATCCATATTAGTAGTGATAGCTCGTAGTGGTTCATGATAATAAATATACTCTCCAATACTATTTACATCTTCGAGTAATCTTACCTCTGTCCAATTACCGGCACTAGATTCATAGAGTTTGGCGGTATATCTAGCCTGAAAAGTTCGGTTTTTGATACTCCCATCATTTTGCAACTCTGCTGCATCAAAGGCGGTGTTTGGTAAAAATCCATACATGACGGTAAATACAGTCGTAGTGTCAAGATTAGTTCCATTGCTGGGCAACAACTGAGAAATCAGTTGCCTTCTCTGCTCTTCGGCACTATCTTCTTGATCAAAATTAGAGCCTCCGTCAAGAAGAACACCACCACATCTCTGTCCAACTTGAAAATTAGCTCTAAAACTTCCTTTAATAGCACCGCCCAGCACATTATAATGACCATCTACTCCACCAGCTAAATAGTTAGGACGTGGAAACTCAGCAGATAACCATGCTCCCAACCCTAGTCTTAGTAAATTGAAATTTCTAGGCCTTTTCCTGCAGGGCCAGCAACTAACATGTAAGTTTACACTCGAGGAAGCATAAGCTGCTACATTGCCCTTTATTCTCCATCCGTTTGCAAGACCTACAGGATTATATCCAGCACATGAATAACTTGGATCATACTGCATTAATGACGAATTCACTTCAAAACCTCCTGTAAATCTATATCTAATTGACAGGCCATTTAGTATATTTTTATCCTTGTTTCCACTATCAAAGTTTACGCCGATTCCAAATGCAAACCCTCTTCCAGTTGTAGTATTATCATTCACAGTTTGAGAAGATATTCCATTATTAATGGATGGGTAATATCCTGTAGCAGCTTTATATCCATTTCTCGTTTTGTCCATAAAGTTGCTAGGAGCATAGATATCGTTACCAAACATAAGATACTCTTGTACATTTACTCCTGCCACTCTTACGGTGTTTAAATTGTTAGGTTCTCCCACCTTAAAAAACCACTTATTATTTTTTCCATCAATATGAAGGGCCAATCCAACACCATTTGGGGTTGTTATGGGGTCTTTATTGATATTCACTCTTACTCCCATATCAAATACCTTGTCAGGAAAATCATATTGAGCAAATACATTTCCATAGGTAACCGCTTCTGATCTTTTTTGAAATCCTGCTCCAAGCCAAAAATCTCCATCAAATCTTATAAAGGTCATACCTCCGCTACTTGCAAATTCTCCAGAAAGACCTATATCAGCATTGAATGTCTCTTCCTTCGGAGTAGTGGCCACAATAGCCTTTGCTTTAAATCCAAAACCAATACTCGGATTAGGTGTAAAACGAGCCCCAGTAAAAACTGGATTTTCTATTCTATTAGAACCACTCGGCAATGTAAGTGAAGCAGCATTATAATCCGCTTTCATGTGATGGTAAGCTCCTCCTCCAAATCCCCTAAAGGCCACACCCGGCAAAAATGGGATGCCAGGAGGTGGTAATATGGCTTGAGCCTCTACCTTCCAATAACGGTATCTATTGATTGAACCATAAGTAGTATTGCCAAAAAAAGCAGCTGCCGAAACACTCGTATTCAATGTTTTGAATTGTGCATCAATATTCCCTTTTACACCATCTCCCCATACTGGATCATCACTTATAAACTCTATAGAACCATTCATTTTTATAGCGGCTAAATCAGCATGTACATCAATTTTTGACAAATTGACTTCTCTAAATCTTGGTTGCAATCGCTGTCCATTTGGTTTGTCAATGGCTCCTATAATTTCAACTGTGGTTCTACCTCCTATTCTGTTGTTTGCCAAATTAACCACTGCATCAAATGACACACCACCTCGGCATACTTCTGTTCCTTGAGTTGTCTTCATAATGGGGTTAAAGTTTTCAATTGAGATTGGAAATCTAAATAATTGTTTTTGAGGACTTGCAAAACCCCATTTTCCCTGATCAAATTTGAAGGTCTTTCCGCTCGATGTCTTTTTATAATTCATCCCCAAGCTCTCAAATTTGGTGTCAAAATTGATTGGTATGCCTCTATTATTAATAGGATTATTTATCTCATCCGGCAGGTCAATAGCTCCATTGAGCTCTATATCAAAAGTGGTTTCAGCATCCCTAAGATTTAATTCCAAGTAGGATGTTTCATATATTTCTAAGTCTGCTCCTGCAAAGAACTCACTTTGCAAGGTACCATCCGGTTGCATAACAAATTGAAATCCTTCATGGCTATCTTGTCTACCAGTACCAAATAATGCCCTATAATTAATAGCATTGGAAGGGCTATCATCGGTCAGAGGAAGTAGCAACTGTCCACTCATATAAGCCTCAGTAAATGAACTGTTTACCATATTGAGTTTAATGGTATCAATGCTGGCTCCTAAATCTGCAATGTTACCGTCTGGAAAGTTGATAATATTCCTTCCTAATAATTCTCCCGTAACACCGTGCTTTTTATGTATTACCCAGTTGTTAAGTTGAGTCTCTAATCTTCTGGTAGTATCAGCAAAAGTGGTAAACCTATCAGGAAATATAAGCTTGGCTTGTTTGAGCCAAAATCCTTTGAATGACTCTGTAGCATCCATTCCATAATTTGGAGGAAATATCATACCTGATTGATTACGGACTAATGAGTGATCATATGTTAGGTCATTCACTTGTAATTCAAATCCATCAGAACCAGTAATTTCGCACTTGGGCAGATCAACTGTAACTATCCAATCTTGCCAATTACATATTTCTGTTTGAACATTGGTACTTACCTTATTTCCATTGTCGGGTATAGGAATGAACCATTTTCGAGGCAATTCAAAATCAACATCTGCTCTAAAACACCAATCCAATTTTCCACCACATGTACTAGTCCAATTTATACCAGTGCCCCAGTGCCCACTGCCTCTTTGATTAAATCGAATGGCGAACCATTCCGGATTATCTGTATTATTCTGAGTTGTATAATAAATTGTCTTAGGAGCTATTATTTTTAATCCTCCTGATCCCCCATTGGAAAAGGGGTTAATAGGACCATCTGCTGTATAGGTAATTTCGGTGGCTTCAAATCCCAAAGTGTGGTCGTCATAAAAGTCGACATCTACTACTGCAACGGCACTAAACTTGTTCCTTGTCGGCGTGAATTGAAAAGCTGAGAATGCCAACGTATAGCCCTCCGCATTATTGACTCCCAGTGGTACTTTAACTGGATGAACCTGTGCTTGAGCCTGACCATATAGGTCAACATCTTGATCTGATGTATTTTTCACCCATGTTTCAATATCTCTGATTAATGGCTCTGTCCAATTAAAGCCCATCACCACGTTTATACCCCACTGCTGTGGGTAGGTTGGTGCCTGCTCATGCTTTACAGCCCAAATCTCTCCATCGCACATAAAATCTTGGGCATTGACCTTAATTCCAGAAAATTCAACAGCCACATCCGTCAACAACCACGGAAAATAAACTTTGCCCTTACCTGATAATGAGGATGCAGAACCTGTTGGATCTTCAGTAAGGACCATGCTAAATCCTCCACATAAGTGAATAACATCATCTGCTACATAGGCCTTCGTAGAAATAGAGCTACAATCCGAATTGCATTCTTCAAATGTACAACCCTCCAATTTAACTTCTTTACATTTTTGTTTTTCACAAGCGGTACCATCAGCATTTTTTACGTAGGTCAATAAACAGACATTATACTTTCTAGTTCGAGTAAAATTATGAATCAGTGTATCCCCATTTCCTAGATATTCTCCATCTACTAACCAAGAAACACTGTCAATCGTAGAGCCATTTTGGGGTTGAATATCGGCAATAAATGTATAAGCGAAGTCCGATTTTGACTTACTAAAATTGACATCTACATCACACGAATTAACAGTCAAAGAGTTGAGTTCAAGACAAATCGTTTCGATACAGGTATCTTTAGTTCCAAATCCATCTCCAACATAGTATCTAAATTCATAGTCTAAACAAATTTCATCTGGAAGGTTTTCTTCCTCATCATAAACATGAGAAAAGCTAAGGTGCAATTGATTATAATTTATAGAATCAATGGTTCCATCTCCCCAGTCTATGTTTATATATTGTGTAACAGTATGTTCATATTTTTTGCATTTTTCAAATTTCTTTAACATACTTAGCTTTGACAATGTGTATTTAGAGGCATTATCTTCGTTTTGCTCCAAAGAAATTTTAGAACTATAACTTTCTAAATCACAATCGCAGGAAGTTGACTCATTACTTTCTCCTTCTATTTCAGGCTCATCGTTGATCGATAGAACTCCGTACCGATAAGGTTCTGCCCAACCTTTAAAACCATTATCATCCCCTATTACGTTTTCCTCTTCATCAATGACCTGCACGCTCCATATATATTTTTTTCCTTCTTCTAGTATAGGATAACTATTGTCATACAACAATGAAGTTTGACCTAAAACCACTTCTTCCGCTATGGGATTATTATTTAGAAAGGCTGTAAGTACATTTTGCCCTATGCCCAACTCTATAATTAAAAATCTATAGCTCACTCCACTCAAAGGGGGAGAAACTGGCGACCATGTAAATAAAATAGGGTTATCAATAGCAATATCACTATCATCCAGTGGTGACAATAATCTTGGAAGTTGATAATCCTGTACGGTAAAAGGTCTACACTGCTCTATTGACAGTATCTGGTTTTGATTGTTTGGATCTACCAACTCTACACACAACATGTAATTTCCTGCTGAAATCTTACCAGTTTGCATCACCTTGTTTGATAAATCAGTGTCAATAATATCAACCGCGGCACTTGGAATAACGTCTTCTACAAAGAAAGTCTCGGTGAAATTTGCATCAATACTTTTTGTGGGAAGTTGATTGACTTTGGTTTGTATAACTACCCTTCCATTTTTATTTATACTTCCTTTAATCTTATAATCGATAACACTGGTAGATGTATTTGTAACAGTCATGATAACAGTTTGTGGGTTGGCAGCCCACTCCAGTATTTTAGGTGATGGATTTGAATTTACATTTAGTGTTGTCGTCAACTGAGCTTTAGCTTCAGCACACAAAAACATTATCAAAAGAATTGGAAAAAAATTTACGATTTTCATAAATGTTATTTTATAATTTATACAAATTGCGTCTAGTCGCTATGAATGATTAATTGGGTCTTTTAAAAACTACTTGTTATCCCCGTGGTAAGAAGGGATTCCGAATAATTTACAGAATTACTCCTTTTATATCTATTGATTACCCCCGCAAAAGTCAAGCTCGTTTTATCAAATACTTTCCAAACAATTTTCGGCCTTATCAATAATTGATCGTTGCTAATATTCTCATCAATAATATTTGTTTTATTCAACCCAATTCTAGTTGATATTTTTAGCTTGTCGTTTTTAATCCTACAACCGAGATTCAGTGAATAATTTGATATTTCAATATCTCGCACTATTTGATTATTAAATATTTTGCTACCGGTAAAACCGATCGTATAAGCATCCTTGCTTAGTGAATAGGCTATGATATACGAGGTAGTATTATTATCATTCATACCACCAGTAAAGGTGTTAAGATCTTCGAAAGTAGATTTTCCGTAAGTTAAAATCAGTGAATTTTTTACTCCTTTAGTTTCGAATCTAATATTTGTAGAAACTCCTAAATTATCGGAGACGAATTTAACTTTGAGAGTATCATTGTCGATACCATTTTCAATACCAAAATTGTTGTAGTTGGCATTTATATTTACACTTTTAGAAAGGGTTAAATTTCCATTAATTGCAATTAACTCATTAGTGCTTTGGCTTAACTTGGTTCCCGAAATATTATCAATTCGATAACCAAATTCTCCATTTAGTATTAGTTTGTTTTTGAACATCAATAATGCAGGAGAAATAGTAATATCTATTAAGTCCGACTGTTGGAATGGGAATGCTAATGACTTAAACCCGGCCCCAATTTGCTTAAAGTTTAATCCCAAATTGAAATTATTAGTGGTAAAGGAAAGTTGTGATAAGGCTGAAAAATCAGCATGTGATCCTTCTTTGGGTTCAATAATGCTTGAAGCAAATCTTAAAGTAGGGTTATTATCGACATCCACGGGATCCATTAATAGATTAGGAGTTAGAGAACTAAGAGCTAACTCTCCTTTCCATTTTATTTTGGATGAAACCTTTACATCAAAGTTTGACGATAACACCGCACCTTCTTCAGGTCGATCATTATAGTAAATATTACTTTGGTTTGGTAAATCGGTAATTTTAATTGCATTCAAGTAAATTCCTGATGCATCCTTTTTGCCTATTCCAATTTTGGTTGAAATTACTCTGCGTTGATTGACTCCAATAATGTGATGAGTCGTATCACTTACCAGCCCCCAATTGGCGTACCCATAGCTTGCTGCCAATCGAAATTTTCCGGGATTTATATCCATCCCGATTCCAAATATGGGCAGATTACCAATGGAAAGTTGAGAATACTCAGGCATATGAGTTCCCAAATGAAAATCTCCCCATTCAAATCTCGGGTGTACACCTACATTATTATTTGGGTCCTTGATATAATCTATTGGCGTTTGATTAATAGGTCTAGGATATATGGCTTGTGCATGTCTTTTACTAAGGGAGAAACTGAATGGAATAGAAAGTTTTTGTGATACATTGATAGTAGGATTTAAAAACATTCTGTAATTGAAGGGAATTCTTCTGCTTAACTGGGTGCTATCATCCTTTTTTAAAGAATACCACTCCATTTGTAATCCTACTTGGCCTGTCATCACCTGAGTTAATGCTTCACCTTGCCAACAAAAGGATATTAAAACAACTATAAATGCTCGTAGATTATTCATCTTTAAATCAAAATTTGATTCAAAATTGCACACTAAAAAATGCTAATGGATCTAGAAGCTGACATACGGTTACCTTGATTAGACAATCGGTGAAACTAGATAATATAAAGTCAAGGGGTTGATTAATCTACCGATACTCCAATCAAACTGCTCGATAGTTTAATTTTGAACCCAAATCCAAATAGTTCAGCCGACATTTAAACTATAATTCTAATTCATGAAATTGATTATTGTCTTATTGTATATCACATCAACACTTTTTCAGTTTGGATTGGATAAGTACTTCAATAATCAGAGGCTGGATAAATGAAAAGCTGAAAATCACTAACTTTAACACATTGAACATTTTAAAATGATTTATTACGACGCTATAATTATTGACGACGAACCAAAATTATCAGAGGTTTTAAAAATTAAAATCGAACAAAATTTTGATGATATTAAAATCCTGGGATTCGCACAAAATATTATAGATGCCAAGCAAATGATAGACCTGTATCAACCTAAAATAATATTTCTGGATATCACCATGCCCGGAGGCTCCGGTTTTCAATTATTGGATAAGTTCGATAATATTGACTTTGAGATTATTTTCGTCACTGGGTATAGTGAATACGCTTTGGATGCTTTAAAAGTAAGTGCCGCAGAATATCTCTTAAAACCGGTAAAAACAGATGAGCTTATTGAAGCCATTAACAAAGTAAAATCAAGAATTGATCAAAAAGAAGATTCTAAAAGATACCAATTATTGAAACATAATATTGATAAGGTAGGAAATCAAGATTCGAAAATTGTCATACCAGGACAACAGTCATATGAGGTAGTAAACATCAAGGATATTTTGAGATGTGAAGGATTTCAAAAATACACCTATATCTACCTACTGGACGGAAGCAAACATCTGAGCTCTTACAATATTGGTGTATATAAAGACATGTTGGCTAATTACGAATTTTATAGCCCTCATAAATCGCATCTAATTAACACCAAACATATAAAAAGATATTTGACTGAAGGAAGCGTTATCATGATCGATGACTCTTCTGTTCCGGTGAGCAGAAGAAGAAAAGAAGAGTTTACGTCTGAAATATTAGGTATTTAATGTGAATTCGCCAAAAAACATATTATGGCTCTTTTCATTGTGTATAATGATTTATAGCCAAAGCTTCGGCCAAAGAATCACTTTTAAGTCCCACCTAGAATTAGGAGACGGCCTCTCACATAGGAAAATCATTAATGTTACAAGACATTCAAATGGATTCTTTTATATTTTGACCAATCGAAGTCTTCAAAAATGGAGTGGTTCCGAGTTTTTTCAAATGAAAGGTGAACAACTTAGAATTAAAGGCCCATCTCAACTAAATGTGTTAAAAGATGGCAACATCATTCTGGTCGAGGATAGAACAAAACTCAGGTATATCAATCCAAAACTTGACATGATAAGTGGTGTAAAAACTACCATTGGTTCAGAATATATAGCAAGTGATTCCTTGATTTTTGAAATCCGAAAGGATAAAATAATTTCGTATTCTGATGCTCAATTAAACAGCATTATTAGCAACTACCCATCCACGAAAGATTCTATCATTGATATTAGCTATAATGGTTTAGATTTATATATAAATACTTCTAGTGGTATAGCCTTTTATTCTAACAATTCTTGGACACCTATAAATCTAAAAGGAGAACTTATAAAAAATAGTGACGGACGATTATTTTGTATTTCCGAAAAAAAAGTTTTCGAACTTGTTAAAGGAATCATACTGCCACATTTAGATCTAAGCGGCATTGACGGAGACAAGCTCGTATTAAAAAAGAAAGACAAGCATGGAAATGTATTATTAGGGTTTGGTAGTAAGACGGATTACATTAGTTCTTTAATAATTATTGAAAAAACTGGGCAAATTTCGAAACTTAATGAAGTACTTAAATCAAATGATAATATCATTGATTTATATTCCGATAATTTCAAGTCAAACATTCTTTTAGGTACTTTTAATGGCTTGTATTCCTTTAAGTTTGCGTCCCCCTTTATTAAGACGTATAATGTTAATACAAAAATCTCCTTTTCCGATTTTGGAAAAGTAGTCACAGGAATTACACGGGATAATGAAGACAATCTTTACTTTTTACATGAATCGAGTAATCTTGAAAAACTTAATAAAACAAGAGACCTGGTCGAATCCATTAATAGTAAATATCATGGTTCTAAGATTTCTATGGGAAATAAAAGAATCCTTTATCACGGAAGGGATCATGACTTATTCATATATACTTATAAAAGGAATAAAGGGGGGTGTATAAGGGATCTGTTGAGATTTGACATAAAAGACTCAAAATATCATGAATATGATGATTTCGACTTCTGCATCAATGATTTCCTATGGTATGGACAAGATACACTGCTTATAGTTGGAGAAGATTTGGATAATAAGGCCGCCATAGGATTTTTTGATATTAACTCAGAGTCATTTACCCCCATTCAATTGCGACAAAATAAGAAGTCCATATGGACTATCAGCCATGATTCCAAAGCTCAAAAATATTGGTTATGCACTCAATCTGGATTACTCTCAATAGATTATGACGCCAACACTAAAAAACTAAATCCAAAGAGTATAGAGAATCATAAAAGATTTGACAACAGTTTTGTAGTGACGGTAGTGCCTTATGAATCTTATCTTGCGGTGGGAACTACGGATGGAATCTACTTTTATAAATATCAGGACCAAACCATTGAAAAACGTATAGATAAAAAACACGGTTTAGCTGGTGATGTGGTATATAGTTTAATTCAGGATGATAATGGTTTCCTTTGGGTCGGCACAGAAAATGGATTGTCGGTAATCGACAAAAGCCTAGAAATCAAGAAAAATATTTCTGTGCTTGACGGTCTCCCAAGTAGAGAATTTAATACCAAAGCTTGTTTGAAAGATGCAAAGGGTAATTTGTTTTTTGGCACGATCAACGGACTTGTAGAAATTGATCCTGCCATTATATCTAGTGACACGGGAACCAGAACCTTTGAGCTCGAAAAAGTGCACGCTTATAAAAAAGGGGCACTTGCTTTCTCAAAACAAGCTAACGATAACTTTTTTACAATAACTAAAGATATAGACTCTGTTATAATCGAACTAAAAACCATAGGTTATCATAATGTTCGAACCGAAATCAACAATATGGACCAAATCTATATTACAGGAAGTCCTGGCTTTACATATGAGAAAATCAATGGTAATTTGGCTCTTACTAACTTTGAAATTGATGACTTTGATCTTTCTCTTCATTCCGGCTATAATCAGGTAAAAAAAACACTACGCTTTGAAAGAATTACCAACTTAGAAAAATATAAATATGCATTATTCATTGGCTTATTAGTGGCACTAATTGCCTATCTAATAAGTAAAACGATTATTGATAAATTCAAAAAGGTTGAATCGGAAAAGGTTGAACTCCAAAAAAGAATTAATGATTTACAGTTGTCAGCTTTACAATCTCAAATGAACCCACATTTTATTTTTAACGCCCTCGGTTCTATCCAATACTTTATTCAAACTCATAAACACGAAAAAGCTGACAAATATCTTTCTGATTTTGCTTCCCTGATGAGATCTATTTTGGAATCCTCAAAATCTCTTCTCATTACTATAAACGATGAAATAAAAACTTTGAGACTTTATACTGGGTTGGAGGAAGTAAGGTTTGAAGATAAAATGAAAGTCCGGTTTTTTATTGATGATGATTTAGATATGGATTTTAAAATTCCTCCCATGATTATTCAACCATTTATTGAAAACGCAATCAATCATGGTTTATACCATTTGAAAAATAAAAAAGGCCTGCTAAACATTTCATTTTTTCAACCAACAGATGATTCTATCATATGCGAAGTCAAGGACAATGGAATAGGTAGAGAAGCTTCATCAAAGTACAAGAGTAAATCCCACAAATCAAGAGGAATGGAAATAGTTAATGACAGAATTAAGACTTCCAGTAAATCTCAAAATTTAGATATCCAAATCAAATTAGATGATCTATATGACAACAATATTCCCTCAGGAACAAAAGTGACCATTACGTTCGATTACATTTAATGCTTACACAAATGCTCTCTCCATCAAATCTTTTTGTTGTTCTTCATGAACCTTTTTGAAACCGGTAGCAGGAGAAGCACTTGATTTTCTCGCCACTAACTCGATAGGGTCCTTACGCATAAACCGCATCAAATACCACCAAGATCCCATATTTGAAGGTTCTTCCTGCACCCACAGATAACTCGCCTTACTGTGAGCAGACATAATTGCTCTTATTTCGTCTTCCGGAAGAGGATATAATTGCTCCAATCTTACCAAGGCAACATCCTTAATGTTGTTTTCCTCACGATAAGCATCTAGATCATAAAATACTTTACCTGAACAGAAGATCACTTTACGTGCTTTTTTAACAGATGTGTCATCAATCACCGGTAAAAACTTAGTTCTTCCTGTAAATTCTTTGAACTCACTTACACACTTGGGATGGCGTAACAATGACTTAGGAGACATATTGACCAAAGGCTTTCTGAACGGCCAACTTAGTTGTCTTCGCAATGCATGAAAGAAATTAGCTGGCGTGGTAATGTTAGTGACTACCATATTAAACTCTGCACACATCTGCAGCCATCTTTCCAACCTTGCACTAGAATGCTCAGGGCCCTGTCCTTCCATTCCATGTGGAAGCAATAATACCATTCCACTCATTCGTTGCCACTTGCTTTCTCCTGCAGACAAAAATTGATCCACAATAGTTTGTGCTCCATTATAAAAATCTCCAAATTGGGCTTCCCAAATATTCAAGTGCTCCGGAGAAGATAAAGAGTAGCCATATTCAAACCCTAAAACCGCAAACTCTGACAAAAGAGAATTATATATTCTAAACAAGCCTTGCTCCTTTGAGATAGAGTTTAATCGATTGTATTCTTCCGAAGTTTCCGCATCAAAAAATACAGCATGCCTGTGAGAAAAGGTTCCTCTTTTGACATCTTGACCACTCATTCTCACATTCTTACCATCCAAAAGTATAGAGCCATACGCTGTTAACTCTCCTAGCCCCCAATCCAATACGCCTCTTTCTATCAACTTATTTTGTCCTTTCTGAAGTCTTTTCACCTTTGATAAAGGAGTGAATCCATCAGGAAGCTCTGCAAGATGTTTGACTATTTTTTCGAAGTTAACTTTTGATATCCCCGTATTCTTCGATTTCCTATAGTCGCTAGGCTCATACGTTTTGCTTAATTTTCTCCACGCCTGCTCTGGTTCTTGATAGCTATAAGGCAAAGGCTTTTCTTTAACCATATCTAACCTTTTTTGCAAATCTTGCCAAAATGTTGTCTCTAAATCCTCCGCCAATTTTTTATCCACATCGCCTCTCTGAGACAATCTATTCACATAGACTTGCCTTGGGTCAGGATGTTTACTAATAATATTGTACATATCAGGTTGGGTAAATTTCGGATCATCTCCTTCATTATGCCCATGTTTCCTATAGCATACCATATCAATGAACACGTCATTGTTAAACTTTTGCCTATATTCTATTGCTAATTCTGCTGCCCAGACAACTGCTTCAGGGTCATCTCCATTCACATGGAAAACGGGTGCCTGTACTAAGCTGGCCACTCCAGTGGAATAGGTCGACGATCTAGCATCGTCAAAATCAGTTGTAAATCCAATCTGGTTATTTATTACAAAATGAATTGTTCCTCCAGTATAATAGCCCGGTAATTGACTCATTTGTACCGTTTCGTACACCACACCTTGTCCTGCAATGGCCGCATCTCCATGTATAAGTATCGGCAGTATTCTGTCATACTCAGAATTATACAACAAGTCCGCCTTAGCTCTTGCAAAACCTTCAACAACAGGGTTTACCGCTTCCAAATGAGAAGGATTCGGTGCTAGTTTCAAATTCAGCACCTTGCCACTCTCTCCTGTTATTTGACTAGAATAACCCAAGTGATACTTTACATCACCATCTCCAAAACTAAGATCAGGAACTGCTGTTCCTTCAAATTCATTAAATATATTCTCATAAGTCTTGCCCATTATATTAGATAATACATTAAGTCTCCCCCTATGAGCCATTCCAATAACTACCTCATCTACCTTATCCTCAGCCGCCTTGTTAATAATAGCATCTAACGCAGGAATAGCGGTCTCTCCTCCCTCCAAAGAAAATCGTTTCTGACCTATGTATTTCGTATGAAGAAATTTTTCGAATACCACCGCACCATTGAGCTTTTCAAGAATTCTTCTCTTCTTATCTATTCCCAATCCATAGTCTGACTCCAAGTTTCTCGATTCAATCTTTTCCCTAAGCCACATTCTTTTTTCTCGGTTTTGAATAGATGCATACTCTATACCAATATTACCGGAGTATATTTTCTTTAACTGCTCAATAATCTGCCCCAAAGTTGCATTAGACAAGCCGATTTCCTCTCCTGCCTTAAAAGTCTTATTAAGATCTCCTTCTTCAAGACCGTAATCCGCTAAATCAAGGTGAGGCTTCCTATTTCTCCGTTCTTTTATCGGATTCGTTGTGCTTAATAGATGACCTCTATTTCTAAAACCATGTATTATTGATAGCACCCCAAATTCCTTTACAGACAATGCTGAGTCCGCACCTGCCTCACGGGCTTTTCCATTTTGCCCATACGCAGCAAAATCAAAGCCTTCGAAAAAGACTCTCCACCCCTCTTCAACAGAATTTACGTCCCGCTGATAATTGACATACATTTTTTCAATAAAAGAAGGATGAGCATTAAAAACATATGAGTAATTCTTCATAGTATATTTCTTCTTATCTAAAACAACTTAACCAACATTTTGATGCTCCATCTGATCAAACATCAAATAAGTTAAAATCCGAGCAAATATCTGTCAATTTTGAAAAAAACATAATTTAAAAGATTAGTAATTTAAATTAATTCTTATCCTGATGCTTAAAAACACGCATAAGCATTATAAAATTTCATTTTAGTTATCAATTTATAAGGTTTATTGGGTTATATGAAATAATTATTTATCTTTGCACTCCAATTTTAAAAAAGATATAGATATGGCAAATCACCAGTCATCTAAAAAAAGAATGAGACAAGACGCTGTTAAACGAGTTAGAAACAGATATTATAAAAAATCTGCAAGAACGGCAATTGCAAAACTTAGAGAAATGACCAATAAAGAGGAGGCCGTAGGTTTTCTTCCTAAAGTTGTTAGCATGATTGATAAATTAGCTAAGAAGAACACATGGCATAAAAACAAAGCTAGCAATCTAAAGAGTAGCTTAATGAAACATGTCAATTCTTTGTAAGAAATACATAAACACCCTTTAAGAATAAAAGTGTAGTGATTTAGTTCTCTGCACTTTTTTTTATTTTTGTATAAACGCCACAGCCCATGAGTAGGTTTGTTTATATATTATTTATAGCTTTCTTCTTGCCAAGTTGTGGCACAAATGATTCCCCATCCAAAAATCTAACCAATAAAAAGCCTTCCAACTCACATCTTCTGATGATTCAAGAGTTAGAAAAACTCTATCAGGAAGGTAATGGAAATAAATACTTTAATTGGAACAAAGCACGTGCGGATTCTTTAAATATAAAAATTAAAGAAACTACAGGTGGTTTAAAGGTAAATTACATTATTCAATATTGCTCCGAAATGATTAATGCGGGGGAACCAAAACAAGCAATATTAAGTCTTGAAAACATTGGGAGTTCTCTGGGAATGGCATACGATAAGATAAACAGTACAAATAAAATGTATTTTGACAATTTGGCTTTGGCCTATCTGAGGCTAGGCGAACAAATCAACTGCCAGAACAATCATAATGAATACTCATGCATAGCACCTATTATTAAAGATGGAATCCATTTAGACAAAAATCCTTCGGAAAAGGCTATAGAGATCTATTCGGAAATTCTTAAAAGGTTTCCTGATGATTATGGTTCTCAATGGCTTCTTAACTTAGCCTATATGACTGTTGGAGGATACCCACAAGACGTCCCCACAAATTTATACATTGACATAAAAGACCCAATAATTATTGATGACGTTCCGATATTCAAAGATATAGCCATGAATACAAACTCTGCCATTAATGGCCTTTCCGGTGGGGTATGTCTTGATGACTTTAATGGAGATGGGTTAATAGATATTTTCGCTACATCGTATTGGATGAATGATCCTGTTAAGCTTCTTATAAATAATGGTCACCATGGGTTTGATGACAAAACTTCGGAAGCTGGACTAGATGGTATAACAGGAGGACTTAATTGTATTCATGCTGATTATGATAATGATGGAGATTTAGATGTTTTCATTTTAAGAGGAGCCTGGATGAGAGAACATGGAAATCATCCTAATTCTCTTTTAAGAAATAATGGAACCGGCCATTTTGAAGATGTAACATTCGAAGTAGGCATTAATAGTTACGCTCCTACCCAAACAGCGGTGTGGTTTGATTATGATAATGATGGAGATTTAGATTTATATATTGGAAATGAACACATAAGTATTAATATTAAACCTTGTGAGTTCTATGAGAATCAGGGAAACGGAAAATTTGTGGAATTAGCAGCACAAAAAGGAATCGATCATAAAGCCTTTGTAAAAGCCGTAGTTACAGGAGATATTGATAATGATGGCTGGACGGACTTATTTTTATCCGTGGCTTCTGGTCCTAATGTATTATACAAAAACAATCAAGGACAGTTTAAAAACATTGCAGTTGACATGGGAGTAACTGAACCCATTGAAAGTTTTCCGGCTTGGTTCTGGGACTTTGATAATGATGGAATGGAAGATTTGTTCGTCTGTAGTTATGATGGTCCCAGACAAAATTTAGCTAGTTTTGATTATGCTGTTGAAAAACTGAACAAAAGTCCATTAGAAGAAAAATCTAAGTTATTTAAAAATAATGGAAATCTTTCATTTACTGATATTACTAAAAAGGCAAAACTAAACAAAACCCTTTACGGTATGGGAAGTAATTTTGGAGACATTAATAATGATGGCTACCCTGATATGTATATTGGCACAGGAGCTCCTGACCTAAGGACTTCGCATCCTAATAGAATGTTCCTTAATCAAAGAGGAAAATCCTTTGCCGAAGTTACTACCCAAAGTAGAACAGGCCATATTCAAAAAGGTCATGGAGTAGCTTTTGCTGATTTTGACTATGACGGTGATCTAGATTTATACAGCGTTATGGGTGGAGCATTAGAAGGTGACATTTTTACCAATGTTCTTTTTGAAAACCCCGGAAATGACAATAATTGGGTAGGATTTCATTTGGAAGGAATTAAATCTAATAGATCTGCCATAGGAAGTAAAATTATTGTAACAACCGAATTAGGAAAAATTTACCGAACGGTTAACACGGGAGGCTCTTTTGGCTCTTCTAGTCTAATCCAAACTATTGGCCTTGGTAAAGCTCAAGAAATTATTTCTATAGAGATCATTTGGGCAGGATCGCAAACTAAACAGCTTATTACCAAACCAGAAAGTAAAAAATACTTCAAAATTCTAGAAGGCAACCCAGACATTCTAACCTTTGGGAAAAAACTCGAACATTTTGGAAAGAAAAAGGCAGCTCACTCACATCATCATCATTAATTCAATAAATTTGGGTTTTAATAATTTTGGAAATTAAGTGTTTCCTTCAAGACAGCTTCCAATGAAATTACATTCTCTAGAAATAAGTGAAATAAAAAAAGAAACATCAGATTCTGTAAGCATTAGTTTTTCGATTCCAGATCAACTTAGAAAAGAATTTGAATATGAATCCGGACAATATCTTAGCTTGGAATCAGACATCAATGGAGAAAAAGTAAGGAGATCTTATTCTCTGTGTTCATCTCCCCATGAGAACTTATGGAAGGTATGTGTAAAAAAAATAGAGAACGGTAAGTTTTCGACTTTCGCAAATAATACTTTAGCCAAAGGTAATTTTATAGATGTTTTACCACCTACTGGTAATTTTAAACTAAAGAGTCTTGAAAAAAAAGGGACGTATATATTTTTTGCAGCAGGAAGTGGAATTACTCCCATTATATCTATAATCAAACACATTCTTCATAGCACCCAAGACGTAAATGTGGTTCTGTTTTATGGCAATAGAGATACTGACTCCATTATATTCAGAGAAGAGCTAGAGTCACTTAAAAATCTTTATATGGATAGGATTAGCCTTCATTATATTTTAAGTCGAGAAATGCCTTCCAATATTCTTTATAGTGGTAGAATCAATGCTGAAAAGTGTGAAAAGTTTTCGAAGCATTTTTTTGATATAAAAGAAGTGAATAATGCCTTCTTATGCGGACCAGCAGCTATGATTTTTGATATTGAAAAAAGCCTAATCAATATAGGTCTTGACAAAAATAAAATCAAATACGAATTATTTAATACCTCTGAATTACCCCTGCAGCAAAGTGAAAAAAATGAAGAAAGCTTCGACCCAACAAAAGAAAGTAAAATATCCGTTCATGTGGATGGATTGAACCTTAAATTTACGCTTCCCTATGGAGGAGATAGCATTCTTGACTCTGCACTTGATCACGGAGCCGATCTACCCTATTCATGTAAAGGTGGTGTTTGCAGCACTTGTAAAGCAAAAGTTTTGAAAGGAGAAGTTTCAATGAAAGTCAATTATTCTTTAGAAGAAGATGAGATCCAATCAGGTTATGTGCTCGCCTGTCAATCTCACCCCAGATCTCAAGAGGTTGAATTAGATTTTGATGTCTAAAACCTCCTCGTTGAAAATTTCTGTTGTAATAATTGAGTTATCTACTCACAATGAAGTACTTGAAAAATATTTACAGTACCTAAACGAACTTAACGTTGTAATCTCCATTATAACTTCCCAACGAAATTATAACTATCTCTCACAACATCACTCTAAGGCCGGAGAATGGCGAATTATCAATAAAGATTCTCTGAATAAAGAAGATTTTTTGTTTATAGATAGGCATCAAGTGTGTTTCGTACTATCTATACACCTATCAAATCATCGATTAATAGAAAAAAAATGGAACATTCCTACTGCCTTATTAATCCATAACTCCAACACTTGTTTTTTTGATAAAGAAAGCTCTATACGTTCTAATAGTATATCCAATGCTGTAAGGAAATTAAAATACAAAGTGCTAAATCTTTCTAACAAAAGGAAAAGAGCACTAGATTCTTACGACCGATTCCTCCTACCCTCACTTTCAATCTATGAGCACATTACTTCTTACCTTAAGGATCATAGAAAAGATAAAATATCCTACATTCCTATTATGTCAGGTATATTGAATTTCAAGCCTCGAATAAAAAATCAAGAAACTCCCATCTCCATTGTAGTTCCGGGCACCGTTAGTCAAACAAGCAGAGATTACCAACAACTCATTAATGCTATTCCCAAAATAGACGAATCAATTAATGACAATATCATAATTCAATTCTTGGGCAAAGCTTCTGGAAAAACACTCGATATATTAAAGTCAATTGAAACAAATCTAACATTTGTAAAACTTAAATATTATACAGATGAGATCGATCAACGAATGTTTGATCAATCAATGAGGCAAGCAGATTTTCTAATATTGCCTATTCATTCTAAGATAACCTATGGTGTTAACAAAGAGTATTTCGGAAAAACCTGGATATCCGGCAACCTAAATGACTTCATGAGATACCGTAAGCCCTCAATTGTTCCAAGTTATTTTCCTAAACTAGATTTTTGGGAATCATTAATCCTTCGTTACGATGATTCAGATCAATTAATAAATACTATAAATAACTGGATAAATAACAAGGAATATCTAAGAAAGCACATTTCTGAAACTGCTATTCAAAAAGAATTTTATGCTAATAGAGCCCGACTTGAATCAACTATCAGCGAACTTTTAAAACTTAAATCCTAAAGAAGCCTGTATTCCTACATGGGTATCTCTGGTAGTTTTGTTTAAAGCCTTATTTTCAGTTAAATCTACCTCTGTAATAGAGATATCTCCTTCAGTCTTGGTTAAATCTACTAATCCATAATCCAATCTTACAGAACCATAAAATCCTCTATTGAAAAAATAAGATCCGCCAAAGGAAAGTCCAGCATCAAACCATCTAAATCTATTAGTAAGCTTTTCCTGATATTGATAATATGCACCTAAGTAAGAAAATAAAGGCACATTTTCATCTCCTACTATAATGGTCGGAAATAGTTGGCTATTCGGGATATAACCATATCCTGCTCTATCACTATTGTAGTTGTAGTCCAACGACTGCTGCATCTTAATCTTATCCGGATTATCGCGAGAATCAAACTTTAAAGTTCCAGATCCTTTTGGTCCTATAAGAATATTAAAATAACCTCCAGCATGCAGTTCAATTTTTTTAGATATACTGTAATGGTACGTTATCGGTAAACTTATATAAGCATTCGAAATATCCAGATTAATATCTGTATTGCCCCTTTCATAGAAAGGTTCGTCCGATCTTATATAATAATACGAGTCTCCATTTATTTTATAATTACTACCATTCTGAATATACAGTAACTCAAAACGTAAATAACTCTTATCCGTCATGAACTGGTTGAGGTTTATTCCAAAATGAAAACCCGAACTAAAGTTGTAGGCTTCATTAGAACTACTAACTACGGGACCAGAGAATTTAGAATAGTTAAGTCCAGCTCTAATTCCTATACTCTGTGAATACAGCGAGAAACCAAAGACAAAAAATAGTATTGTTGAAAGGATTATTTTTTTCATATAAAAAACTAAACGACAAAAGTACATCTAATTGCTGCTTCTACATAAAAACCCGGACCAAATATATTTTAGTTCCTGTTTAAAAATCTAAACCCATAGAAAGATAAAATTTACCATCTCCTACTTTCCGTGTTTCTATTCCACGAGCATAATCCAATTTGATAAAATAACCTAACAGTGTAGTATGAATTCCGGCACCATAGCCAATGACCAATGGGTCTCTATAATATTGAATCTCAAGCTCTAGTGTTGGAGGAGCTGATATATTTGTGGTATTAATAGGGTTCTCGTCTGAAAATGGTCCATTGCCATACCATGCTGTACCGGCGTCGCCAAAAAAGACAACCTGCATATTCCTAAAAAAGGAAACCCCTCTTCCTCTTTTTAAGAAATATCTAAAAATCGGTACTCTCAATTCCACATTCGCCAAGGCATAGGAAGTTCCATTTCTAATATTGTAGTCAAATCCTCTTAAATGTGGCACATAGGTCTTTAAAGAAAACTCTCTTTCTGCTACCGGTATACTGTTGTCAAATTGTGGTATTAACCAATTATTGACTCCACCCAACATATACAACATAGGTTTACTACCAAATGAACCAGCTGCTGTTCCTCTCAATGCCAAAACGGATTTCCCCAAAACAGGAATATAATGTCTCGCATCTACTCCTATAGCTCCTGTGAATCCTTGATTTAAGTCAATATTGATACCATCGGCCAATTCAAAGTTGAATTGATTTAATACCTCAACATAGAACTTATACCTTGTACCATGTAAAGTATTGTAATTTTTTTCCAATGTATTATCAAAAATATATTCGACTTTTAAACCTATTCTTTTTTCGTGAACGAATGGCGATTCAAAAGTAGCTTGATCCGTAGATTTGTAGAAAAACTTATCAAATCTTAGCATTGCAGTAGCTCTTAGACTTGTATATACATCAAAAGGATACTTGACCTGATACATCCCCAATAGACTCTGTTTTTTTGAATTTGTAAACGAAAAATCGTTTTCTAAGGGATCTAAAGACTGCGATTTGCGATATAGTATAAACTTTCTATCCAGTAACTTTTTCTTATTCTCAAATGTCACGAAATACTCCGAACCATCAAAAGAAGTGGGTAACCTCACTCCCCCTTCGATCACGTAGTCCTCAAACAAATCTTTAATAGTAGCCTTTAACAAAATTCCCAAAGCGGCCTGTCCTAATTCAGTACGATCTCCGGAAAATGTTTCTAATCCTTCAAAAAGCACCTCATTATCTGCCTTGGTTACAAAATTATCTAATCGAAACTTTAAACCTGCTGCTATCGTCCTACTATGTACATATTTAGGAAATACGAAATCTTCATTGTCTCGCTTGAATATCTTAACATTTTCCTTTTCAAAGTTTTGATAAAGATCTTCTTCTTCTATTGGCTCTATCTCAGAAGGATCCTCGAATTCACTCATAAAAAACATGCCTTTAGGAACTTCTTCTACTTCTTGCTCTTCTTTTACGATTACGAGAGCTTCTTCTTTATTTTTATCAAAAGAAACCATGGCTTTTCTATAGTCAGTAACTGGAACTTCTCTAGGTTCTAAATTTTTGCCTCGGTAAAGTTGATATGCGTTATGATCATATAAAAGACGTACACTTTCCTCTGCATCGCCATCTACATCATGCCTTATTAAATTTCTAGATTCATTCGTCAAGGCAATAACATTATTATTCTCGACATTAAGCTTATATTGGTTAATTATTCCACTACCATTGCTTAAGAAGTATACTTCATTATTTCTGACTTTGGGGTATCTCTCATTATCCAACGGTGTGTTAGTTAATTTCATTAAACTCCCATCATTCGTCTCTAAATCATAAAAGAAAATGTCAAAATCATCAATAGGCAAAATGGTGTCAAAACTTTCAGGAAATATGTGATTTTGTTTACGATTGGAACTAAAAACAATTCCCTTTTTGTCATTGATTTCTCCAAGACTAGCATCCAAATCATCAAAATAATCAGTAGTTATTCTCTCAAAATTTCGATATTTAGCGTCATACTTATAGATATCTGAAAACCCATCTGTATTCGCTGTAAAAATGTAAAATCTATCATCCATAGCATCCATAGAGTATACCCTATGAAAGTCTTCAGGTAATACTTGTTCTATTTCTTCATCTTTGTCAAAAAGAATCTTTTTTAAATAAATTCTATCCCTGTGTTCATAGATTATGGACAAATCACCGTTTTCGTGCCATGATATTAATGGATAATTAAAATCAGTCTCTTGTAAATTATTTTTGCTCCCGTATTTAAATACAGTTTTTGATTTTCGACGCTCCAGATTCAGTACATCAATACGTATTTTACCCAAATTATTATAAGCGTAAGCTATGTTAGTCCCGGTTTTGTCATACGAAAAAGTACTTATCGGAACATACTTCTTATTTTTCGTAACTACTAATTGATCTTCTCTCTTATCCCATAAACCATCTTCTAGCTCATATTTTCTTCTATAAAATGACTGCCATTCCTCGTAGAGTTTTTCTGGTGTAGTATTTAGCGTATAATTGAGACTATTTTCAAAAGATCGAGATATCCTATTTAGATAAAGAATATTAGATATGCTAGACTTACCATAATTTTGACTAATGTAGTACCACATAGAATGTCCTGCCACTCTGGGGTGATCCTCTACTAAATTATCAAACTCTAAATAGTCTTCTTCTCTGGCCACCAACTCTCGCAATTCATCCTCTATCAGTTCATCCCAGTGACTTCCGGCAAAACTTACCAGACCTACTTTAAACCAGTCCGGCAAATCCAGTAAAACCGCATTTTGTACTATTTCCTGTATACCTGTACCAAACATCATAGCATTGATATAGACAGAGGCTATTCCCTCTCTAATTTGTTTTCTCAAGTGTTGATGATCGCCATCAAAATAGACAAACATCTTATTTCCGGCTATTTTGGTTTGCCCTGTCTTAGAAGTAAAAGAAGATTCACTACCAATATTACTTTGTTTGAGGTCAGCTATATCAGAGTAAACCAATATTTGCAACTTATCATTGACTCTATGTTCTATCAAAGATTGAATATCCGCGTGATCCATTTCGGCAAGAGGCATTACAGTTCTTGCAATCATCTTGGATTTTCCATACCAATATGTAATGAAGTTATCGGTTTCGTACCTATTCCAATATTTAAAATCATCATTATACTGAACACGGTTTTTTCCAAACTCAGTGTCAAAACTTTGAGCATAAGTATTTGCTGAAAAAAATATGAAAAATAGAGGTAAGAAATACTTCATATCATAAAAATACAGTTCACTAACTCAAAAATCAAATTTTATATTTTTATGTTGGGGATTTTTCCCCAAAATATTCTTGCACGACAGAATATAATTTCGTAAGTATTAACTTGTAATTTATTAATCAACCTAAAATGTAGTAATTATGAAAAATTTTTATTTTTTTTTCATTATTTTATTTTGCGTTTCGTGCGGAGCCAATTACACAGGTTCTAACTTTCGCTCAAAGCTGATCACAGTTGCCCAATCTGAATCTTTAATTAATACTTATATCAATAGAACCACTGCTTTGACTCCCATTCCTGACAACAGTTCTTTTCTTTTCGGAAGTGACGTTCTGCAGGATTATGCCATATATCTGGACTCCTTCAGGTCCAAGTACAATATCGACACCGATGATGTGCAAATGGAGGTAGGTCTAGGTGCGAAACAAAATGCAGGCAAGTTATATCAATCTTTGATCATCCGACCTATCCTGGAACCAACAGCACAGGCTTCCATACCAAATTACACCAATCAACTTTTGGTATTGGATCTAAATGATTGTTGTCCACGATAGAAAATTAAAAATCTTATTGGATCTTCACAAAGCAATATTAAACTTAAAATCAACTAAACTTAATTATTATGAAAAATACAGGTTCCTATATTATTTTCTTTGTACTGGGTATAATTACCACCTTATCCTTCAAAAGGTGCCAGAAAACAGAAACACATGAATACGACTATAGAACCAAATTCTATAACAAACTACAAACCTTAAGTCATGCTGACTCTCTGGATACTGCTTATTTCGGTAGAACCATCGATCAAACACCAATTTATGACAACAGGACCTTCAAATTTGATAAAAATGAGATAAAGGACTATATCCGTTTCCTCGATCAATATTGTTTACAAAGAGGTAATGATTATGATACCATTGAAATTAATTTAGGTGCTAAATTGATGGTTAAAAAACTAGAGGAAGAAAAGAAAGATTCTTTACTATATCATAGTCTTTATTTCCGACCACAGTTTTCAAATCCATTACAGGGAGGGACCAGTGTAAATGAATCAATAAATAACGACGAAGTAGTATTAGATATTAACGATTGTTGTCCTAGATAAATTGAAATAGCTAAAAATGCCTGAGAGTACGACATTGATGATGATTTCCAAAGCTTATGTTATTGTAACAATACTAATCGCCTTATTTTATAGAAAAAAATATTTTGATACTGCATTAATTTTCTTTTTCTATTGGCTCTTAGTAAGTGCCGCGATGGACAATTTGCCGAGGTTGTTTTATAATCATTTGGTTCCCGAAAACAAAAGTTGTTGGATTGGAATCATCAATATTGGAGTTATTATCCAGTTGTATCTGGTTTTGACAATGTACTACAAACTCTTAAAGAACAATAGCTCTAAAAAGCAAGTACTGATAGTTGCCTCTATTTGCCTATTGATCCAAACACTAAGTAGTAGTTTTGGCAGTGGCTTATTTCATGAATTCAATAGTATAAACTTTGTAATATCGTGGGCTGGTGTTATTACATCTGTTACCATATTTATAAGGGAAATTCTGAACAGCGAGTTGGTACTATTTCTAACCAAATATTTATGGTTTTGGATAAGTGTAGGTCTTATTCTCTTTTATGTTGGTGCTATCCCAAATTTAATTGTTAGAAATTTGGAATTTGATGATGCGAGTGTTTACTACTTGAACATTTTTATGCATATTTTCAACTTAATAGTATATTCAATCTTCAACTACGGATTTATAAAATGCCAAATGACCAACAAATAATAATTACTGTAGTAAGCATTGGAATTGTATTCATAGTACTGGTCATATTATTGGTAAGTTTTCTTGTTTACTTCCAGAGAAAACAAATAGAATTCGCTTTTGAAAAAAAAGAGCAGGAAGAGAATTATAAAAAGGAAATTCAAAAGTCTATCATAGAGATTCAAGACCAGACACTTACTGACATAGGCAAGGAAATACATGATAATGTAGGGCAACTACTTTCTGTTGTAAATATGCAATTGAATAGCCTCACAGCCCATAATTTAGACGAAAAAATGATTGACACTCGAAACACCTTAAAATTGGCCATTAATGAGTTACGATCACTATCTAGAGGAATGAACTCTGACTATGTAAAAAATATTGGTTTATGTGAAGCCATAAGTAAAGAGGTGGAAAGAATTGAAAAACTTCAGTTATTCAATATCGAATACCATAATGGATGTGATGATTTAAAGTTAATACTTGAAGAAGAGATCATTATCTTCCGCATATTTCAAGAGTTTCTGAGTAATTCAATAAAATACTCGAAAGCCAAATGGATGAAAATAAACGTTGATGCGAATATTGATTTTTTCAAACTAGATGTCAGTGACAACGGAATTGGTTTTGACATGTCCGTAAGTAAAAAAGGAAGTGGCATAAGTAATATTTTTAACAGGGCCAAGATGATCAATGCTGATTTGAACTTCTATTCTGAACCTGGCAAGGGAACAACTCTTATTCTCACTAAACAATATAAAAAGGAGAACAATGAAAAAGTATAATGTAGCTATCGTCGATGACCATAAACTTTTTGCTGCGGCCTTATCCGATCTGGTTGGCAACATGGAGCAATTCAATGTATTTGCCAGCTATAAAAATGGAGAGGACATGAAAAATAAATTAAGGCATAATACTAAACTACCTGACCTAGTATTAATGGATGTAAATATGCCAATAATGGATGGCGAGGAATCCGCATTGTGGCTAAAAAGTACTTTTCCAAATATAAAAGTATTGGCACTCTCTATGAACAATGATGAGATCGATATCATCAAAATGTTGAAGGCAGGTGCAAAAGGCTATGTCTTAAAAGATGTATCCCCTGAAGAGTTGAGATTGGCCATGATAGCTGTATTAGAAGCCGGTTATTATAATAATGAGCTTTCGTCAAATGCAATGGACAGCATTATACATGGAAAAACCAATAACGTTCAACTGAAAGAAAGAGAGATAGAATTTCTAAAATTAGCTTGCAGTGAAAAAACTTATAAAGAAATAGCAAGTGATATGCATTTAAGTCCAAAAACAATAGATGGATATAGGGAAGGTCTATTTCATAAACTGGACGTCAAAAACAGAATAGGCTTAGTCCTGTATTGTATCAAGAATAAAATAATTAAAGTCTAGGGAATTAGCTGGATTCTAACTTGAAACTATTTGCTTTCTCCATCGCAAATTTAAACTGCAAATGAGAAAAAGCTTCTGCCGAATCCGCACAATGATTAACTACATAGTTGAGTTCATCTAGCTCTTCTCCAGTCCACTTACCAAGTACAAAATTGACTTGTTGCCCTTTTCTATAATTATTTCCGATACCTATCCTCAATCTAGCATAATCCTGTCCTCCTAAAACCCGAGTAATATCTTTAAGTCCATTGTGCCCTCCATCACTACCCTTTGCTCTTAATCTTATCTTACCAAAATCTAAATTCAAATCATCTAAAATAATTAAAACTCTATCCTTAGTAATTCCTAACCTCTTCATCCAATGTTTTACCGCCTTACCACTAAGATTCATATATGTCGTAGGCTTAATAAGTGTAAGCGATCTTCCTTTCGACCTATATTCCGTCACATATGCCAGATCATCTACTTTAAAAGTAACCCCTGCCTTTTCAGCCATCCTGTCTACCACATCAAACCCTATATTATGTCTGGTTCCATCATAATCCGAACCAACATTTCCTAAACCTACTATTAAGTACTTCATTTCCTTATCAACTCCTTTTTGTTCCTTTTCAAAAATTCCAAAATATCTTAAAAGCCTTGACACCATTGGGATATATATTCCTCTCATTTAGTTAAGCTTTGGTCCATTTTTCGTTTGATTGGTGACTCTTAACTACCAAATCTATAAACTCCATACCCCTAACACCATCGTTGATATCAGGAAAATCGAATGGTTCTTTTCCTTTTTCGTAACCTAGCTTCATTCTTACCGCCCGAGCAACTTCTTTATAAATATTCGCAAACCCTTCCAAATACCCTTCAGGATGACCTGCTGGAATTCTGATTGCTCGCAAGGCTGTGCCGTAATTATTCATTCCTCCTGTTCTAAAAACTTGTATGGGTTTATCCTTGTAATACACTTTCAAAGTGTTTGGTTCCATTTGATGCCATTCCAAAGTACCTTCTGTTCCTGATACTTTAATGTTAAGGTTGTTTTCTTCTCCTGCAGAAATCTGACTCGCCATCAAAACTCCGTTTGCCCCATTGTCAAATTTCAACATTACGTAACTATCATCATCTAACAGCCTCCCTTCGACAGCAATATTTAATTGGGCACAAACTTCTTCAATCTTTAATCCTGTAATATATTCAGCCAAGTTTTCAGCATGGGTACCAATGTCACCCATAGCTCCTACCACGCCGGATTTTTTTGGATCAGTACGCCATTTCGCTTGTTTCTGGTCTTCGGACTCAATAAAGTCAGTTAGCCATCCTTGTGAATACTCAACAATTATCCTTCTAATCTTTCCTATATTGCCCTCTTTCACTAATTCCTTTGCTTGCTTCACCATTGGATATCCCGTGTAGTTATGTGTAACGGCAAACAACATTCCTGAATCCCGAACCCTGTCTCTAAGAGCATAAGCTTCATCTAATGAAAAACACAAGGGCTTATCACAAACGACATGAAATCCATATTCTAAAGCCATCATGCTTGGTTCAAAATGCATGTGATTGGGGGTCACAATACTTACCATATGCATTCGCTCTTCTGGAGGAAGCTTAGATTCTTCTTCAAACATCGTCTTAAAATCTGGATAAACCCTGCCCTCTTCTAAACCTAAATCCTCTCCGGATAGTTTTGACCTAACTGGATCACTGCTAAATGCACCACAAACCAGTTCTATTTCTCCATCCATGAAGGCGGCCATTCTATGAACTGCACCAATAAAAGCTCCTCTTCCTCCTCCTACCATTCCCATTCTTATCTTTTGTTTCATCCGTTTGTTTTTATGCTTTGAAATACCAAATGGAATTTACTATATAAAATAACCATCCAATTTTGCCAAAATATCACATGATCATTTTTATTGACATTTCATATATCAATTTCTTACATTTATTTATGGTCAAAAAGCCATAACTGCTACGACTCAACAGCATACGTTTCATCAACTAGTTTAAATATCGAAATCAATCTCTAATATATTGGATGTAGGCTTAGCCTGACAAGTCAATATCAATCCTTCAGATACTTCATTTTCGTTCAGAGCATAACATACTTCCATTTCAGCCGCTCCTTCTTTAACTTTGGCTACACAAGTGCTACATGCTCCACTCGTACAGGAGTAAGGTACATCTATCTTTTCTTCCAATAGCATATCTAAAATACTCTTATCCTTTCCTATTGAAACCTCGAACCACTTATCCTTATATTTAACCTTTATCTTTCCACTATCCACAGCTTTTACTTCCTGTACATCTTCTTTATCAATTGTAAAAAGTTCTTTGAGTATTGTGCTTCCCTGAATATTCATAGCCTTCAACAATCCTTCCGCACTCCTTATAAGTGAACCCGGACCACATAAATAAAATACATTCTTATTTCTCTCCGGGTTATCATTAATAAACTCTTTTATTTTCATTTCATCAATTCTTCCCCTTAACCCCTGCCACGACTCTTTTGATTTAGAAAACAATCCTCTAATTCCTGCGGGCTTGGATTTCAAAGGTTGTGAAAGCGAATGTCTTATTACTATTTGTCCCTCATACTTGTTTTCTAACTTATTCAATTCCTCCAAATAGATAATAGACTTCTCATCTCTACTTCCATATAGTAAATAACAAAAGCTTTGAGGTTCATTTTCCAAAACAGACTTAACAATACTTAAGACTGGGGTTATTCCACTTCCTGCACAAATAAAATAATGACTTCTAGAATCTTCTGATATTTCATGAATAAATTTCCCCTCAGGTTTTGACACTTTTACCAGCGCACCCTGATCTATATTATCATGGAGATAATTTGACATCAAGCCTTGCTCAACTCTCTTCACTCCAATTCTAAATTCTTGTTCATAAGGAGCTGAACTAAGTGAATAGGATCTTCGCACTTCGCTTCCATTAATCATCGCTGAAATAGTAATATATTGTCCTCCCGCATAGTCAAAGTCTCTCTTTAGTTCTTTGGGGATCGTAAAATAAATACTCTTTGTATCCGCTGTTTCCTGTTTTACTTTTTCAACTTCTAATTCATAAAATGTCATATCTAACTCCTCTTTTATTTGAGTCCAAAAATAAAAACTATTGATAACTATCGACTAAAATGTTTCTAATTACCCATTTGTACTCATTCATAAACCAATTTAACGACCACGACATATGAGTGTATTATTACATCAATTTGCATAATAGTATATAAGGTAATCCCATAGAAGTACGTTAATCACTTCCAAATAGACTTCATTTATATTAAATAATTTCTGTGTAAACCATTAAATTATGAACAAAACATCATACTGGACAGGAACCCTGGGCTACCTAATCCTTTTAATTTTTTCCATTCATTTTTACTTAGAAAGGACTGCTTTTATTGACATTGCTTTTCATTTGTTTTACATAATTAAGGATGATAGTTTCGCTATTCAAAATTTTAGATTTGGAGCATTCTTTACTCAACTGTTCCCTTTATTAGCCAGTAAGTTATCTCTGGATATTTCTACCATTTCCAAGTTATATTCAATGGCCTTTGTCATTTTCTATTTTTTGTGCTATCACTTTTCATGGAGAATTTCAAATAATTGGAAATTTGGAATAACCATGTTTTTGATAAGTTTTCTAATGGTCACAGATACTTTCTATTGGATACAATCTGAATTACCTCAAGGTATAGGTATTCTTGTCGTTTATACTGCTTTACTTCATACCATGAGTCGCCAACAAGAAACTCATTGGACATATATAACTTCAACTAATTTAATGTTATTCGCTTTGGTATTTATTCACCCTTTAATCATGTTTCCTTATGTGTTTTCTATGGTCTTTTTCTTAATAGACAAGCAAATAAGTAAGAAGCTTTTCCTGAGTCAGTTTATGAGCTATATTGCTCTATCTACTATCAAAAAGCTTTTCTTCAACACTTCGTACGACTTGGAGGCTTTGGGCAAAATATCTAATTTTATAGAACTATTCCCCAATTATCTCCATCTTGAATCCAATCAATTATTCATACATGATCTATACGGAAAGTTTATCTTTTTAAGCTTGGGTTTATTGGTCGTTTTATTCGGTTATATCGTGCAAAAAAACTGGCTAAAACTGACCTGGACAACTCTTTCCTTCTTAGGCTATGTTTTCATTATTAATGTATGCTATCCCCACAACGTGCAACCCTTTTATATGGAAAACTTATACCTCCCTTTAAGTGTCTTTGTTTCGATTCCTTTGGTTTTCGATATACTAAAAATCAAACATTTCAAAATATGGTTTTTACTGTTCTTAGCAATGATAACCATCAGAGTCTCGCAGATATATTCATGTCACCAAACATATACGGATAGGCTTTCTTATCTGGATTCCATATTACAAGAAAACAAGGCTACTAAAAAAAGAAAAAAAATAGTCTCTTTGGAATCTGTTGATAAAGACAAACTTATGATGACTTGGGCCAGTTGTTACGAATTTTGGCTTCTTAGTACCATTCGATTCAACGACACCCATTCAATTCTAATATCAAAAAATCCCGAAGAGTTAGTTTGGGCAAAAGAAAAGAACAAAGTATTTATAACAAATTGGGGCATATTCGATTACTCTCAACTTAACGAAAAATACTTTGTTTTTTCGGATAGCTCTCATTATGAATATCCCCTACAAAATTATCGCTTAAACAAGTAAAGATTACTTTAACCCGATTAAATAATTTAACAACACATATTTATCTATTTTTGATCAACTTACAAACACTTGCAAAATGTCTTCACATAAGTTATCCATAATAATTCCCGCCTACAATGAAGAAAATACTATTGTTCATCTTTTGAATAAAGTTTCTTCCGTAGAACTATCAAATAATCTATCCAAAGAAATAATTATCGTTAATGACCATTCGGAAGATCATACCTTAGAAAAAATTAACGAGTGGAGATTACAGAATCCGGATAATAGGGTATCCGTATTTTCTCACCAAAAAAACATGGGAAAAGGTGCTGCTCTTCATACGGGTATCAAAAGTGCAACTGGGGATTTTATCATAATTCAGGATGCTGATTTAGAATACGACCCGAACGAATATAGCATACTCTTAAAGCCAGTCCTTGAAGGATATGCAGATGTTGTTTATGGCTCAAGGTTTATGGGAGGGAAACCACACAGGATTTTGTTCTTTTGGCATTCCATTGGAAACAAGTTTTTAACAAGCTTATCTAATGCCTTTACCAATTTGAATCTGACAGATATGGAAACTTGCTACAAGCTATTTAAAAGAGAAATCGTACAATCTCTTGATCTAAAGGAAAAAAGATTTGGTTTTGAACCTGAAGTAACTGCGAAAATTTCGAGAATAAAAAAAATACGAATATATGAAGTAGGAATATCGTATTATGGAAGGACCTATGCCGAAGGAAAAAAAATAAATTGGGTCGATGGATTTAGAGCGATATATTGTATTCTAAAGTATAATTTATGGAGCAGATAAAAACTATATTAACTGATCATTGGAAATTCATTCTTCTCACCGCCCTTCTTTTGTGCTCTACCATTTATTCAGCTGGTATGCAAAGCACATATTTTTATGTGGCAAGATCCCTTTTGAGTGGAGTACTCATCGCATTTTACATCTCTAGCGTAAAGTATCAAAACAACATCTTTATTACTTCACTAATCTTCTCCTTAATAGGTGATATTTTATTTATGTTTCCCTCTCTTCAGGCAAATAAAATGTCATTAATTTCCTACGCCATTTTTTTCATTTTCCTTGCTTGGTCCAATAGAAGATATCATCGAAACATCAACACCTTTCAAAAGTATTCAGTTTTCTTAGTTATTGTAGCCTTTCTATTATTTGGATGGTCAAAAATAAATTCTTCCACGATTGTCTCCTTTACCCTAGTTTTGGTTATTTCGTATATCCTATCAACCGTAAGTATAATACTACGTGATACAAGATTAAAGGGTTATTACTTTTTAATCGTTTCAATTTTACTGTTAGGAGTCAGCACTTTGCTTCTTTTAGAGTATACCAGTCCTGATCTATCACAAGCACAGTGTATCATCTTATTTCAGACTTTAGGAATCCTATTAGTCATTTGTGGATTTATAGTTGAACAAAAACATCTGTCATAAAAAGATTTTGGCAAAAGTGTGACTTCAAGGATATGATGCGTCAAATAAGTGATTGCATTTAAAAAGGTTAGTAATGACGGGCTAGAAACTAAGTTTTTTAGTCCGTTTTTTATTTATGGCTATCGTTATTATCAATAATGAAATAACTTTGACACAAAATTAGTGATATGAAATTTCCGGATAGTAATTCTTATCCACCTTATTATCATAATTATATACATAGTGTAAATGAAGATGAAATAATCAGCCTTCTAGGTCAACAAATAGAACAAATTAAGTCGACCTTTTTGAAAAATGAAGAAAGAGCAAACTATAAGTATGCTGAAGGAAAATGGACGGTACGGGAATTACTTGTACATATGATAGATGTTGAAAGAGTATTTTCTTATCGTATTTTATGTATTTCAAGAGGCGAAACACAAGCTTTGCCTGGTTTCAATCATGATGCATACATTAACGACCATGATTTTGACCACATAGAAATTAAAAGTCTTATCGCTGAATTCAAAAATTTAAGATTGTCCAATATTGAAATGATTTCCAACCTAAAAGATTCCCAACTGGATTCTAATGGAACTGCAAGTGGTAACAAAATTTCGACATTGGCTATGATCTACATTTTGGCAGGTCATGTCAAACATCATTTACACATATTAAAAACTAAATACTCAGTTTCTTAATGCCTAGCTCGCTGCATGATAGTGTTAATTTCGTAAAAAAACTTACTCCATCTAGGTTAATTAATGCTTCATTAGTTCTTATTTCATACTATATCACCAGACTTATAAAAAGACCAGTACAATGGGGTTTACCCATGACCATTTCTGTAGAACCTACAACTGCCTGCAATCTCAGATGTCCTGAATGTCCTAGTGGTCTAAGAGCTTTTACAAGAGATACCGGCAACTTGAAATCTAATTTTTTTAAAAGTATTATTGATCAATTATACTCCAGATTAATATATTTAATTTTCTACTTTCAGGGCGAACCGTATATTAATCCCTCTTTCTTAGAAATGGTAAAGTATGCTTCGGACAAAGGAATTTATACTATTACCTCCACCAATGGTCATTTTTTAAATGATAAAAACTGCGAACAAACCATACTCTCCGGTTTGGACCGAATAATCATTTCTGTTGATGGAACAACACAAGAAACTTATCAAAATTACCGGAAGGAAGGCAACTTGGAAACTGTTCTTCAAGGAGCTCGAAACTTGGTTAAGTGGAAGAAAAAGCTAAATTCAAAAACGCCTTATACCATTTTTCAATTTTTGGTTGTCAAGCCCAATGAACATCAAATACCTGATATCTATGAAATTGCCAAAAAAATAGGAATAGATGAGGTGAAACTAAAAACTGCACAAGTTTATGATTATAAAAATGGTAACGAGCTAATACCAACTATTGAAAAATACTCGAGGTATAAAAAAAATGATGATGGAACCTATTCTATAAAAAACCTACTCCTTAATCACTGTTGGAAACTTTGGCATGCATGTGTAGTTACTTGGGACGGAATGGTGGTTCCATGCTGTTTTGATAAGGATGCTACTCATCGATTGGGTGATTTGAAAAACTCTTCTTTCAAAAACATATGGAAGGGAGAATCATATAAAAAATTTAGAACCCAAATATTAAAAGGTAGAGATCAGATTGATATATGCACCAATTGTACCGAAGGGTGTGAAGTATGGAAATAATTAGTGACTAAAAATCGTACATCGCGTCTAAATGGAGTTAATCATAAAAAACATAATACAATGGCAATTTTAAAAGTAATCGAAGTTTTATCAAGTAGTAAAAAAAGCTGGGAAGACGCAACTGCTAAAGGAGTAGAAAAAGCCTCAAAATCAGTAAAAGGAATTAAATCAGCATTTGTTCAAAGTCAAAGTGTGACTGTAGAAAAAGGTAAAATAAAGGAATACAGAGTTAATCTAAAAATCAGTTTTGAAGTATTAGATTAACTTCTAAGAACCCACTGAGATGCTATAAGCCGAGGTTGAGAAATCAGCTTCGGCTTTGTTTTTCAACCCACTTGGATTCTATCTCGCAGATTTCTTATAAATTCAGGGGATACCGTTGATCTTTTAACATTATTTTTAATAAAATCTCGAAAAGATTTTTCCTTATTAAAGAGTTTCGAACATTGTGGATCCACATCCACCTTTGAAAGGAGTTCTTTTTGATCTTGATGGTCTAATTGATTATCAAAATACAGATTGATTTTGTTTCTTAAATCATTAAATCTTTCCATTTTGTAATGTTTAATATTTTACAAATCAACAGTCTTCATATTTATTCTGAACCTCTAAAAAATAATTATTCTCACTAAAACTTACTCTTCTTCTTTCTTTTTCTCGCTTCTCTGCCCTCGTTTGTCTTCGTAACCCAATTTTTGGGCATAATTTCTCAATTTTCCCTTCAACATATTCCTTGCCCGGAATAAACGTGATCTTACAGTACCAATAGGTACATCAATAATTTTGGCTATTTCTTCGTAAGTGAAGCCTTCTACATCACAAAGCAGTATGACTGTTCTAAAGTCAATGGGAAGAGAATTTATGGCGATAGTCACCTCATCACCCATCATATTCTGGAATAGTTCTTCCCTTAAATCAAAAAAACCTCTGTGTGAATCTTCACTATCATGAAAGTTGACAACATCTTCGAAATCAACTTTAGTAGGACGCTTACTTTTCTTTCTATACTCGTTAATGTAAGCGTTTTTCAAGATTTTAAACAACCAAGCCTTCGCATTAGTTCCCTCAACATACTTATCTAAAAATCTATGAGCTTTCAAATATGTCTCTTGAACTAAATCATCGGCATCATTTTCGTTATAACATAGGTGGTATGCAAAGGTCTTTAACGCCTCCATGTGGGGAAACAATTCTTCCTCGAATAACCTATGTTTTTTTGTAATTTTTTTATCCAAAAGATTGGTCGTTTAAAAATATTAAGAACGTAAACATACGATCGAAAAGTCAGTAAATTTAATAATTACTTACACTTTATTCTCCTATTTTTCAATTATAATAAAACCTACTCTATTATTTATCAACTACTTTTTTCTATTCATTTGTCACAAAACTTAAAAGTCGGGTTTATACGTCCACAATTGCAATTGTACTATTTACTGACTTAACTCGAATAATGGATAATACTTCATTAGCAATGAATAAAGTATACAATTCAACTGCATGATTAAAGTTCAATTTGTTAAAAATTAGTGCATATCACTATAATAAATATTTTGATTCAACATCAATTACAACAAATAACGAAAGGACTGATTATCATTGTCTTGTATTTTCTCGCATCCGTTATTCTAGTTTATTAAAAATTAGAAAAATGAAAAGATCAATAATTTATTTAATAGTTGCATGGATGGCCTCCATCTATGTCGTTTATGGGCAAATAAGTGATGTGGAATCAGTCCCAGATACGAACATCATTTTAGGTGCTGATGGTTTTTATTCCAATTTGGGACTAATAAACAATCAAGACTCAAGTTGTCTTGAAGATGATGTATGGATTCAATTCTATTTAGATTTAGTTAATGCGACAGGACCAGAGGTAATACCAAATTTTGATATGTGGTACATTGATAAAGCAAGAGAAGCTAACAATAGTAATACTTATCATATAGTCATGATGGATTATGATTACAAAGAAATAATAGACTCAAGTTCTCTTCCAACAATAAATGAAGAGTTTAATGGAGAAGGGGACGATACTAATATTGGGCAAAACTCTTATCTGGTAGAACATAATTCTCAATTGCTAGGATTAATTACTCCAGCAAGGCCTGATAAAGATGTGAGAAGATTTGTATTTAGAAGTGATAATTTTTTTAGTAATTATACTGAATTCCAACCAACTTATGAAATTAGTTTTGGAGATGGAAATGGTTATGTGCCCTTAGAATTCGACCATTATTACGATATTGAAATCGGACTTTGTAATTCACAAATAATACAACTTCGTAAGTATAATGAAATAGAGGATTGTTATGATAAGGTTAGTTGTATAGAGTTAGATCGTTGTGAGAATGTTTATAATGCACTTCCTCCTATTACTCCTCCCGTTGTACCTAATATCTCGCCACTTCCAGATCCTAATGTAGGGCCATATCCCTCCAATACTTGCATAACAAGCGATCCTAACTTTACAAATAATTTTACCGCTAGTATACCTTTTGAAGGGTGTGATGATGAATTGTTTTGTCAATCACCATATTCTCTGGGACCACTTGGTAAAATAGAAGTAGCATACTATATTAATCCTGAGAGAGACTACATCAAGAGGCCCATAATAATTACAGATGGAATTGATTTGTCGGGGGAAAGAGGCCTTATTGATATCTTAAATGAGTTTGGTGGCAATAATGCATTGGCCCAATTTTTTTCAGGCGGCTATGATGTGATTATAGTCAACTTCATTGGAGGGGCGGACTATATTCAACGAAATGCATTCGCCCTGATTAGTTTAATAGAATCTTTAAATACTGATCCTCAAGTGGAGTCAATACCGGCAGTTATTGGACCAAGTATGGGAGGTTTAGTCTGTAAATATGCTCTAAGATATATGGAAAACCAAGGAGCAGATCATGAAGTGGATGTATTGGTGACCTTTGATAGCCCACATAGGGGATCTAATATATCTGTTGGACTTCAGGCTGCCGCATTAGCTCATACTAATAAAGACAAGGAGTTAAAAAAGGCCACAATCAGTCTACACTCTCCTGCGGCGGCTCAGATGCTTTTGTATCATGTCAATATTTATAACACAAGTACACCAAGCTTTGGAGATATAGTTTATAACCCTGATATCTTACAGGCTCATTTTTCAAGAGAAGATTACCTCATGGACATTGCCAATAATGGAGAGTTTCCAACACAATGTAAGGTAATAGCTATTGCCAATGGTTCTAAGAATGGCACTTCCAGCAATAGTCCTCCTGGCGAAAAATTTTTATCTGCTTACTCATTTGTATGGAAATTAGGTTTTAGAATTAGAGTAAATCTAGCATTTAGAACTGTCAGTGTTTTTGGTTTTATTAAGAAAATCTTCGAATCAAATTGGTTAAAAGACGCCCGTTCTAATAGTCACTGTGACAACATTGATTCAGCTCCAGGCTCTTCTTATGACTTGGAAAGGGTTCAAATTAAAAATTCAACTGTACATGGGCGATTTTGCTTTATCCCTTCCACCAGTGCTTTAGCAATAGATGGAACTGATTATTTTGTTAACATAGAAGATGAATTTTTGGAAGATTACGACAGTCAATTTCCCCATCTTGGTTATAAAATTGAGGGAAGTCCTTTTGACGCGGTGTATATTGATGATGGAGATAGTGATCATGTAGCTGTTGACATGGATATTTTGGGCTTCATACAAGGGCACATTGATTACAATATTCAAACTGTGGACTATTGTAATTTTCCAATAAAACTAGAGGGTGATGATGTTATTTATGGAAGTGCTCAACTGCTTCTAAAAGATGGTATTTATCATAGCTTTAATCTTATTACTGATCCTATCGGAAACTATTGTGTAGCAGACATTCCAGTTGCAGATTATAACTGGAGCTTAAACACAAGTATTTCTGGAACTCACCAACTTTTGATTGAAGACATTTTCTTCACCAATAATAGAAATAACGCTACAGTCGAGGTAAATTACAAAGACCCAAATCAATATTTTGAAGGTTTTCATCTTTTGAATATTCCTGCGACAGTATGTGTCAATGTAGATCGATGCGAAACTACACTTCCTTTATGTAAGGATGTCCTTATAAAGCTAAGCCTAGAGGTTATTGACTTGAACAACCCACAATTTGGTTGTAATAGAACCGGAGAACATAATGATCAAACTGAAAACAGAAATTTCAATGAGGATAGTAAAATTTCTGTTTATCCAACACCTACATCCGATATGTTTAATATTAAAACATACGACAACAATATTTCAGAGTATGTAATAGTTAATCCGTTAGGAGCAGAAGTGTATAGAGAACAGATTTTGTCTCCAATAATGACTGTTAATGTATCCGAATGGCACAAAGGCATATATTTCATCCAGTTTGTCAATAAGGATCAAGAGGTGGTAGAAGTTAAAAAACTTCTCGTCCATTAATTAAAAGGCATTCATCATTTAAAACAAGGCGTTCATTTATTCTTTCTAGATAAATGAACGCCTTATCATATATCCTATTCATATTTCTAAAAAAAACTGCGAAAGTATTAGGAGCAGACTCTATTGACAACAATCCTTAATAGAATTATGTGCGAGTCAACACAAGATATTCAACAGGTTTATTGAGTTCGTCAAAAAAATTCAACTTTTATTGCTTATTCCGTCACAAAACTTAAAAGTCGGGTTTATACGTCCACAATTGCAATTGTATTATTTACTGACTTAAAAAAATTAATGATGAAAAAAATTACGTTATTAGCCATCCTAATTTTACAGGCTACATTTACTATTAATGCACAATTCGAAAATGGAGATTTTGAAGATATCACTTGTCCTTTAGATTGTAATATGTCCATCGACTGTGCTTCTCATTGGTTTGGCTTTCCAAATAATGAAGCAGAACTTACCCGCCCAATTCCTCTTGACTGCTTTGCCGCTGAACCACCTTGTGAAGGAGAGTTTAGTCTTTTGTTGAACGGAGATGCAGTTACTGCTAATCCTTTCTCTGGGGAATATGATCCTGAACTTCATGGAATAACATGCGACTTCTATATTAGTGAAAACTCTCCTAGTGGTCATGGACGGTTAGAGATTTTCGGCACCAACGACTTAACTACTATTGTACCACTTGGGCTATCTCATTGTATAGAAGAAGAAAATTTATGTCAATCAATAACCGTTCCTTTATATTATCAAACTCCCGATTTTCAATACCTTGTGTTCAGAACTACAGATAATTGCACTGTAGGGGGTATTAAATCCTCAGATAAAAATGATACTCGTAATGATGGAGCTATAGGAGTGCTGGACAATTTGTTGGATTGTGAATCCTTAAAACTTCAAACATCAACTCCTAATTGTGATGAGTTATGTTTTTACTTGGATAATAATCCATGTGGACTGGAGTTATATGGTGGAGTAATTATCAGCCTAGATGACGGTACAGAAATAGGATTAGACGTAGGTCAACAAGATTGTATTATTGTTACTCCTGGGGAAACAATAAATTATTCAGTTGAATATTACATTGGATTTCCAAACAATGGTCCAGTTGAGTTTTTTACAAGATCATATACCCATACTCAACCTGATGACAATGTAACCGCAGATTTTGTTATTACTGATGACGAAGGAAATGTCAAAACATCTTTTTGCAGCGGGGAGCCTATCCTATTCAAAGATATAGGTACAAATGGAGAAGATGAATGGTTTATACAGATTTGTCAACAAAATATCGGTGATGACGAAGCTACCGATTGCATTAATTGGACAAGTAACCAACCTTATGATCCAATTACTGATACCTATTCTTGGCAGCAAGGAATGGTACCATCCAACTTAAACCTATTAACAGATGTTTGGCAATACCACCAATCCGGTTGGAATTTTTGGGCAGGTTATCAATATAAGGTAACCTTGGCTGTAAGAAACAAACCTTGCGTCCATTGGGTTGATCATACAGTTACTTTCATTGTTGAAGATTGTGTAGCACAAATAGAAGGTGTTAGCGTAACACAGATTGACGATTGTACATATTGTTTTGACGCCATTACTAATATCACCAATTGTGTAGAAGAAGTAACCTATTCTTGGAGTTTTGGTGGTGATGGATTTAGTAATGAACAAAGTCCATGTCATACCTTTTCTGGAAATGGAGATTTTGAGGTCAATTTAAGAATTGATGGCTACAACTATGATCCTACAACCTCCGTACCATGCGATTGGGATGAGCATAATACTGTTGTTTGCGTACATAATTGTTCCTGTGGATGTGAAGTTATTAATAACGGATTTAGCTTATCAAGTGATGGTTGTAGTGTGTTTGCACAGCCAAATCCTGCCACTACAAACGAGTGTACCCAGGTTGTTCATTATCGTTGGGATTGGGATCAATTTAATCACGACTGGACAGAAGATCCAGATCCTATATTTTATCAATATGAAGAAGGTGGTCTTAAAGAAATATGTCTCATAGTAGCTGCTATTGTCGAAGGTCAGCCAGACAACTCATGTTATGATACCGTTTGTCAACAGATTTACCTAAATTGTGGTGACCCTTTTGATCAAAATGATGGCTATGACTTCGGTGATCCAAGAATTGGAAATGACACACAAACACCTCAAACTCAATTATCACCTAATCCAGTCAACGATATTCTAAATATAGACTTCGATAAAGAATGGGGTAATAATATCAAAATTCAAATATTAAACTCATCAGGTCAAGTTATCAGAAATATTCATCATGATGGCACTATGAGTAGAACTTCCAATATAGATGTATGTGATTGGTCATCAGGCATCTACCATCTAGTTATGCAAGATGAACTTGGTAATATATTCACAGGAAAAATAAGTAAACAATAAATTTATAGCTTCCTAAGTAAGAGTAAGGGCTTAATTGCCTTTACTCTTTTTATAAACTACCATAAAAATTATTATGATTGCAGCCAACAACAACAAATACTTTAGCCAGTAAAATGAATCATTAATCAAAGGAGTATTGTCCCCTACTAAAATCATAGATGCCCAATATTCAGGTTTTCTAAAAGTAGGTGAAACTTCATCGAGATATTTGAGTTTTGCATTTCTAAGAGCTTCAGATTTTCTCTGTCCTTCTGAAAGATTTTTATAAAAGGATTTCAAAATTTGAGAATTGGATTCATCAGATACTTCCCAAATATTAACAATATTACTTCGAGAACCACCTATTGTCAAACTTCTGGTAAGATTTTCAACTCCTTCTCCACTGAAATATTTACCACTACCCGAATGACAAGAACTTAATACAACCAAATCCTTATCCATATCTAATTGCATAATTTCTCTGGCATTAAGGTAGTAATCCGGATCTTTTCTATTGACATCGAATAACACTCCCGATTGCATGGGAAACTCGTCATTTACGAAACCATGTAATGATAATTGAAGAATAGAGAAGTCTCTATAAAACTTCAGAAAATTTTGTTTGGAAGCCGATGTGTCTGTTAGGATTTTCCCTTCAAAAACTTCCATTACATCTCTAGCTTCTCTTTCAGCACTTACCAATGGTCCAATAGATTCAGAACTGTTTAAAAAGTAATTATTTGGATCAGAAGCAAGTAAATTTAGCTCCTCCTGATCATAATCAGTACCCATGCATAAAAGGTTATTCCGAGGAATCTTTTTGTGATGCTTTTTCAGAAACTTATTGTTCAACAAATAGCTCACCTCATATTTTGATACAAGAAATTCATTATTATCTGAAAGTCCCTCAAAAGCTACTTTGGTTAGTAGTCCATCAGTAATAATATTGAGGTGGTTAATATGCTCGCCTATGGCAAGATTTCCTACCAACTCCAAAAAAACTTTACCCAATAATTCTTCACTTACTTTGGCATTTCGACCGGATTGATAAAGAATATACTCTCTAATTTCTTCACTTGTCAATAGCACCTTACGGCCACTGATACTTTTTCTATCAATAAATACAGAGTAAATGACATTGTCACTAAAGTAGTATTCTATGATTGCTTCATCAGATTTCAACCTTTTTCTTATGCTCTTTACAGTTTCTATATATGTCCGGGTATCTTCATATATGGTCCTGCCGTCTACTATCTTCGAATATATACTCTCTATACGTTTATCGTAGGTAAATAATTCTTCATAGTATTTAATCAAGGTATCTTTAGGAGAGTTGTAGTTTTGTTCGATTTTATCTTTTACTTCCGCTAACTTTTTCAAATAGGAATATTCCTGTTCTACAAGTGCATCTGGCATTTCATACCTCTTAAGTTCTTTTTCATAAAGCATCTTATTTAACCAGCTTCCTTTATTAGAAGACATGAACTGATAAGCCTTATTCAAGTATTTTTCCTCTCCTGTCGACTCATAAGCCTTTATTCCAGCTTCAATGCCTACAGCAAAAAAATCATGCGATAATTTCAAAATATTGTAGGGTGTTCTTTTTCTCCAAAAGCTGCTGACGTGCTTTTTTACCAATGAATCCAATAGCTCCATTTCTTGAAGAACATCTTCATATATATCCAAAGAGTTTGTTTTTTTTGCGAGTGCCAGTCTAGCCCTACTTTTTAGACCTAATACCCTAATATAATCCTTAAAATATATGAAAGGTAAATCTTTAAGACTCTGCTCAGACCATAAGGTATTGAGTGATTGATCGTAAAAATCTATGGCTTCTTTAATTTTATCTTCTGCCAATTTCAGATCTCCCCAATTTTCTAATACTTGAATTCTTTTACGCAAGGTTCTTAAATCCTCACGCATAGACATTTCTTTACTTAATTTTTGCAATATTTGTTCTGATTTTTTGTAGTGTCCGTTACGTTTATATACCAAGGAACTTAAGGCATAATGATGAAAATTGTCATTTCTAATATTTGACATATCAACATATTCAAACAAAGAGTCTAAACTCTCCAGTGCTCGTATGTCTTCTCCCCTTTTTAGGTACGACCTAATAGAATTATAGTAATAAATAGACTTCTGTTCGTCAGATAAATCAACAACTTCTCGATATAAATCAAAATATTCTTGGGCTTTAGAAAAATCTCCTAATGTTTCATAACAAGATCCTAATTCATTATATAAAGAAGGAACAATTGTATCATATATGTTAAAAACAGCTTCGCTTTTATGAAGATTTAAAAGAGCCTTTTCCTGATCTCCGAAATCAAGATGAATTCCCCCTAAGTTTAAAAGATGATCTGCATTTTTAACAGTAAGATTAGCATGTTTTAATCGATTATCTAGAATACCATACCATCTATACGCCTCATTTTCGTTTTCCAATTCGTAGTATACCGATGCAACATTATTTATAAGACTTAATTCTAACGCCTCATCTTCTATTTTGTGTTTTCTTAACAGATTCAGAGAACTATCTTTATAAAAAACAAGTGCCTGTTTATCAAAATAATTATTGTAACATAAGGTTCCTATCCTTTTAAATGCACGACACTTTTGGTTAAGTGAAAGCTGACTCCATTCATCTCCTGCAAACAGAAGATCTAGTAAATTTTCTAACTGTGCATATTCTTCAAAATCCTTTTCTTCCAATTCCAGTATTTGTCGGTCAATACTTTCAAAGGATTGAGAGAAAATGATTGAAGTAAGAAAACAAAATAAAATTGCTAATATTCGCCTCAAATAAAAATGGTGTTTTCACCTATAACGTAAAAACACCATTTGAAATTCAGCGAATGGATATATTTTTAAATATCAGTTTTATAACCTGATCTTTTCCGCAAATGATCCTTTAGAAGTACGTACAACAACTATATAATCAAGTCCTGGTCTTAATTCATTGGTATTTCTCAGATCAAAATATTGCTCGTCTATCTTTTTATTCATTAATACTCTACCTAAAAGATCATAAACATATATATCGACCGTCTCAGAACTATTTGTCAAACTGATTACTCCATTGTTAAACATATGATTATCAGCTATGACATCAGAATTAGCTGTCACTCTACTATCTTGATTTCCACCGGACGAAAGACAAAACTGGTTAAAGCCGTAAGGAGTCGCTTCTGAAGCATCAACAATTCCTCCGCTATTGATAACCCCTGTTAAACTCTGTTCTGCATCTACCGTAGTAACAATTTGACACTTAATAGGATCCCAATGAGGAGATGACATATAAGAACCTACAGCTACTGCAATTCCGCTAGTGATCGCTGTTGATTGGGATGTGCCAGATTTGGATACTAAAAATCCTTCCGGAGATGGTCCTCGTATTCCCTCTCCCAAACTCGTTACATCGACAGTTTCAAAACCGTAATTAGAAAAAGTACTAAGGTTTCTACTACAGTTTACCGATCCAACACTTAGAATGTTATCACTATCAAAACTTGCTGGATACGATGGTAAAAGAGCATTGTCATTATCCAATGAATTATTACCTGCAGCACAAACCATTAAAACACCCAATTCAGCGGCCTTCTCAATAGCAAATTCCATTGGCTCCGGTTTTAGAGTTGGTTTTTCTGCTTCATAAGCGAAACTCATATTGACGACATTAGCTCCGTTCATCACCGCTTCATCCAGTGCATAAATAATGGTTGATAAATCTCCATTACCAAAGGAATCAAACACCTTCCTAATATCGAAAGTAATATTATCAAGCTGACCTCCTGACATATGTTGACAGGCATGAGAAACTATTCCTGCGATGTGGGTTCCATGTCCATGTTCATCTTCAGGTACAGCGTCTAGATTGATATAATCATAGCCGTCAAATGTGCCATATTCGAAAGTATGATTTGGATAAGATCCAAAATCAGTTAGCCCTGTATCCATAATACATACTTTTAAGTCACTGAAAGAAGAGGTAGCAAGATGATTGAAATCATTTTCACAAGAGTTATCACCCATTTGAAGTGTAACTGAAATGACATCATCTATTGTCGAGACTACATAATTTGGTCCACTACTGGTAACTTTTGCTCGTTCCTTTGCTCTCTTGATACTTTCTTTGATATTATTAATATAATCATTTCCCATCTGAAAAGGGAAAGCATATGTTTCCCATAATCTAACTCCCGAGTAAGGGCTTTGCCAAATCTCAAAAGCATTATGGTCCATCATTATTTCATCGATTTCGATTTGGGTAGCCGTGGTATCAAAAACGATCAAAAACTGAAGTGAGTCGTGGTTGCTCTGAGAATTAATCTGTTGTGTGAAAAAAATCTGGATAGTAAAAATTAAAATAAGCTTGATGTTCGATCTCATGATTTATTATTTTGTATTTATAAATATTATCAGCCCTATAAACCAAAAAAATATTTTTTGTGACATTTAAAGTAGGTAGCCACTTTCTTATGGCCACCTACAAGTTATGATAAATGTTATAAATACATATCTATAAAGTAGAATTTATGCTGCGTGTGACAGAAAATATTATTAAAAGTATAATCACTCAATTTTTATGTCACAACTCCTGAAAAATGGGTTTATATTAATTAGAATTATTAAATTGGTCTTATTATGAAGGCTAATTTCGGATTATCAAATGAGCAATTTCAAATCCTTCTGGTCAATTTAAAAGAAGGTAACGAAAAACTATTTGAAGAGGTGTTTTTGTCTCATTTCCAGGATTGTTGTGAATATCTGAAGAGAAAATGCAGTTTAAGTTTTGATGATGCCTATGATATTACCATGCAAACATTAATTGAATTTAGAAAAAGAATGATAGATGGCAAGGTGAAATATGGTAATTTGAGGTTTTTATTTACTCAAATGGCATATCATAATTTCATAAGAGCACGGAAAAAGAAAGATAAGAATGATTTTTATAGAGAGTCTACTTCAATCGAAGATGAAAATGAAAATTTTAAAGTAGGATTAGAGATTTTACAACAGGTATGGACAAAAATTGGAGATAAGTGTCAGCAATTGTTAAGATATATTTTTTACAATGATTTAAGTTATAGTGAAATTGCTCAAATGGAAAATGCATCTCAAGCCACAATAAGAAAAAGAAAGGAAAGATGCGTAAATCAGCTTAGAGTTCTTTTCAAAAATAGCGGACACTGAGTAGAAAGAAGTATATTATGAAAGCATGGGAAAAATTTGTCAAAAAAGAGATGGAAGAAAAGGAAGAGAATCAATTCCTTAAAGAGATCTTTAATGCCAAGTTAGATGCCGAGAAATATGAAAAAACTCTGCACGAAAAATTCCGTTACTCAAAACAAATTAATAAGCGAAAGAAAAGACTTTATTATATCATCTCGGTTATGTTGATCTTACTTTTCGGTTTATTTTTTACTCTTAATTATTTAGGTAATCAAAATTCTCGAAACATTGATCAAATTGCCATTAATTATATTACGGAAAACAAAATAGAGTTCTTTGATATCAAAAGAGGAGAACAATCTGAAATTAATATTCAGGCCGTCAAATTTTATAAAGATGGACGGTACCAACGAGCTTTAGAATTATGGCAGGATTCTGTTGTAAAGGATAGTGACGAATACTTTTACTATCTCTTATCCTTAATCTACAACGGAGAATATGATAAGACAATACCTTTGCTGGAAGATTTTCTGGAAAATAAAAACCCTGATGATTCATTTTATTCAGAAGCTAATCTCCATCTCTGGATAACATATAAACTCAATAAAGAAAAGGACAAAGCGTATTCTCTTCAAAATCTTTGGGATAAGAATAGTTGGGAGTATAAAGAATCTCTTAAAATAACCCAGTAACTAAAGAATTACATTAATAAAAACCTCTTTGTGTCAGCTAATTTATTATCACTGAATATTTGAAATATTTTTATTCCAGTTTCTCCAATGTTACCCATATCAATTACTTGCTCACCTTTTTGAACAGAATAAAAATATTTTCTTAGAACAACTTCTCCATTTAAAGAATATACGATAAGTTCAAAATCTGATAGTCTGGAAGCATATATTACCAATTTATTGCTACCTAAAGAGTTTATAATTTGGCTTCTTTTGACTCCCTCTTCATGTAATCCCAAAATAATCGGATCAATGTCAAGATAAATATCTGCTATACCATGGATTGATCCATCATCATCTGATTCAATAGGAATAATCCTCTCTACTGCTTCCTGTTTCGACGCCCACGGGTCGTCCGGAATACTTGTGTCGCCTTCAAAATATATTTGTGTGGTCAATTCAACATCCTTTTTCCTCACTTTATAATGTAAATGACTTGGTCTGAATTGATTTCCATTTAAGTACTTGCCAGGATAAATGGTTACAAATTGATAAAACCCATTCTCATCCGTTTTCACTACACCCCTATATTTATCATCATGATATGCTCCGTCATCATCAGCCGACCAAACATCAACTTCTGCATCCGCAACCAGAGTTTCACAATCATTGGCATATATTTTTCCGGAAATAAACAAGAGATTTCCAGGTGCTCCTTCCGGATGAAACTCACTTTGAAACGGCATATCAGGTTGGTAAAAAGGACCTAGTATATCACTTGTAGTTAAGCATTGGCTTAACGTCTTTCTATATGGTAAAAAGAAAAGTGTTCCAAAACCCATAGCTTTAAGCAAAGCCCTTCTTTTAATAATATCCATATTTAAAACGTATAACTTAAAAATAAATCTATGTTCAATCGATTGGGATTATCAACAACTTCTTTGTTCATAAAGAAATGATAATTACCCTCCATACCCAATGCTAGTTTGTTCAATAAGAAAAAATCACTTCTAAGACCTAAACCAATTCCTGAAAAATAAAAATTAGTCCCTAGATTTGCATAATCTAATACCTCCTCAGAATATATAGTCCGATAAGTGTACTGATATTTTTGGTTTCCTATTTTCGAAAAATCAGCACTAATTTTTAATCTGACATTGGTATTCGAAAAAGTTCTCAACTGTTTGTAAGCTCCTAAACTTAGCTCGAGACTTTCCATACTTAAATTAACCTTCTGTAAGGAACCTAGGTATGTTTCTAAGCCAGGATGAACCAGCCTTCTTTCGTCAAAATCTGATGAATAAATTCCTGTCATCTTTGCTTTTCTTAATTGAGTTATAAAGATCCATCCTCCCCTTCCTTTGTATCCGAGTGACACTCCTATCCCATTGTTAAAATCAACCGCAGCATCATTGCTATAAGTATAAAGATTATTAAACAATGATAGCTCCCAATTGTCTTCCGTAAGTTTGCTTGAAACAGGCTCTATATTAAACCATTCTCCTTGATAAATCAAATCATCCACTTTTAGTAATGATGTAATCTTAGGTATTTTCGTGATTCTCTTTTGCTTTCTGTCCAATATATTATTACTACCTAGTTTGGTGTATATGTGATCAATGTCTGATTTACCTTCCTTACTGATGATAGGTTGTGACTTGGAGGCATTAGACAAAGCGTCCTTAAAGTTGCTTTCTAAACCATTTATACCATTTCGATTACTTTTGATTATAAATTCATTGACTTTCTCTTTATCCTGAGGTTTAACCGCTATCAATTCTGTATTCTGATCATTTTTTTCAATTACCGTTATTGATTGATTAGCTGTTACTTCAAAATCATTGATTCGACTACTAATAAGTTCTTCGGTTTTGGTACTGCCACCAAACTCCGTTTGACCTTGATTAGAGGAAGCTAAAGAAAGAATTAAACCAACAAAGGGAATAATAATCAAAATTAACTTTCTGCTCCTTTTAGCCTCAAGCTGTCCTTCTACCTTAGACCATTGTTTTTCCAAGTTAGGTCGCTCATTGGAATGGTTCAGATTTTTAAATATTTTGTCCAGATTATCCATTCAATATCTTTTCGTTTTGAGAAATTATTGATCTCAACTTCTTTTTTGCCTTGCTTAAATTAGATTTGGATGTGCCCACTGAAATTCCAAGAAGATTGCCAACTTCCTTGTGGCTATATCCATCTACTACTACAAGAAGAAAAACCAATTTATACTGTCGTGGTAAACAGTTAATCACTTTAATCAAATCTTGAAATAAAAGATTTTCTTGCCCTATATTTACTCCTGTCAAACTCATTCCTCCCCTGATCTTTTTTTTCTTCTTTCTTAATTGGTCTATGGAATAATTAATAGCTACTCTTCGCAACCATGCCTCAAAGGGTGTTTTAAAACTATATTTGTCAACGGATGCAAATAACTTAAGAAAAACATCATTGCTACACTCCTCCGCCTCTTCCTTTGATTCCAAATATTTGCGTACAGTATTATAAACCAATCGATAGTATCTAAAGAACAAGGTCCGTTGACTGTCTCTATCTCCTTCTTTACAATTGTCTAATATTTCTTTTAAAGATTGTTCCACTCCATATTATTACACTAGAAAAGCAATACTAAAACTACAGCTTTTCACAAGCAAAACTTGATAAAAGTCACAACTCAAAACTTTAAATAAACATTCATCTTATTGATAATATGATATCTCAAATTCAACTTTTTCATCGTTGCCCTTTTCCCTATCACGTAAAAATCATTCTTATGGTTGCCTACAAGTAAAAAATCAGTAAGATTAAAATTCTCCTTTGAATTCGCAATTATTTATTTCATGAGTAATCCAAAATGGAAATCCAAATTGCTTAAGATAAACGTGAAGACTTCCACTCACCTTTATTACTCCCTCTTCCAGTGTAAGCGTAGCTATTTCTAAATCTTCATTTTCCAGACAAAACCCATTACTGTGTAAACCCATTAAAGCAAAGTCATTATCAGCAATTCCTTCTATAAATTCCGGCCTTAATATTAATTGATCTTCACAAGTCCAATATACAAGATGAAGATCTTCGTCATGTTTGCTCCAAGGGCAATCATGTAGTTTGTTATATAATTCTGATTTATTCTTGTACTGCCAGATTCCATCTATCTGCTCTAGCTTTTCATAGGATTCATGAAATACAAAGTCTAAGTAAAATGCTTTAAACAATGAATCTCCATCCATCTCATATTTAAGTGTTTGCCTCAATCTAATAGAATCCTCAAATATTCTATTACAATAAAATAATGAGTCTTTTACTGGCAGGAGTTTACTTTCATTCTTATTCTGGAGTAGGCTAACAGCAGTATTATCCGAAATAGCAATTTGTCCGTTATAGACTTTATAATTTAAGGTCATTAAATTACTTTCGTCGACTTGATGCTCATCTTTAGAGCAAGCTACAATTAATAGAAAACCTATCGTAAGGTAAATTAATTTATTCATCGTCCTTTTTTAAACTCTTACGAAAATAAATATGACGACGGTTGCCTTTCCAGTAAATTTATTTATGCCAGATTAGTAAAAACGTTCTGCACATCTTCGTCATCCTCTAGTTTATCAATAAGTTTTTCGATGTCCTTCATTTGTTCATCAGTAACTTCTACAGGACTGTTCGGAATTCTTTGAAGATCTGCTTTGGTAATTTCTATCTTTTTGTCTTCGAATGCTTGAGTAAGATTACCAAAATCTGTGTAATCTCCATAGGCATATATAGTGTCTTCATCAATCTCTAGTTTTTCCAAACCGTAGTCAATCATCTCGAATTCAAACTCTTCTCCATCAAAGTTTTCAGGTTTATTGAATTCTACGACTACTTTTCGATCGAATAAAAACTGTAGGGAACCCGTAGGCACCAATTGCCCCCCACTTTTATTGAAATATGATTTTACATTGGCTACTGTTCTGTTCTGGTTGTCTGTTGCACACTCCACAAAAACAAGTACTCCATGAGGTCCTTTTCCTTCATAATTAATCTCAGAATAATCTGTAGCATCTTTTCCTTCTGCCCTTTTAATCGCCCTTTCTATATTATCCTTGGGCATATTGGACGCTTTGGCATTTTGAATTGCCAACTTAAGTTTGGAGTTCATATCAGGATCAGGTCCTCCCTCCTTAGCTGCTACAGTAATTGCCCTACCCAGTTTTGGAAAAACCCTTGACATATTTGCCCAACGTTTTTCCTTAGCTGCTCTTCTATATTCGAATGCTCTTCCCATTATCAGAACTTTTGTATTGATCGCAAAAATATAAAAATCTTTAGTTTCTATTGTTTCGACATACTTCTTCCGTCACCATAACTATAAAACGAATGATGAATGGATATAAAAGGAATAATCTCATGAATATGAAATCATTCCTTTTCAAAATAATACACGCACTATCGTAAATACATTATTTTAATATTCTTAGAATAATCTTTATAAGTTATTTTAGCTACATAACTTCCAGACTTTCTAATATTGGTATTATCAATCACCCAGTAATTATAACCTTCTATTCCTTCCACTTCTGATCGATAAATACTATGCCCTAAAACGTCATTAATCTCCAAAGTGACTACACCATCCTCAGGTAAAAAGTATTCTACCTTAGTCTTATCACTAAAAGGGTTAGGTTCGTTTTGCGATATAGAAAATACAACCTGATCGATATCTCGATATTCGATACCGAGCTTTTCTACTTCAACAATGTTGTTTCTAATCTTATAAATTTCAGAACTCATTCCTTTTTCATTTCTTTGAAACTCTAGCTCATTATTTGACTCTCTGAATACATCAATATAAAAAATGGGGCTTTCCTCATTGATCATCTGTCCCCTATCATTCCATGAAACCTTAACTCCGGAGTCACTTATAACATAATTATCCTCTCCAATACTTATTTGACCAGAGTGAATTCTGAGAACCCGACTATTACTATTAAGAAACATTTGGAAGCCTGCTAACTTCTCAATTGACTCAGAATAAATTGGAATTGATTGATAATTTTCATAATCTGTAATTTCAGTTTCATCGACAAAGAAAACATGAGAGCTACCACGAGTTTCACTGATATTTCCTTGCAACCCTTCCAAATCTATGGTTTGATTGACATCTCCTACCTTAATCGAAATAAAATCAATATTCTCTTCAATATTTGTTGAATCCACCAGCCAATAAGTAGACAAATGCCATGGGTGCTGGGGGTCAACAATTTCTTCATTTCTAAAAATTCTATAAGAAGTATTGTTTGGAAACTTGGCATAGAAGCCCAGAATTATTTTTCTAAGCTCAGTTAGATCACTTGCTGAAATACTTTCACTTCTATTAACATCTGCTGCAATTAATTTGTATGGATTATCTAGAGTATCTAATTGCAAAATATGTCTCTGAATAAGTACTATATCTAACGTCGATACTCCATTTAACCAATCTAAATCATTTTCTGCCGAAACCACATAATCTACAGAAGGGGATTGGTTTTCAAATCTAAATACTCCATCCATTTCTGTTGTATCATAAACTGGATACCCTACTAACTCTGTGCTGTTCGTTATCATAGCATTTTTCAATGGCTCTCCTGTATACATATTTACTTTTCCTTCTATAGTCACCAAATTACCAGCATTAGAAAAAGAAATAGAGACTACACAAGAAACATGATTACCCGCTTGATCCCATGCAGAAATGACTTCGGTAACACTTTCCCCTTGATTCTCATTAAATATCTTTGAAGAACTCAATAAATCCGGGTTCCATTTCTGGGCATTGCCTTTAAAGAACTGATTCTCATCTGAAATACCATTTTCATCAAAATAATGTACCTCGGATACTAAATCTAAAACAGGTGAGATATTATCAAAAGTAAAATATATTTCCTCATTGCTTGTGCAATCGTCAGAAGCACTAGTGATCAGGTCAGAAGCCCAAATCTCCACTTGACCATTAACCATAAGTGCAGTAGCTATATCAATACAATAGATACTAGGTGCTTTCATATCAACAACCTCCACATAAGAAGTACAGCTCATAGTATTTCCACAGTTATCGAACACTTGATTCTCAAAACTATGTTCGCCTAAAGACATGTTATTTATGGCCGGTAGATAAAATGTATCTCCTGACATAATAGGCTCAATATAGGTTTCTAAAACACCATCGTTATCAGTATCAGTCCAACTATTGGATAAACTAACATCAAAATAGCTACTAGCTATATAATCTAGAGTGCCATCCTTGTCAATATCCACATTAACTATCCAATTAAGCATACCTCCAGAACAATTAAATCCAGAACTGTCAATAGCACTACTGCTATAGATATATCCATTATATTCACAAGTGTTGTCATCAGTATCAATATCATTAAAATCGTTAACACCGATCTCAATAGTACCACATTCTTGTATGAGAGGAGACAAAGTATCAAATACATGTATCACTTGTACATGAGTCCATATGCCAGGAGAAAGTGGATTTAACACATCGTATACACACCAGTCAATGACTGTCCAATTATTAGTAATAGAATAACATGCTCCATTATCTACATTGAATGTATCACTTTCAATACTTACTCCAACTAGTTCACATGGATCAGATGTCCAATTAGGGTATCCAAAATTGATTACTTCAGGACAATTATGTAAATCAAAGTCCGGCACGTCTGACCAATCCACTTCTATGTCATAATCAATAGGTTCTATTTGGATTCTTTGTTCACATCTAATTAAAGGACTACTTTCCACTGACCACGTTCTCACAACTGTACCTATCTTACAGTCGTTTAGAAAATCCGTATCAGTATATATCACATTCATTTCTCCACAAGTTCCAAAGGCTTCAGCTTGACCTAGAATTGAAAAATCATCTAAAGCAACATCACAATTAACCACTATATCTTCCGGACAATCGATGCTAGGTGGCAACTTATCTTCTAACCTTACAATTACTTCGACTTCATTCATATTATCTCCTGATGTGCCAAATACATTATCCATATCTGCATCATCCCATGCTCTTACTACAATTGGAATTTCTCCAAAAAGAACTCCGTTGTCGTCTGTTTGGGTAAGGTCATCACAACAGAAAACTACATAACGTCCATCATCCGTATCATTTACATCATCATCCAGATGTCCATCATTATTAAATGTTTGATTACCTTCAAAATTACAGATATCATGTATTCTTCTTATTTCCAATTTGACTTCAGTACAATTATCATGTGATCCTTTGTCGATGCTCTCGACAAATATTTTTGCAAAACCATTTCCAGTCTGAGTACTCAAACTCACAACAGGAAATTCCAGTGCTACAATTGTTGGAGCTGTTTGATCTATTACTGTCACGTTAACATAATGAATCGTTTGATTCTTACAATCATCAGTCACTACAAACTTAACTCTATGAATACCCTTAGGCATATTTATGATTCTATCCTCTAACACTGCTCCCACCTTCGTATCAATCGAAACTGATATATCACTACAATTATCAGTATATATTAAATCTGGAAAGACATATTCTGCATTGCAAGAGTGAGAACTTACCACTATGGTTGTGTCTTGTAAATGGTGTACTACTGGCGGTAATTTATCATCCACTTTTATTCTCTGGATGTATTTAATCGGATTTAATCCTTCCTCCAATTCTGCACATTCGTCCTCTATAATCCAATGTCTAAGGATGGAGTATCCCGACATACAATTGGCATCCATCAGCTGCTCATCCCAGAAACCGACATTAATTTCACAGAAATGATCACCCTTGATTGGATTACCATTAATAGTAGGTAGTCCTGTATTTTCAACTTCTAGTAGTTCAGGGTTAGTCTCAACATCATCGCAATGTAAAGAGTTTTCCAAAGTCAAATCTTCGGGCCATGTAATATCAAGTGTTTCATATCCTTTGATTGTAATCTTCTGAACACAAGAGACCACATTATTATCAAAATCTGAAACAATCCATTTGCGGAATACTTCAGCTCGTGGATTATCACAAGTTCCATATAAAGCTATTGAGTCTACATGGGTAATAAAAATATCCGGCTCACATGTCGTGACACTGACTCTTCCTGTTAAATCTATGTCATCATAGTTGTCAATACAGGTCAAAACAGTATCTATTGGGCACTCAATTTCAGGAATCAATTTTTCTTCAACATTGATTGTTCCCCAACAAGAATTACCTCCCTCCATACAATCAGAAACTGTAACTGTAAAAGAATAACCCACATGATCCAATGTCAAAATATTTGAATCAAGAGTGTCTCCATTCTCATTAACTATAGTTACACAATAGTCATCAAAACATCCATAGAAATCTCCCTCCAATAAGAGGTCAGGAACTACCTCTGCTGTACAGTCAGGACCTAACGATAAATTGATGCTGTTATTACATGCGAAAACATCTGTATCAGGTTCATGTCCTTCTATATGCACATTAAAATAACATGTATCCGCATTTCCATGAATATCAGTTGCTATGACTTCAACTTCTGTATCACCAGTACAGAAATTTGATCCACTTTCAGGAACAAACTTAATAGATTCAATATCACAATTATCATTAACAAAAGGTTCATCAAAGTTTAATGGAATACAACATTGTCCAGGTTCAAGAACCAAATCAATATCATCAAGACAATCATCAGGTAATAATGGAGCTTCGGTATCACTAACTGTAACCTCAAATCCACAAGTATTAGTATTTCCAGAAGCATCGGTAACAATATATGTAACTTGCGTGGTACCCACGGCGAACAACTCTGTCTCTTCACTACCTTGAATTACAATTCCATCACCTGGTAAGATTATATCCTCATCGCTGGAATATTCAACCAAAATAATGGCTTGATTACAATTATCTCTTGCAACTGGGTGTACCCATGTATATACCGCTCCGCATACACCTACATCGTTATCGAGTACAACATCATCTTGGACGTAAGATTCGTATGTAAGAAGTTCTAAATTCCAAGTGTTCAATGTTCCTGTTAAACTTCCTGTATTCTCGATTACTAATGTCCAATCACCGACACTTAACATGCCTTCAAATATTTCAAAAGATTCGTTAGGATTAAACCACATATTACTTCCTAATGGATTGCAAGGAGCAAGGTTTATACTAGTAATCGAAGTATCTGATAAGCTTACCAATATATCAGAAGTAGCTGCACACAATCCATGTAATAAGCTTACCATTTCACCATTTGGTCCTTCAAGAGTTATTGATATATCGGAAACATCCACAAATGAAACATCCAATTCGTTGATTTGTACTGCTGCTATCTCTACTATATCAGAAACTGTGATTGTACTCCTAATACACGAGTTGGGCCCTATTGCAGTACTACCCGTACTATATTGATTGACCATTACACTTCCACATTGAGGTGCTTCGTCATCAAATATTATTATCGATGTAGTACATGTATCTTTTGATGCCGCTTCAGATTGTAATGAAGTGATAGTACCATTGTCTGGCATCGGCGATATCTCAGCATTTATTAAACCTATATTTTCAATATTGCAATTATTGACAATTGACCAATCGTTAGCGGATAAACTATTGCAATTAGTAGACCTGATAATATCACCACCTTGTATACCACCTTCCCACTCATCACTTACAAAACCATTTGTAGCTACTATATCAATTAGATTGTAATAGAAAAACAACCTATACTCAACCGGATCAGTAACATTGGCATCCGTTTCAAAAGTATGTACATATGTATCTCCAACTCCTAATACAGTTCCCAGAGCAACAGTGTCCAACTCATCAATTAAGCCCTCCTTACTAATTTTCAAATATCCAATATCATAACTAGACGGCCCTAAATTGGTAATTTCTATTTGATCTTCTCCAGACTGGTTTATTTCAGTAATCCAGAGCAATGGTTGATCACAAGCTATATAACATAATTCATATTCTCCTCCTGAAAGTTCTATTCCGGAAGCATCACCAACACCACAATCTATTATTACTCCATTATCTTTAATTTGATATATCAATGAAGTATTATCCTGACAATTGTCAGCTATCAATGGTGTCAAGTCTCCTACATTAACAGAGCATTCTCCACCGACAGTTGTCAACTCCATGTCTTCCGGACAATTGACTATAGGAGGTGTATGAAAATCGTTAACAATAATTTCAAATTCACAAGTATCTTTATTACCACACTTGTCCTCAGCTTCATACATTACTACCGTCAATCCTACTGGAAATAAATCTCCTGTGGCCAATTCGTGCTCATCTATCTGAGTTAATATAATTTCATCTACTGCACTACAATCATCCTCTACTACAGGTGGTGAATAGTTGACAAATGCACTACACCAACCTTCCGGAGCATCAACAATCACTGGTGGTCTGGGGCAATTGATAAAGCTAGGGGGAATAGTATCTGGAGGAATATTCAATACTTGCCCGCAACAGCCGAAGGTAATCGGAGTAGGAATATTATTCATCTCAAAACCAAGTCCATTAGGATTCGGATCAGGTCCATTTTGAGAAATATCCCCAACAATGGCACCCGAAGGAGTTTTACCGCTACCAAAAACTGAGTTCATATATGGACCCTCAAAATCACCTGGATTAACAAGTACTGTTACCAAGATAGAAGCCTCTCCTCCGTTGGCTTCTAAAACATTACCCCCTTGAATAAGATTAATATCAGTTTCTCCATCGAAGTCAACATTCAAAATTAGTTCGTCACTCTCTACACCTATTACTTCCCATCCTTCTGCCATATCAAATGTTTCGCTTAGGTCTTCATCTACATTGTCTAAAGTGATATCCACATCACCTTCATTAACAAGTTTAATTTCATATGTTAATTCCCAGTTAACTCCATCATTTGATACTGGTCCATAGCTAATACGCTTTGCCAAACCCAGTGCAATGTCTTCTTCAAATACGACCACGGTAGGATCATCTTCATCTGGAATACCGTTACCATCTGGATCAGGATTACTGCCATCATGAGACACATCATCAACCACATCATTTCTCGGGTCCTCGCCACTAGCGTATGCATTATTGAAGAATGGTCCAAGGTTTCCAGAGCACTCACTAACATTAAATGATAATAAAATAGCTCCCTTTTCACCGGGACTCAATTCATCAATACCTTCTAGCATGGTAATGTCCGTAACACCATCATAATTACCGGCAGTAAACTCATTACTAGTAATCTCCGATATAATAATCATACAAGGATCCGGAAATACATCTGCTAGATTATCTATAACTTGAATAGCTGTTAATATCTCAGTACCGTAATTTTCAACATTGAATTCATAAGTAATATCAAAACTTCCATCTTGATTCTGTTGGGCAGCTACTACTCTTTTAGCAATACCAATGATATTTTCGTTTTCGAATTCTATTTCTGTATCAGATGATTCACTTGGATTACCGTCATCATTTGGATCTGGATTAGAGCCATCAACTGATTCATCTTCAATTGTCATACCATCTTGAGTGGTACCCATCACAGTAGCATTATTGTAGAATGGTCCATTATAATCACAGTTAGCAACTTGAACCTCTAATAATACAGCTCCAGAACTTCCAGCATCCAAATTATCCACTCCTTCCAATAAATTTGTATCTCCAACACCATTATAATCACTATTCACTGTAAATTCATCACTTGTGATTTGTAGAATTACTACCTGACAAGGTGCAGCAAATACTGTTTGTAAGTCGTCAACAATTTGAACATCCTTAATAGGTGTCTCACCATAATTTTCGACATTAAATTCAAATGTCATGGTCGCCGATCCATCAGGATTGTTAGTCAATGCAACTAATCTCTTCGCTATACCTATTTCGGCATTAGCCAAAACAGTAACAACTGTTTCACATGTACTAGAATTCCCACATTCATCAGTTACTGTGAGTACCACAGTGTTATCACCAACATGCTCAAATGTGAATACTTCCTGTGAAATACTGTAAGTTAAATCTTCAGTACAATTGTCTGTCGATCCGCAATTGATATTTTCTATATCAATCGTTGCTATTCCATCATCACCTAATTCCAGTTCAAAAGCATCGCAGCACATTGCCGTAGGTGCTTCAGTATCTACAATACTGAATACTGCAGAAGTGGTACTCGTATTTCCGCACTCATCTGATACAGTAAATAAATAAGTTCCAGATCCTGCTCCATTACAATCACCAGGAAAATCAGTAATTAGGTCATAACTCCAACTTATCTCTCCACATAGATCACTAGCTATAGCTCCTGCTTGGTTGTTCAACCATGTGTTTAACTCTGTGATATTTCCTTCCCCATCACAAACGACCTCCATGTCTGAAGGGGCAATATCTATAGTAGGTGATGTAGTATCTTCTATTACAATATCGGCATATGTTCTATTGGTATTACCGCAATTATCTGTTACTTCAAAAGTATATCTAGTAGAAGAACTGTTGCCACACGTATCCTCTGGAACCATTGATATAATTGTCCACGTCAAATCCTCATCACTACAATTATCTGAAGCTACCGATCCACCGTTATTCGTCTCCCATGCCGCTATCGCAGCCGTGTTGTCTACGCCACACTCCAATACCAAATCTTGGGCTCCTATCTCTATAACCGGATCCGTCCTGTCTTCTATCGTTATCGTTCGCGTATCTGTAGCCTCATTATTACATGCATCTTCTCCACTAAACGTCACCGTATATACGCCCGTCTCTCCACATAAATCTGTCGGAGTAACCGAAGAATAATTATTCGTCACCGCTATAATTCCCTCACAAGCATCATCGCTCGTGGCACTACTCAACCATGCCGATATGATCGATTCATTGTTTGCATCTCCACATTCCAATACGATATTATTCGGTAGATCTAATACAGGAGCTGTCGTATCTTCTATCGTAAAGGCTGAACTCGTCGTACTCGTATTTCCACAATCATCCGTCGCCGTAAATATCACCGTCACACTGCCATTCGTACCACAACTTCCTACCAAATCCCCATCGTAATCGTGGCTCCATACTACAGGCCCACTACAAGCATCACTCGCAACAGCTCCCCCGTGGTCACTCAACCACGCCAATAACGCCGTGCTTTGGTTCCCTCCATTACACTCCAAGATCAAATTACTGGCTTCTGTATCTATCACCGGTACCACCGCATCATCACTCTCATAGCTGCCATAGCATGTACTGCTATTACCCGCCTCATCAGTCACCGTAAATAAGTACAACCGATCTATCGTCCCTCCACAAGAACTTATATCTGTAATCAATTGTGATGTAAACGTCAGATCCGCAGCTGCCGTGCAATTATCTCCTAGCGTCGCTTCGATCGCATCCATCCACCCTGATATATCCTCACTGCCACACGACACATCCAACATATCACTACATGTAATAATCGGTGACTCACAATCTTCTACCAATACATCAAAACTACAACTCGCCATATTCCCATTGCCATCGTCTATCGTATAAGTCACCGTATTTACTCCCAGATTTAATACTACATCATCGCCATCTAAGGTGTTTACTCCCGTGGCCCCACTAGTCACTGTCGTCGCTCCCGTTACTGTATATGTCACTGTCTCGGCACAGTTGTCATTGTAGATAGGATCCGTGCTGTCATCACTTGACCAGGTACATGCATCCACATCCGTACATACCTCCACATCATTGCTCGGACATGAGATACTCGGTACATCACTGTCTACCACCGTAATGTCAAACTCACACATACTTTCATTACCACAACCATCCTCCGCCGTAAATACAATCGTCGTCACACCCAACGGAAATACTTGTCCACTCGCTATCCCTGATGTCAATGCTACACCCACGCCATTACCCTCACAGCCATCCTCCGCTATCGGGGTGCTGTATATTACATTGGCATCACAATTATCTACATCGACATTCACCGTCATATCCACCGGACAATTGATAAACGCAGGGGCTGCCGTATCATCCATAAAGATCGTCGCCATATCCGTATCGCTATTGCCACAGCCATCCGTTACTGTCCATGTCACTACGATGCCACTACTCACATCGCAACTCACCCCTGGCAATCCGCTATAATTATTCGTGATCTCTAAATCACCACAGTCGTATTCATCAATCGCCACAGCACTCGCTAACCACGCCAATACCATATTTTCATTATTCGCATCGCCACATTCTAACGTTAAGTCCCCCGGGGCGGTTACCATCGGATCTTCCGTGTCTTCTATCCTATAGCTCGCATACCCTACCGTCTCATTCCCACACTGATCGGTCGCCGTAAATTGATACACTTCTTCTTTTGTCTCCCCACAGCCACTGATCGTATTGAATAACTGCGTCGTCATCGTTACCGTCCCGCAATCGTCACTTGATGTCGCTTCTCCCAACCATGTAGCCAAACTAACGGCTATATTGCCACACTCCTCTACCTGATCGTCAGGTACCGTTAATGTCGGTGCCGTAGTATCCTCGATGACCACACTCGCCGTCGTCGTACTCGTATTGCCACAGTTGTCCGTCACCGTAAAGGTGTATAGCGTCGTCGTAGCCGTTCCACAGGTCGTTACTGCTGCTGCCGCCGCATTTGTCCACGTCAAATCCTCATCACTACAATTATCTGAAGCTACCGATCCGCCGTTATTCGTCTCCCATGCCGCTATCGCAGCCGTGTTGTCTACGCCACACTCCAATACCAAATCTTGGGCTCCTATCTCTATAACCGGATCCGTCCTGTCTTCTATCGTTATCGTTCGCGTATCTGTAGCCTCATTATTACATGCATCTTCTCCACTAAACGTCACCGTATATACGCCCGTCTCTCCACATAAATCTGTCGGAGTAACCGAAGAATAATTATTCGTCACCGCTATAATTCCCTCACAAGCATCATCGCTCGTGGCACTACTCAACCATGCCGATATGATCGATTCATTGTTTGCATCTCCACATTCCAATACGATATTATTCGGTAGATCTAATACAGGAGCTGTCGTATCTTCTATCGTAAAGGCTGAACTCGTCGTACTCGTATTTCCACAATCATCCGTCGCCGTAAATATCACCGTCACACTGCCATTCGTACCACAACTTCCTACCAAATCCCCATCGTAATCGTGGCTCCATACTACAGGCCCACTACAAGCATCACTCGCAACAGCTCCCCCGTGGTCACTCAACCACGCCAATAACGCCGTGCTTTGGTTCCCTCCATTACACTCCAAGATCAAATTACTGGCTTCTGTATCTATCACCGGTACCACCGCATCATCACTCTCATAGCTGCCATAGCATGTACTGCTATTACCCGCCTCATCAGTCACCGTAAATAAGTACAACCGATCTATCGTCCCTCCACAAGAACTTATATCTGTAATCAATTGTGATGTAAACGTCAGATCCGCAGCTGCCGTGCAATTATCTCCTAGCGTCGCTTCGATCGCATCCATCCACCCTGATATATCCTCACTGCCACACGACACATCCAACATATCACTACATGTAATAATCGGTGACTCACAATCTTCTACCAATACATCAAAACTACAACTCGCCATATTCCCATTGCCATCGTCTATCGTATAAGTCACCGTATTTACTCCCAGATTTAATACTACATCATCGCCATCTAAGGTGTTTACTCCCGTGGCCCCACTAGTCACTGTCGTCGCTCCCGTTACTGTATATGTCACTGTCTCGGCACAGTTGTCATTGTAGATAGGATCCGTGCTGTCATCACTTGACCAGGTACATGCATCCACATCCGTACATACCTCCACATCATTGCTCGGACATGAGATACTCGGTACATCACTGTCTACCACCGTAATGTCAAACTCACACATACTTTCATTACCACAACCATCCTCCGCCGTAAATACAATCGTCGTCACACCCAACGGAAATACTTGTCCACTCGCTATCCCTGATGTCAATGCTACACCCACGCCATTACCCTCACAGCCATCCTCCGCTACCGGTGTACTATAAATTACATTTGCATCACAATTATCCACATCTACATTCACCGTCATATCCACCGGACAATTGATAAACGCAGGGGCTCCCGTATCATCCATAAAGATCGTCGCCATATCCGTATCGCTATTGCCACAGCCATCCGTTACTGTCCATGTCACTACGATGCCACTACTCACATCGCAACTTACCCCTGGCAATCCGCTATAATTATTCGTGATCTCTAAATCGCCACAGTCGTATTCATCAATCGCCACAGCACTCGCTAACCACGCCAATACCATATTTTCATTATTCGCATCGCCACATTCTAACGTTAAGTCCCCCGGGGCGGTTACCATCGGATCTTCCGTGTCTTCTATCCTATAGCTCGCATACCCTACCGTCTCATTCCCACACTGATCGGTCGCCGTAAATTGATACACTTCTTCTTTTGTCTCCCCACAGCCACTGATCGTATTGAATAACTGCGTCGTCATCGTTACCGTCCCGCAATCGTCACTTGATGTCGCTTCTCCCAACCATGTAGCCAAACTAACGGCTATATTGCCACACTCCTCTACCTGATCGTCAGGTACCGTTAATGTCGGTGCCGTAGTATCCTCGATGACCACACTCGCCGTCGTCGTACTCGTATTGCCACAGTTGTCCGTCACCGTAAAGGTGTATAGCGTCGTCGTAGCCGTTCCACAGGTCGTTACTGCTGCTGCCGCCGCATTTGTCCACGTCAAATCCTCATCACTACAATTATCTGAAGCTACCGATCCGCCGTTATTCGTCTCCCATGCCGCTATCGCAGCCGTGTTGTCTACGCCACACTCCAATACCAAATCTTGGGCTCCTATCTCTATAACCGGATCCGTCGTATCTTCGATGGTGATGGTTCGCGTATCTGTAGCCTCATTATTACATGCATCTTCTCCACTAAACGTCACCGTATATACGCCCGTCTCTCCACATAAATCTGTCGGAGTAACCGAAGAATAATTATTCGTCACCGCTATAATTCCCTCACAAGCATCATCGCTCGTGGCACTACTCAACCATGCCGATATGATCGATTCATTGTTTGCATCTCCACATTCCAATACGATATTATTCGGTAGATCTAATACAGGAGCTGTCGTATCTTCTATCGTAAAGGCTGAACTCGTCGTACTCGTATTTCCACAATCATCCGTCGCCGTAAATATCACCGTCACACTGCCATTCGTACCACAACTTCCTACCAAATCCCCATCGTAATCGTGGCTCCATACTACAGGCCCACTACAAGCATCACTCGCAACAGCTCCCCCGTGGTCACTCAACCACGCCAATAACGCCGTGCTTTGGTTCCCTCCATTACACTCCAAGATCAAATTACTGGCTTCTGTATCTATCACCGGTACCACCGCATCATCACTCTCATAGCTGCCATAGCATGTACTGCTATTACCCGCCTCATCAGTCACCGTAAATAAGTACAACCGATCTATCGTCCCTCCACAAGAACTTATATCTGTAATCAATTGTGATGTAAACGTCAGATCCGCAGCTGCCGTGCAATTATCTCCTAGCGTCGCTTCGATCGCATCCATCCACCCTGATATATCCTCACTGCCACACGACACATCCAACATATCACTACATGTAATAATCGGTGACTCACAATCTTCTACCAATACATCAAAACTACAACTCGCCATATTCCCATTGCCATCGTCTATCGTATAAGTCACCGTATTTACTCCCAGATTTAATACTACATCATCGCCATCTAAGGTGTTTACTCCCGTGGCCCCACTAGTCACTGTCGTCGCTCCCGTTACTGTATATGTCACTGTCTCGGCACAGTTGTCATTGTAGATAGGATCCGTGCTGTCATCACTTGACCAGGTACATGCATCCACATCCGTACATACCTCCACATCATTGCTCGGACATGAGATACTCGGTACATCACTGTCTACCACCGTAATGTCAAACTCACACATACTTTCATTACCACAACCATCCTCCGCCGTAAATACAATCGTCGTCACACCCAACGGAAATACTTGTCCACTCGCTATCCCTGATGTCAATGCTACACCCACGCCATTACCCTCACAGCCATCCTCCGCTACCGGTGTACTATAAATTACATTTGCATCACAATTATCCACATCTACATTCACCGTCATATCCACCGGACAATTGATAAACGCAGGGGCTCCCGTATCATCCATAAAGATCGTCGCCATATCCGTATCGCTATTGCCACAGCCATCCGTTACTGTCCATGTCACTACGATGCCACTACTCACATCGCAACTCACCCCTGGCAAACCGCTATAATTATTCGTGATCTCTAAATCACCACAGTCGTATTCATCAATCTCCACAGCACTCGCTAACCACGCCAATACCATATTTTCATTATTCGCATCGCCACATTCTAACGTTAAGTCCCCCGGGGCGGTTACCATCGGATCTTCCGTGTCTTCTATCCTATAGCTCGCATACCCTACCGTCTCATTCCCACACTGATCGGTCGCCGTAAATTGATACACTTCTTCTTTTGTCTCCCCACAGCCACTGATCGTATTGAATAACTGCGTCGTCATCGTTACCGTCCCGCAATCGTCACTTGATGTCGCTTCTCCCAACCATGTAGCCAAACTAACGGCTATATTGCCACACTCCTCTACCTGATCGTCAGGTACCGTTAATGTCGGTGCCGTAGTATCCTCGATGACCACACTCGCCGTCGTCGTACTCGTATTGCCACAGTTGTCCGTCACCGTAAAGGTGTATAGCGTCGTCGTAGCCGTTCCACAGGTCGTTACTGCTGCTGCCGCCGCATTTGTCCACGTCAAATCCTCATCACTACAATTATCTGAAGCTACCGATCCGCCGTTATTCGTCTCCCATGCCGCTATCGCAGCCGTGTTGTCTACGCCACACTCCAATACCAAATCTTGGGCTCCTATCTCTATAACCGGATCCGTCCTGTCTTCTATCGTTATCGTTCGCGTATCTGTAGCCTCATTATTACATGCATCTTCTCCACTAAACGTCACCGTATATACGCCCGTCTCTCCACATAAATCTGTCGGAGTAACCGAAGAATAATTATTCGTCACCGCTATAATTCCCTCACAAGCATCATCGCTCGTGGCACTACTCAACCATGCCGATATGATCGATTCATTGTTTGCATCTCCACATTCCAATACGATATTATTCGGTAGATCTAATACAGGAGCTGTCGTATCTTCTATCGTAAAGGCTGCACTCGTCGTACTCGTATTTCCACAATCATCCGTCGCCGTAAATATCACCGTCACACTGCCATTCGTACCACAACTTCCTACCAAATCCCCATCGTAATCGTGGCTCCATACTACAGGCCCACTACAAGCATCACTCGCAACAGCTCCCCCGTGGTCACTCAACCACGCCAATAACGCCGTGCTTTGGTTCCCTCCATTACACTCCAAGATCAAATTACTGGCTTCTGTATCTATCACCGGTACCACCGCATCATCACTCTCATAGCTGCCATAGCATGTACTGCTATTACCCGCCTCATCAGTCACCGTAAATAAGTACAACCGATCTATCGTCCCTCCACAAGAACTTATATCTGTAATCAATTGTGATGTAAACGTCAGATCCGCAGCTGCCGTGCAATTATCTCCTAGCGTCGCTTCGATCGCATCCATCCACCCTGATATATCCTCACTGCCACACGACACATCCAACATATCACTACATGTAATAATCGGTGACTCACAATCTTCTACCAATACATCAAAACTACAACTCGCCATATTCCCATTGCCATCGTCTATCGTATAAGTCACCGTATTTACTCCCAGATTTAATACTACATCATCGCCATCTAAGGTGTTTACTCCCGTGGCCCCACTAGTCACTGTCGTCGCTCCCGTTACTGTATATGTCACTGTCTCGGCACAGTTGTCATTGTAGATAGGATCCGTGCTGTCATCACTTGACCAGGTACATGCATCCACATCCGTACATACCTCCACATCATTGCTCGGACATGAGATACTCGGTACATCACTGTCTACCACCGTAATGTCAAACTCACACATACTTTCATTACCACAACCATCCTCCGCCGTAAATACAATCGTCGTCACACCCAACGGAAATACTTGTCCACTCGCTATCCCTGATGTCAATGCTACACCCACGCCATTACCCTCACAGCCATCCTCCGCTACCGGTGTACTATAAATTACATTTGCATCACAATTATCTACATCGACATTCACCGTCATATCCACCGGACAATTGATAAACGCAGGGGCTCCCGTATCATCCATAAAGATCGTCGCCATATCCGTATCGCTATTGCCACAACCATCCGTTACTGTCCATGTCACTACGATGCCACTACTCACATCGCAACTTACCCCTGGCAAACCGCTATAATTATTCGTGATCTCTAAATCGCCACAGTCGTATTCATCACTCGCCACAGCACTCGCTAACCACGCCAATACCATACTTTCATTATTCGCATCGCCACATTCTAACGTTAAGTCCCCCGGGGCGGTTACCATCGGATCTTCCGTGTCTTCTATCCTATAGCTCGCATACCCTACCGTCTCATTCCCACACTGATCGGTCGCCGTAAATTGATACACTTCTTCTTTTGTCTCCCCACAGCCACTGATCGTATTGAATAACTGCGTCGTCATCGTTACCGTCCCGCAATCGTCACTTGATGTCGCTTCTCCCAACCATGTAGCCAAACTAACGGCTATATTGCCACACTCCTCTACCTGATCGTCAGGTACCGTTAATGTCGGTGCCGTAGTATCCTCGATGACCACACTCGCCGTCGTCGTACTCGTATTGCCACAGTTGTCCGTCACCGTAAAGGTGTATAGCGTCGTCGTAGCCGTTCCACAGGTCGTTACTGCTGCTGCCGCCGCATTTGTCCACGTCAAATCCTCATCACTACAATTATCTGAAGCTACCGATCCGCCGTTATTCGTCTCCCATGCCGCTATCGCAGCCGTGTTGTCTACGCCACACTCCAATACCAAATCTTGGGCTCCTATCTCTATAACCGGATCCGTCCTGTCTTCTATCGTTATCGTTCGCGTATCTGTAGCCTCATTATTACATGCATCTTCTCCACTAAACGTCACCGTATATACGCCCGTCTCTCCACATAAATCTGTCGGAGTAACCGAAGAATAATTATTCGTCACCGCTATAATTCCCTCACAAGCATCATCGCTCGTGGCACTACTCAACCATGCCGATATGATCGATTCATTGTTTGCATCTCCACATTCCAATACGATATTATTCGGTAGATCTAATACAGGAGCTGTCGTATCTTCTATCGTAAAGGCTGAACTCGTCGTACTCGTATTTCCACAATCATCCGTCGCCGTAAATATCACCGTCACACTGCCATTCGTACCACAACTTCCTACCAAATCCCCATCGTAATCGTGGCTCCATACTACAGGCCCACTACAAGCATCACTCGCAACAGCTCCCCCGTGGTCACTCAACCACGCCAATAACGCCGTGCTTTGGTTCCCTCCATTACACTCCAAGATCAAATTACTGGCTTCTGTATCTATCACCGGTACCACCGCATCATCACTCTCATAGCTGCCATAGCATGTACTACTATTACCCGCCTCATCAGTCACCGTAAATAAGTACAACCGATCTATCGTCCCTCCACAAGAACTTATATCTGTAATCAATTGTGATGTAAACGTCAGATCCGCAGCTGCCGTGCAATTATCTCCTAGCGTCGCTTCGATCGCATCCATCCACCCTGATATATCCTCACTGCCACACGACACATCCAACATATCACTACATGTAATAATCGGTGACTCACAATCTTCTACCAATACATCAAAACTACAACTCGCCATATTCCCATTGCCATCGTCTATCGTATAAGTCACCGTATTTACTCCCAGATTTAATACTACATCATCGCCATCTAAGGTGTTTACTCCCGTGGCCCCACTAGTCACTGTCGTCGCTCCCGTTACTGTATATGTCACTGTCTCGGCACAGTTGTCATTGTAGATAGGATCCGTGCTGTCATCACTTGACCAGGTACATGCATCCACATCCGTACATACCTCCACATCATTGCTCGGACATGAGATACTCGGTACATCACTGTCTACTACCGTAATGTCAAACTCACACATACTTTCATTACCGCAACCATCCTCCGCCGTAAATACGATCGTCGTCACACCCAACGGAAACTCCATACCACTGGAAGGCCCCATTGTTTGTAAAACACTCGCCACTCCATTACAATCATCTGCTATTGGTGTACTAAATATCACATTACTACTACAATTATCTACATCTACATTTACCGTCATATCTACTGGACAATTCACAAAATTTGGATCCGTCGTATCTGCTGTCACTATTATATCCGCTGTAGCACTGCTACTTGCTCCACAACCATCAATTACCGTCCACGTCACCGTAGTATTTGATGCGTCACATAAAGATGGAATATCTCCATTATAATTATTCGTTACTATGTAATCTTGACATGATTCTGTCACACTATAATCTTCTAACCAACTCAATATCATAGTCCCTATATCATCTCCACATTCTATTGTTAAATTTCCAGGTGCACTAATGGCTGGTAACGTACTATCTGTTATCGTAAATATACTAGTCTCTATAGCACTCTGATTTCCACATGCATCATCAGCCCAAAAACTATATGTTCTTGTTATTATTGTATTCGTTCCTGAACAACTTTCTATCTCATTAATCAAACTATAACTTACACTCCCTGTGCCGCATGCATCACTCGCACTTGCACTATTTAACCAGCTATTCAATACTCCATTGATATCGCCATCACATGATACAGTATTAATTGCTGTTGGTAAACTTAGTGTCGGAGAAGTCGTATCTTCTATATACACATAAGCAACTTCACTTATACTATTTCCACAATCATCCGTCGCTGTAAATGTATATGGAATGGTTTCAGTATCTCCACATTGAGAATTGGTCGTTCCTATTGTAAAACTTAAAGTAACGTCCGAATCACAATTATCAACCGCTACCATGTTTCCAAAAGTATCAGTCCAATTCATTATTTCGCTACTATTACCAGAGCCGTCACACTCCAGGTAAAGATTAGAAGGTGAAACCACTATATTAGGAGATTGTGTGTCTATAATAGAGATATCAGCTGTAGCCACAGCCATATTCCCACAATCATCCTCCGCTGTCCATGTAACTGTTATGCTTTGATTACATGTTGTAGGCAAAGTCAAAGTTGAAAAATTATTGGTTACTGACACATCACTACAATTATCAGAAGTATTAAAAAGATTTAACCAACTATCAATAATTGATTCATTCTCTTCATTTCCGCATTCCAAAATTATATCTACCGGCGCCACAATCTCAGGATCAGTACTGTCCTCCAAAATATACCTTAACGTAATATGATTACTCTCTCCATCACAATCATCAACAACCCAAAATTCCACTTCCCAATAACCAATATCATTAGCACAAGAAGAATTCGAAGTAAAACTGACAGTATTAAAATTATTATACCAAGTATACATACCACAACTTTCTGACACATCAGAATCTAATATATTTCCATTATTCTCAAGCCATGCCAATAATCCCGAAGCGTTACCATGGTCATCACATTCTACTATAGTATTCATAGCAGATGTTGAAATTACAGGATTGGTTGAATCCTCAATTATAAAACTAGCATAACATATGGAAGTATTATCTGAATCATCAGTAGCCGTAAATTGATAATTTGTAGTACTACCACCTCCACACCCAGAAATACTATTAAACACCTGGCTAATAATAGTTACATCCATATCACAATTGTCATTCGCATTGACCGTTGTTAACCACGTATTTAGTTGAGCAGTATTTCCATTGCCATCACATTCTACAGTCATATCTGAAGGGCAGGTTGTAATCGTTGGTGATTCACAATCTTCTATCAATACACTAAAACTGCAGCTAGATGTATTCCCATTACCATCATCAATTGTATATATTACCATACTTTCACCCAAATTAAATACTTCACCATCGCCTGAAACCGTATTCACACCTGTTGCTCCACTTGTTATCGTCGTTGCTCCTGTAACAGTATAAGTTATAACCAACGTAGGGCAATTATCATTATATATTGGATCTGTACTACTATCAGCAGTCCACATACATGAACCCGTATCTGTGCATTGCACCACCTCATTAGAAGGACAGGATATATTTGGCACATCACTATCAACCACCGTGATCGTAAATTCACACGTACTCGTATTATCACATCCATCAGTTGCCGTAAATACTATATCCGTATCTCCTAAAGGAAACTCCATACCACTGGAAGGCCCCATTGTTTGTAAAACACTCGCCACTCCATTACAATCATCTGCTATTGGTGTACTAAATATCACATTGCTACTGCAATTATCTACATCTACATTTACCGTCATATCTACTGGACAATTCACAAAATTTGGATCCGTCGTATCTGCTGTCACTATTATATCCGCTGTAGCACTGCTACTTGCTCCACAACCATCAATTACCGTCCACGTCACCGTAGTATTTGATGCGTCACATAAAGATGGAATATCTCCATTATAATTATTCGTTACTATGTAATCTTGACATGATTCTGTCACACTATAATCTTCTAACCAACTCAATATCATAGTCCCTATATCATCTCCACATTCTATTGTTAAATCTCCAGGTGCACTAATGGCTGGTAACGTACTATCTGTTATCGTAAATATACTAGTCTCTATAGCACTCTGATTTCCACATGCATCATCCGCCCAAAAACTATATGTTCTTGTTATTATTGTATTCGTTCCTGAACAACTTTCTATCTCATTAATCAAACTATAACTTACACTCCCTGTGCCGCATGCATCACTCGCACTTGCACTATTTAACCAACTATTCAATACTCCATTGATATCGCCATCACATGATACAGTATTAACTGCTGTTGGTAAACTTAGCGTTGGCGAAGTCGTATCTTCTATGTACACATAAGCAACTTCACTTATGCTATTTCCACAATCATCCGTCGCTGTAAATGTATATGGAATGGTTTCAGTATCTCCACATTGAGAATTGGTCGTTCCCATTGTAAAACTTAAAGTAACGTCCGAATCACAACTATCAACAACAACCATGTTTCCAAAAGTATCAGTCCAATCCATTATTTCGCTACTATTACCAGAGCCGTCACACTCCAGATAAAGATTAGAAGGAGGAGTCATTATAATTGGTTTGTCTATGTCCAGTTCTATTAAAACGGGGGTTGTTGAAACACAGCCTCCTGCTGAAACATAAGTATAAATGATCGTATGCGAGCCTCCCGTACTTGAGTTAAAAGTTCCCGTGCCATCCGAGTTATTTGTAACACCTACTCCTGTAAAAAGACCTCCTGTTATTGATGGTGTTAACGTTATATTAGTGCCAGGACAAGAGCATACATCAGGTGCTTTTACAATTGTAATCTGAGGAATCGTGTCAACAATAATCGTTTGACAAAACGATGTAAAACAAACTGACTCCATATCATCACAGGACGCAGAGAGAGTATCTGTTAAACAAACAACTGCTTCTCCCGCTCCTTCTATCGTTATTTCTCCAGAAGAGGCATCTATTGAAACTACATCACTATATGAACCGACAGCCGTTTCACTATCTATTGTCCATTCCTGTGTTAAAGTGCTAAAAGTTGAATAATCATTATCAGACACAACTGGCTGTATAGTGGTACCGTTCATTTCATTCCAACAATAATTAAATGGAATAGAAAAATCAGGATCAGGATCTTCAGGAACTAAGATATAAGCATCATCGGTTGCTATTTCACCTTCACACATCACCTCGTAAATTACATGATAGCATCCAGATTCTTCATATATCAGTGTATTATTTATTATTTCGGCACCTGAGACAGTTGTACCCTCTTGAGTCATACCATCAGATGTGAATTCAAAAAAACCACTTTCAACTGTATTGTCTGTCCATAAGGTGGAAAGGTCCAAAGTACCTGAAGGGTCCTTTGCACAACTTAACTCTACATTATTAAGATTTGGATCAGGAGCTCCGGCAATAGTAATATCATCAATAGTATGTTCTTCAACAGGGCCTCCGGCCTGACCATTAAGTACACAGAATTGATACTGTACAGTGTTTCCAGTAACTCCATTTTCAGAAATTTCTATCAAACCTCCAAAATCATCATTAACTTGATCCACTAGTGTCCAAGCCCCTCCATCAATGCTATGATAAACTGATATAAAGTCATTAGGCTCAAGTCCCCCATTTGATTGTTCTACTATAACAGAAAAATTAACTTCATCCGCAAAAGAAATATCTACCACGGGAGTCTCAAGACATATTACCTCATCCAAAGACCAAAACTGAAGCCTTCCATTAATCGCTCTAATTGATGCATCCGGACTGCTGGCCGAGGCATCACCAAAATCCTCAAATTGATTAGCTCCTGCAACTGCAGGATCATCTGAAATTGTTAATTTAAATGGTACAGGGTCATTATAGACATTACATGTCGCAGGATCGTCAGTAAGACAACCATCGGCATCATCTTCCTCCACATAAACTACATCTACATCAAAAGTTTCGGAGAATATAACACAATCTGAAGCATCACATTCTCCTCCCACGGTTAATGTTGCCATATCCTGAGCATAACAATCATCATCTGAAGCATTCGTACATCCACCACTACACGAAGTCTGATCTCCTACTTCATATGTAAGTTCAAAAGTACCTTGCTGAGTATAGGTTAGAATGTTATTAACAATTGATCCTGATCCTGTACCTCCTGTAATAGTCCATGTTCCATTAGTATCAGTTCCAGAGGAATTATACATCGTGGATAGATCTATGATGGCATTATTATCTGCACAAACAGATAAATTTCTAATATTGGCATTGACAATAGGTTTCACTTCTACATTCTGGCAAAATGTACTTGAACATGATCCATAATACACGGTAGCACATAAATTAAACACTCCATCCGCATCATTTACAACAATCTGGGCATCTGCACCTTGATCATTTACAATAAATGAACTGCCATTACCTCCGTACCAATAAATACGCTCATCTAGTGAAGTAGAAAAACAATCAGAGGGTGTATTATTCAAAGAAATATTCCAAGTAGTATTTGAACAAATAATATTATCAAAGTTAAAGCTTGGATCAATATTGTCCTGTATAATATAAACAGCAGTATCGGAGGCCGAGTTAAGACCACACTCATCTTGAGCGAATACTAGATACGTATAAGTTGCTACTCTTTCATCCTGATAACATTCTTCCGTATATTCAATAAGGTTATTCAGGATCAGTGTTTCTCCACTGCATGTCTCATTTACAGAAGAAATAGATTCCAACCAATTGGTTACATCCGCATTTTCACAAGTCACTGTAACCGAATTACTCGAAAGTGTCAAATCGGGAGCTGTATTATCAGTTACCTCAAACGTACTATAGCAAACGGCCTCGTTGCCAGCTTCATCAACTGCTGAAAACAGGTATGTATTATGATAATTTTCTCCACAATCATTAAAAGAACTTATTAATACAGTATCAATACTGGGTGTACTGCAGATATCAGTTGCTAATACATTACCAAGAAAGGTATTTAAGTCAGATACATTACCACTTCCATCACATTCAACGACTGTATTAGTAGGACATGTTATACTCGGAGCTTGACAATCATTAATAATCACCTTAAAATTACAACTATCAACATTCCCATTTTGATCGGCAATATAGTAAGTTATATAACTCGTATCTAAATTAAAAGTAGTAATAGTCGAAGAGGTCCATGTAGTACTATCCACTGTGGTTGCTCCAGTTACCCTATATCCAAATGTCGCATTTGGGCAATTTTCACTTGTAATAGGATCAATCATTGAATTACTTGTCCAAGTACAAACACCTTCATCGGCACACATAGACATATCTCCGGGGCAAGCAACACTAGGTATTTGATTATCAATTACTCCCACCCAAAACCTACATGTATCTATATTAAGGCATTCATCGTATGCAACGAAAACAATTTCAGTTGTATCTATCGGAAACGGTTGACCGGAAGCAATTCCTTGAAACAAAATAATAGAATCAATACTACTACAACTCGACTCGGCAACAGGCGTACTATAAATAACGTCTGCCCCACAAACGTCGACGTCAGAATTTACCCATAATGTATCTCCTGAAGAACAGTTGATAAAACTAATATACGCATTTGTCAGCTCTGCACATGCCATGGATTGCATACTTATGTCCTTACTGCTTACATCACTTTGCCCTCCTCCTGCAGAAGAAGGTATTCCATCTGAATCCACCATTCCAGATAAAGCTCCCTCTTCATTCAAATCTTCTGAATCAAATCCTCCCGATCCTTCTAACGCATCCGGACACCCATCTCCATCAGAGTCTAAATCCAAAATATCCGTAATACCATCTCCGTCTGTATCCTGACATTCTAACAATTGTATATCTCTAAATGCAACCCCATCAGAAAGTCCTGTTATATCAAGGATTTCAATTTTAGATACTTGAATCGGATCAAAATTTATAACAAAGGGATTGCCTCCCGAATCACCGTTCGGAACATTAATATTTGTCATTGTGAATATGACATTATTCTGATTGTCATATATGTTCAGTGTACCAATATTACTAATGGCCTGATCATCTCCCAGAATATTACCCCCATTATTATAGATGTTAATCCCAGAATAATATGAAAAGGGATAATTATAGGTTATATCCGTGTAACCATCTTGTGGAGATAGATCTGCGATAAATGTAGATAAATCGCCATCAATGGTATTAGCTAATGACCCTGCTGTACTACCTCCATTCGATGGGTTATTAAAATCATCGTCCAAACTCGAAGCAAGAATAGCATTCGTAGAGCTTGTTGTTCCACATTCATTGTTGTCTAATATCCCATCATTATCATCATCCAAATCTAAATTATTTGATAGTCCGTCTAAATCACCATCTGAACAGTTGGTAAATTCACCAAAAGGATCGACCGTACTAATTATATATGCCGTATCCATTAAAGTGGTGTCACATGTAGCTGTAAATATTACCTGAATAGAATCAGTCATACACATATCTGGAACACTGCCGTTAAAATTGTTACTCACGGCAACCAATGGATCTTCGGTAGATGAGGTATCGGTTACAATATATTGATTTAACCATCCAAGTACGGAAGCTGAATAATCGGTATTACAATTAACTCTAAGATCACAAGGAGCTTCAAAGCCAAAATCATAGCACTCTAAGCCTCCCAGTCCGCATTCTTGAGAAGACATTAAAACGGTAACACAGAGTGCATCACTTCGACATCCTGTAACCGGGTCGACTACTCTGGCATAATAATTCTCACCATTCATTATTGTATCTGAAGACATCAATACTTCACTACATGAAGTATCTCCTCTAAACCAAGTAATTGTGTCGGCCTGAGGCATTAATTCTCCTGCCAAATGCACGTCCAAACTACAAAATCTCTGTATCGGATCACCTTCAGGAGTAGCTGCTGGAGGACATATACATCCTTCCACAAGTTCAAACTCCATACTCTCATTGGCTATATTAACCGGTGCAAGATGCTCTATAGTTAGTTGATCATCATCAGAATTAATTACGAAATCAAACTCGAATGTTTGGTTAGTTTGGTGATCTATAAAACTATTAGTAGGAATCTCATCGCCTACATTCCATCCCGGTACAGTTGAGGCAGATACAATGGGGTTTTCGTCAAGTGTATGTGTAATGGTAATATTTTCTCCATGTTGCGTCCATCCGGGTCCTGTTTCATCATAATGAAACTTAAGGTTTCCAGAGGCTCCAGGCTCATAGGCAATGGAAAATACGGTGGAGTAATTGGTACCTGTGGTTCCTCCCAAAAGTTCGTATACAAAACTATTGCCTGAAATATCTACATCAAATGATCCCGGTCCAGTAAGTAAAGTATTGTCAACAGTAAAAGTGGCTATCTTTACTCCATCAGGGTCCAAAACGTCAAAAATATAATCCTCCCCACCAACAACCATTTCATTGGAAAAGCTAAAGCCAGAACTGAATCCTTGACCATTACATCCATCTGTCGGGAATAAGTCATCGCAATTAGCTATTCCATCTCCATCACAGTCATATGATTCTGGTGCAGCATTCGGATCAGGATCACATATATCCAAAGGCGAAGAGCCCCCTATCACTTCATCTCCATCGCTGATGCCATCATCGTCAGTATCTACATCATTCGGATCTGTCATATAATCCATTGTTTCTTGAAGATCACTTAATCCATCTTGATCCGTGTCAATTTCACAATCGTAATCGGAAAAGTTAACATAATCTATATTGATGTATCCTCTATCCAATTCAGAATTTGATTCATTTAATGTCTGAATTCGAATGCATTCAACACCATCAGTGGGATTTAAAATGGCATACTCAGTTTCCGTTGTTCCTACCATTGTGTATATCCCAATAGAGCTGAAAGAAGAGCAATCTAAGGAGACAAATACTTCAAAAAGTCCTGAATAATTAGCATTAGTTTCATGCCCTCCAATAAAGATTGTATCATTGGCGTCAAGTGTTTCACCAGACATTACACTTATAGTAATAGATTCTCTTTCGTCCAATAAAGTAGCATCATTATTATTATCTCCATTGATGGCTCCGTTGGCATTTCCTACTGTTCCGGTTGTAGATTCAAGTACATCAAATGTTACCATCCCTCTATCAATAAGGATATGTGTATCGTTGTTACAGGTAGGTGACGTTCCATTTAAGAGTTCAGTTGAATCATTTATTCCATCTCCATCAGAATCAGCATTATTCGGGTCTGAACCTATTTCATTAATTTCTACTTCATCCGGAATACCATCACCGTCGGAATCAGTAAGACAATCAATATCCGTAAAGTACATATCATCGATGTACAAGTCTGTATTATCATTGGTTTTAAACTGTATACACATTACCCCGTCCACAGTATTGTCAATGGAATACAATTGTTCAGTTGTGGATTGAACAATTATCGTACCCAGTGTTGTGAACGAACTACAGTCGGTTGAGACCAAAATCTCTAACTCTCCAGAGCCATTATCATTTGTTTCCCGGGCTCTAAAATGTATTACATCCAATGCATCAAGTCCAGAAGAAACTATATTCATAGTTAATGCATCATTCGCCTGTCTAAATCTGGCGTAATCGTTGTCATTATCATTATATGCACCATCCACATTTTCAACACCACTATTGGCATTAAAATCTGCAATTGGAATATCACCGTTATTTTGCGTTGGAAAAGCACATGTAGGCTCTGTACCGTTCATTACTTCCATACCATCATTCGTTCCATCCCCATCTGTATCAGCGATATTTGGGTCTGTACCATAAATCGAAGTTTCTTGATTATCTGACAACCCATCACCATCCGTATCGTCTTCACAATTGATATTATCAACATATATATAGTCTATACGTATTTGGTCGTCTGAAGTAGATGAAGAAGTATTCGTAATTATAATTTCTGTAGCTCCATTCAATGTATTAGCCAAGGTAAATGCCATTTCTGTCGTATTGGGAGGACTGATGGTTCCAAGTACAACTGTACTCACTCCATCAGTTACACTAATTGTTAATTCAGCACCAACCTGACTATTAGCAGATAACTGAGCTCCTACCGCTATATCGTCGTTCAAATCAAGTGTTTCTCCTAAGGGCATGGATACATTCATTACATCTCCATTGTTGTAAAATGTAGCATCACTATTATTATTTCCATCAATAGCCCCTTCTGGAGTGCCAACTCCACTTTGAGAGTTAAATTGATTTATAAAGACATCTCCATAGTCTACTAGCACCTGTCCTGACGGACATTGTGAGATTACTTCATTAGATATGATAATTGTAAAAAATAATCCAAGAATTTTAAGAATTATTCTTGTACGCGAAAGTTGTCTTTTCATTGTCTCCATCAAAAAGTTCTGTTGGATAATAGATATATTTTTTGCATTAAAGGTCAGCTTGTAGCAAATATATAATTTATTATCATATATATCTTATAATATTTGAATACTCTCTACATCAAATATTTAAGTAATATAATCTCAATAATCATTCCATTCTTTTATTATGAGAATTATATCAAGGCTATC
>CBDDLC010000001.1:0-24059 GCA_965230495.1 Saprospiraceae bacterium | reverse complement strand
CAAGTAAGCAGTCATCCCGATCCCGAATGATCGGGAGAGGGATCTCATTAATAAAGTAGAAAAGTACAAAGCTTACGCCCAACACCTCACTGTTCTCTGATAACAGAAAAGTAGGGTAAAACAATACCAAAGCGTTATAATAGTATACATCACTAAAAATATTAGTATGAAAAACAGAATATTCAACTTTTCAAGACTTTTAAACTGTTAGACTCTTTGGTAGCTATCCCGAAAGCTTTCGGGAGTAGTCGAAGCTGACTGTTCTACCTTTTGACTCCTCGGTAGCTGAGCGGAGTCGAAGCTGACCTTTTGACTTTTGGATAAAACAAACGTTTTCGACCATGAAAAAACAATTTATTAACACAAAATAAAAAACTTGGCAAACTTGACAGCTTGACAATATAAATTATTTTTATACATTTGTGTTGTTATAACACACTACTATTACAATGTTTTAATATGGAAAATTTACCAAAGGATATAGCAGAAGCTATTAAAAATGGAGTTGCAGACAACCAACTGATTAAAATGGCCCAGGATCTTTTAGAAAATGGTGACCAGGAAAATGCTGCCAAAGTTTTGGATTTTTGTTTTTAACGCACGATTTAAACAAAACTAAACAACAAAAGCCCGAAGAAATTTCTTCGGGCTTTTGTTTTACTATCGGCCCCATAAGTGCTAACTAATTTTGGGTTGGTACGCCGATTATTTTATCACCGCTGAGCGGAATTCCTTAATGCGTTGTTCTTCCTCTTTTTTACAGATTAACAAAACATCATTGTCTTCTACAACAATATAGTTTTGTAAGCCCTGTATGACTACCTCTTTGTTTGTAGGCATGTTAACAATACAATTGTCTGCTTCGAACAGGTGTACATGTTCACCAACAACAGTATTTCCTTGCTCGCATCTCTCCCGCTTTTCCCAAAGTGATCCCCAGGTTCCCAAATCAGACCATCCAAAATCCGCTGGCTGAACAAAAATGTTATCCGCTTTTTCCATTACGGCATAATCAATGGAAATATTGGTACAGGTTGGGAACATTTCATCAATAAATGCTTGTTCCTTTTCTGTATTGTAAAAATCCTCGCCTTTTTGGAAAATGGCAGCCAATTCGGGCACATAGCTTTCAAATGATGAAAGAATGCTTTTCAATGACCACAAGAAGATACCAGAATTCCAGAAATAATTACCCGCAGCAAGATATTCTTTGGCAGTTTCCAGGTTCGGTTTTTCTTTGAAGGCTGCTACCTTTAATGGCGACTCTTCGACTACGCTCAGGGCACTTTGTCCGGTCATGGTTTCATAAGACTCACCCTCTGAACCTATGTGTGTTGAACTCGTAATTCGTAATTCATCATTCGTAATTGACTGTATGTATCCGTAGCCTGTTTCCGGACGATGTGGTTGAATACCCAATGTCAACAATGCATCATTGTTTTCCGTGAAATCCAATCCATTTTCAATGATTCGAATGAATTCTGTCTCATTAGTAATCAAATGATCTGATGGAGCTACAACAATATTGGCATCAGGATTTAAGCCTTTAATTTTATAGGCTGCATAGGCAATACAAGGTGCAGTATTTCTCATGCATGGCTCCAACAAAATATTACTTTCCAACAATTCAGGACATTGTTCAGCTACCAATTGTTTGTATTTGGCAGAGGTAACAATTAAAATGTTTTCAGCTGGTGCAACAGTTTTAAAACGAGCTACAGTTTGTTGCAACAAGCTCTTGCCTATTCCCAAAACATCCAAAAATTGTTTTGGCTTTTCTTCTGTGCTCATGGGCCAAAAACGGGAACCTACTCCTCCGGCCATGATGATGATGTAGTTGCAATTAATCATTCTTAAGAAATTCAAATTTTAGAGTTCTATCCAATCCTTCCTCCAATTTAAATGGAGCAATAAAACCATTAGAGTGAACTTTTCTTGCATCAAATTGAGTAGTAGCGCAAAACTTCTTCACTCTCACTGAACTCACCGAAAACTTCTTTCGCGTTATAAACGAAAGTATGTCAAACCCAATACCTCCAAGCATTCCTATCCAATATGGTAAGTGAGTTGATGGAATTTTCTTATCCAAACTCTTTTCTACTTGAGCCACTAACTCATTCATACTAAAATCAGCCTTATCAATGTAATTATAAAGATGATATCCTGATTTATTGTTTTCTAATTGGTATTTAATGAAAGCCACAACATTACCAACGTAAGCCATAGATTTCTTGTTTCTTCCCTTTCCAACCATTAAGAATTTACCAGAAGAAATCTGTTTTAGAAGGTTATAAACATTCCCTCTGTTTCTTTCTCCAAAAATTACGGTCGGGCGTATAATAGTTAATGAACGATTTTCTGAATCATTATTATACCATTCTCTTAGGACTTCTTCAGCTTGCCATTTACTCTTACCATAGTGGTTAAATGGATCAGCGGGATGATTTTCATCAGGATTGTTCTTATTTAGGCCATAAATAGCAACGGAAGAAGTAAATATGATATTTTTCACACCATTCTTATCCATTGCTTGCAGAACATTTTTAGTTCCTTGAACATTTACTTCGTAATATAATGAAGTTGGACTAACATCGTCACGGTGTTCAGCAGCTAACAATACAATTGTATCTACCCCCTTAAAATGTTCATTTAATAATGATATATCCCTAACATCTCCTACTTTCGTAATGTCAGAATAATCAACACTATCACATTTGTCAAAATTGGATAAGTCAAATTCGCTTTTTGTTATATCGATTAGACGTGTTCCAACGAATCCAGAAGCACCTACAACACATACTTTTCTCATATCAAATTTTTTCATATTCTAACTTTAATCTTTCTAATATCACATCATCAGAAAACTCCTTGATTACCCTCTCTCTAGCCTGAATACCGAGCTCCTTAGTTAGCTCCTTATCTAAAGCCAACAGATTAATAGCATCTTTTAAGTCATCAGGTTCATTTACCTTTACAGTTAGTCCAGTTTTCATATGCTGGCTAACATATGGAACTCCAGTAGGTAAATTAGTATTTATTACAGGTTTACCTTGCAGCATTGCTTCCAACTGAATAATCCCAAAAGCTTCACTAGGTTGTATTGATGGAAACAAAAAGGCCTTACAATTTCTCAAGAACTCTTGCTTTTCTTCCTCCGAAACAAATTTGTTAATGAACTGAATATTCTTATTTGTCGATGTAATGTGTTTATTTATATGCTCTACAATATTTACATCTCCATCGCCTACAATATATAATGGTAATTTAGAATCGGATTTTTCAAACGCCTCTAAAAGTACCTTTATACCTTTATAGTAGGATAATCGCCCTAAATAAAGAAAATAGTCACCTTTGTACTTACCATCTCCAACATTATCCACATTAATACTCAACGGCAGAATACAAACTTTCTCTTTATAATTAGAAATTACACTTGAAAAACTGAATAAATTCGGAGATGTAGTAAAAATGATCTTCGATAAACGACAAAGTCTATTTTGAAATGCCTCAACTATTTTCTTGAGAAACTTTTGTTTAATAATATCACTATGCCAGGTGACACACACTTTATCACGTCTATTTATAAATAGAGATAACAACGATGCTAATGGAAAAGGTTCGTGAATATGTATAATATCAAAACTTGCTTTCAGTCGCAAAAAATATATAAAGAACGAAAAGGAGAGTGGCATTGAGAAAAATATTCCGAAAGATGAACACCTAATAACTTCAACTCCATTTATAAATTCTCTCTTAGTAGTTAATTTAAATTTTTTATTTATACACAAAACAGTAACTTTATGATCCATTGCCATTAATTCCGCATACTGTTTGACAACCGTTTCAACACCCCCTATATCAGGCGTATACATTTTATTGATTTGTAGAATTCTCATAAAAACTTTTCCTAATTTGTTTATAATATTTCTCCCTTCTCAGGTTCAATATAGAACTCTGAAATTCTCTAGCAACTTGAAAGTTTAGAATTGAGTTATCTTTTCTTCTTTCCTTTTCTCTTAAGTACAAAACTGTTCTATCAACTAACCCGTCTACATCATTTATTTCGAATAGATATTCATTTGGTAAAAGTTCCTCGACTCCTCCAACTCTTGATGAAACACATGGAATGCCAAGAGACATAGCTTCAATAACACACCTTGGTAATCCCTCTCTTCTACTAGGCAAAACAAATACGTCAACAGACTTTAGATGACTAAATACTGATAATTTATCCTTAATTTCACCTAAGAACTCAAAACTATCTTCAACCTTATATTCCTTAACTAAACTTTTAAAGTCATCCAACATTGAACCTCCCCCTATTATTTTACAAATTGGATAAAACCCCCTATCATTGAAGCGTTTAATTGAATTGATCAATATATCTAATCCCTTATAGTTACTTGAAAGTCTTCCAATAAAACCTAAGGTTGGATTTTCAATACAATTTGCCTGTATATCAAGTCTTGTCAGATAATCATTGAATCCGTCACTATCAGGTAATTCTATAGAAGAATAGTGTGATTTGATTTTAGCATTGCTAGGGTATTTTCTCTGCAGATAAGAACTGGTAACACATGAAACTGCGTGTGCTCTACTTGTAATAATTTTCAAAAATTTTACACCAAGATTATCTAATAATTTGCCTATAAATTTTAGTTTTATTTTATTTTTAACTTCCCCGGAAGGGTCCGTAACAACTTCAAGACAATAACGTTTGTTCATTACTAAAAAGAACAAAGCAACAATATATGTTGTTAACCCTGGCACACGTAAAATGACTGGTATATTTTTTCTATTATATATTTTATATAATCTTATAAATATCAATGGAATCTTAAGAGTAAAATCAATAATTCCGCTATAATCAGGTAACTCATTAAATTTTACATTCGAATCAATTTTTTGCCATATATCTTCCACGATATTCTTTTGTGTAACACGCGTAGTAAGAAAAATGTTATCACTTATTAACTTATACCTCTGAAGAAACTCATCATTTTCATCTCCACACACATAATAACAACCATTAACTTTATAATACTTTTGCTCTAATACTAAGTGAAACTCAGTCATATTATTAGATTCTTGCATAACGATAGATTAAATTTAAAGGCAGTAAGTATTTAATAAAGGCTAATAAAAAACCCATCGAAAATCCTCCAATACATATAATAAATACTGACACTAAAAAATATACGAATTGAAATGAATTACTTTGAACTTTTAAATACCATAAATTTATTTTAAGTAAAACCCCTGTAAATATTGCAGCTAGTATAACACCAATCATTCCGAAATTAATAAACCATAATCCAACATTTGTAAATGGTTTCCCTGTATTCTCGGAGCCAAAAAACTTTTCTGCAAACCAAACTCCTTCACTAATCACTCTTGGTTTCCCTTCCCATAAAAACCTTGGGATAGGAGCGACAATATAATGGTACAAATCCACACCAGATCTCGAATTACCATTTTCCGAATACTGTAATATTGTTAAGTAATAGTCATATACATCTAAATTGGCTCCTTTGGAAATATTCTTTACAATCTTATCAACCTTTGATTGATCATTCTTACTAGCTATTTCCCTGTCGGACAATAGACTCTGTCTAATCTCCTGCATCACACCTAGCGCTAAAAAAACAGATAATATCATTGATATTAAATAGGCTTTTTTAATTTTCTTCACTAAATAATGTTGCGCAAAAATAAAAAATATGATAGGAATAAAAAATGAACTTCTATCGCCTGTCAGTAATATTATCGCTTCAAATGCTAAAAAAATTAATACATACTTTTTTGATTTAAGTTTTCTTCTTTTACTCTCGATAACTAAGATCACTCCTAGTAAGGCACCTAACTGAGTAACCATTACTAGAATCGACGAATACTTGAATATGGCAGTTCTCAATATAAAAATGGTCATTACAAAACTACCACCTTCCCTAAATGCCATCAAGTAAATAACAATAGCCAATGGCAGCAACCAAATGCTGACTCTTGTAATCTTTCTAATACTTACATCTGCTTGAATCTTTGGATAGAATACACCAAACAAGAGTCTGCAATATTTAATTCGAACTAACTTATATATCAACCACGAGGTCAAATAGAAGAAAAATGAGAGCCAGGCACCTTTTTCAATGATTGCCGAATGATTTTTAATATAGATCGGAATTCTTGCATTTTCAATGCCTATCCCTATTACAATTGGTCGAAATACAAATATTAAAAAGTAAAGTAATGAAAATATCAAAAATGGATTAACTATACTTTTATTTTTCTCAAGCGAAACAGCAAAAATAACAAGCAATAATAGGGGATATACAAATATATGATCAAACATTATTTTATAAGTTCAAAAATTTCCTCATAACTCTGATCCACCAATAATTTCTCTCTATTAACATATGATTTAAATCTATTTTTAAACCAATAAATTGTATCCGAGAAGTCGATAATTTTAGTTTTACCAGTTTTACCTATTGATTCTTTAATTTCTTGGTAGATTTTATCTAAAACCGAATATTGATAATCATCAATCCAACCGTCAAAACTTGAAGAATAATCTATTTTGTCGGCCAATTGAAAATAACTGTCTAGAGCCTCAATATTAAATTCTTCATCTCCAACTTTTAGTCCAAATTTATTTTCAAAAGTCTCCAATAAACCAATTTCACTAAAAATATTATTCTTGGGAGTAATATTAACAGCTGGCGTATTGACTAGAGCTGCGTCTACAAGAACACCGCTTCTTGATGCAATAACCCCATCAGATAGCCTAAGCAGAGGTGCAATATCTCCAGTGTGGTTAATCACTACGTTATTCTGATTAAATAGAGTGTCATATCTCTTATAGTAATCTTTATTCTTACTTGGATGAACTCTTAAGATGAATAAATAATCAGGATATTTTTTAGCTGCATCATTTATCAGTTTGATGAAAGCCTTCTTCATATAAGAACAGTAATAAAGTACTTCTCTTATATGCGGACTCATGTAAGGTGATTTTTTGTGTTGAATCACTTCTGGAATTTTTAAATCCTCGATTAGCCCGAATGATTCAGCAATAACGATAGTTTTTTCAAAATTCTCAAAAGGATAGTTATAAATAGATCTTAAATCTTTCTTATCTATGTTTCTAAATCTATAACTTAAATGATGTTTTAAAGATCCACATACTTTATAATGATTGCTATTATAAGCAGGGCATGTGGTTTTAATAAATTTATTAATATTTTCCCCCCACAATATCTTCTTATTGATCCTGGTATTTGCAAAAGCATCAGTAAAAAAATACCTTGTTGAATTTAAGGGATTTATAAACTGCTCCCAGAAAATATTTATTATTGGACCATTATAATTACACCCCAAGTACATACTCTTAAGATGAGAATTACTATCTGATATGTTTTCTAATATTATATCAGGGCTATATTTTCTAATCGAGAACGGGATATTGAAAATACTTGTAATCTGAACATCACATCCTTTCTTTTTTAAAAAATTACTCAACAATAAGTAACTCAATCTTTCTCTCTCCGGAAGTTCTTCAACAATTAAAACTTTCATAATTAATCAACTTTACTAAATCTCAAAATTTTATTAATTCGTAACTCCAACCCTAACAATGAACTAAACATTAATAAATTAATAAGAAGCGTAATTATTAAAACGAAAATATTACAAACAATAAAAATAACATTATTCTCAAGATCAATTGAATTCATAACATAAAATGAAAGCAGTGGAAGTATACCAAATAGGAATGACTTATATGTTTTCATGAAGAATTCATAAATATCAGTAAAAACTAAACGTATAAACAGAAACAGGTTTAACAAAACAGTCAATAATATTGCTATGTTCATAGAATATGCAACGCCTAATATCCCCCATTGATTAACAAATGGGTAAATCAAACCAATTGTAATCAGTAGTTCAACCGAGCTAATAATAAATTCATATTTAACATATCCCACTCCTCGATATAGAGGAATTGTAGACTCATTTATACATTTACAAAGTCCATAAATAATCAGATAAGGTATCAGAGTATAGTATTCTGAATATTTAAATTCAAAGAATAATGTTAAAATGGATTCTCCAATATTATTAAGCAACAAAGCAAATGGTGCAATAAAGAAAACTAAATACATAAAAATTCTCACATAGCTTTTTCGAAGGCTATCCATATCATCCTGAATTTTAGCATATATTGGAAAAAGTACTTTGTTCAAAGTTTCATAGAATTCACTAAAGAGTTGTGTTGAAAATCGAGATACAAGTTGAAAGCCACCTAAGGCAAGAGGCCCTAGGAGAATACCCAAAATAATTTGAGTGATACGATCCTTAAATTTCATTAGCAAGTTCTGAAGAACAAGCCATTTTCCATAACTGAAAAGTTCTTTAAAAACAACCAGATTAAAATTAACCTTTGGAATAACCGGGTACAACACATAACTCATAATACTTCTACCAAGTGTACCTACAATAAAAATCCAGACAAAATAATCCGGATTCTTTGTGAAGATTATTACCGGAATGGCCAAAACATTTACAATTGAGATCGGTAATTCTAAATAAAACCTCCTTTTAAAATCTAAGTCACGCGTAAGTTTGGTCATCGCAGAGTTTTCGAAAACCTGAATAAAAGGGATAAAAGCAATCATCTTAACATATCTCTCATATTCCAATATGTCAAAAACTGAAGCTATATTTTCGCTAAAAATTAATAGAGTAATACAAACTAGAGCTCTAGTAAATAGTGCATCATAAGTCCATGACACATCGAAGTGAACTAGGTTAACATTCTTCTTTTTTTGAACTACAGCAGCATTTAGTCCGAATGACGCTATTTGCAGAAGGTAAATTAATAATAGGATAGTCATTAAAACTCCGTATTCATTTGGAGTAAAATACCTAGCTAAAATAACTGTTAACACAAGACTTCCACCCCTTAATATAATTCTATTAAGAGTCATCCAGAAACTTCCTGATAAAACAACTTTTAAAAAATTCATTGAACAAAAATAAAGTTCTTATTATAATGTTATATCCGTTGGAATTCGACTAAGAGATACGTATACCTTAATTCCTTCTTTCATATAATACGCAGGAAATCTCTTTGTGTCACAAGCCCTTATAAAATTATATACATCACTAAATCTCATATCACCAGAAATTTCTGAATCTTCAGGAGTACGTCTTCCGGCTATAATTTTCGTTAACTTTGTGTCATTTTCGACAGTGTTAATCTCATTACCGTGTAGAATGTTTACTAACTCTTGCAAAAAATCAGGAAATATTTCATTTACTTTCTCCTGTAAGTAATTCAACGTGGAGAAGCAATCTATGGGGAATCTTCTACACAAAATAATATCTCCCCCATCAAGGTCAGGAGTGATCATATGTGCCGTAATCCCGTGCTCTTTTTCTTCGTTAATCAACACGTAAGGAACAGGATGATAACCCTTATACTGAGGTAATATCGCAGGGTGTACATTAATACAATTGGGTACAGCATTAATTACTTCATCCGGAATAATTCTTCTCCAGCCTAAACAAACTAAAAAATCTGGTTTTACCTCATCTACAATTAGCAACAAATCAGCCTTTAAATAAGATACCAAATGGAAATTTGGGCCGAATTGCTTCTCAAATTTGCTTTTAAGAGCATCCCCAAAGGCAAGTTCCTTTTGAGGAGATACTATAGTTATATCTTGATGATCCAAAGAGGCTAAAGCGTTAAAATAATCATAGCCTACCAAAAACATAATCTTTTTCGCACTCATTATTCAATTACATTAAAGTTTAAAGGAGTACCCTTAGTTAAATCAACTTTTGCTTTCTGCCCTAATACAACATTATAATACTTGGGGTGCAATCCAAAACCTGGTCGGATCGATTTTATATTCTCTGCTGTTAATAGTTCTCCTTTCTTTATATCTTTCACAATAAAAAGTGATCGGCTAAAATCTCGAATACTTTTCATCTTATCTGTTAAAGTATAATTTACTTGACCAAGTGCCGATTCAACATCACGAACAGATTGCACCAAAGATTTCATTCCGATAGGATCCAAACTAAAACTGGCATCTGGTCCCCCAATATTTTTATCGAGAATAAAATGCTTCTCAATAAAACGACCTCCTAATGCAACTGCACCAGCAGCCACACTATGACCTAGAGTATGATCTGAAAGACCAACCTCAACCCCAAATGTTTCCTTAAGATTAGGTATCGTTCTTAAATCAACTTCATTCATCGGGGTTGGATAAGCAGATGTACACTTTAGTAAAATGATATCATTATTTCCAACCTCTCTACAAGTTTGAACAGCTAATTCAATATCCGAAAGCTCAGCTAAACCAGTAGATATTATCATAGGTTTCATTTTTTCCGCACAATATCTTATCAGTGGAATATCAAAGATCTCAGGAGAAGCTATTTTATAGGCAGGAACATTCATTTTTTCAAGAAAGTCAACAGAAGAAAAATCAAAAGGAGACGAAAAGCATATTAACCCCAAACCTTCTGCTATTTCCTTTAATTTGGGTTGCCAATCCCATGGAGTATGAGCCTTTTGGTATAAAGAGTAAAGCGTATCACCATCCCATATTGTTCCATGCTTGATCTTGAAGTAATCATTTTCACAATCTAAAGTTAGGGTGTCTGCTGTATAAGTTTGTAATTTTATAGCATCAACCCCCGCGTCTTTTGCGGCATGAATAGTTTTCACTGCAATATCAAAATCATGATTGTGATTTGCAGACAATTCTGCCACAACAAACACTTTTTTTGTTAAATCAAATTCTTGAATCTTCATACTTCAATTTAAATGCGTTATTAATATGAAATGTTAGTTTTTTAATTTTTATAGATAGACAACAATTGGCCGATTGTATCCTCATCTTTCACTTGCAAATAATAAAAACCTTGTGAATCCATTAGCGTGGTTGCAACGCGAGTATCATCAAATACTTCGTTCACTTCGTCAATTTTAATTAGATCAGGTGTTGTTTCTTTTAGTCTTTTATAATAAGAATAATCCTCTGTATTTAATATCATTTTTACAATCGAGCTATGTGAATGCTTCGGTGTTAAGACAATATCTTTTCCTAGAGAAGCATCAATAATAAGTTCTAAATAGTCAATCCCGGAAGATAGGTTAATCATTTTATCTCTCAATCCACCCATTCTAGAAGCAATTTCAATTATCTTAATCTCATTGTTACATAACATTAGCTCAATATGCGAAGCTCCATAATTAATCTCAAATCCATCCAATATTCTTTTGATTAGAGTCTCTAGTTCCTCTTGAAATGCTTTAGTTATTCTTGCCGGAATTAAATGATGAGTTTCGATAAAATTTGGAGCTCCATCAGTAAATTCTTCTGTAACAGCAACAATCTCGTGTCTCCCATTATAACTTATCGTCTCAACACTAAACTGCTTACCAATTAAATACTCTTCAACCAAAACAATTTTATTAATCGATTCGTCATAGGCTAATTTAAATGCATCTTGAAATTCCTCTATATTATTTGCCTGTGTGATTCCTCTTCCTGCAGATCTATCTGAGGCCTTGACAACTACCGGAAATTGCAATCTCTTCAAATCAATCTCATTTATTGATCTTGCTTTAACAAACTTAGCATTTGGCACGTCTTTTTTGGCAAAGACCGATTTCATTAAAGATTTATCGGTAGTATTTAGAGCAACGTCATAGGTATTGTTGTTTAAACCTAATTTCTCACCTACATAACATGCCGTAACATTTCCTAACTCAGTAGCTACTGTTTGTACCGCTACAGGTTTTTGTTCTTCAGCTATTTCTAATATAAGTTCTTTTTTATCAATACTAATACAATGAAAAACATCCGCAAGATTAGCACAAACACAATTTGGATTATAATCAAAAACATGTGTTTCAAATCCTCTATTTTTCACTCGTAATACAAAATCCCTTTGAAGTGCTCCTCCTCCGATTATAAAATATCTCTTTTTCATACACCTTATTAAAGAAAAATAACAATTCAGGTAAATACTTAAATTACATGAATATTTTTACATGCTTATTTACTATTTCACAAGTTTGATACGCCATTTCCTCTGAATAACGATAATCATTAAATAAATTTACAATGTTCTGATGCAAAGCTTTTGAATTTTCAGAATTAACATTATTAAAAACACCTGAAATATCAGAATAGTGTGAACTTGCAAATAAATTGTTACTAAATATATCTTCAAGTAATACATCCTTATCTTTCACAAAGATATTATACCTCCATACACCCAAATCAAGGGAAGGTAACACCTTTGTAGAAAGATTATTCTTATATATATTATTTAGCTTCGCCTTATGGGCATCCACTTCGTCTCTTTTTGATAATACCCTAATTTTATATTCTTCAAACCCTAATTCCGGATTATTTGTATCCAGCCAATCCGATTCCTTATATATAAATCGTTTATTATTTTGAATCGAATAGTTAAATGAGTCAACCAGATTATCATGGTCAGTCTTTAAGTATTTTAACTTATTAGAATGGTATTGAAGAGGAGAATTAACAAAAGCGCACCCTCCGAATCCCATCTCAACGTATTTGGCATATCCTGTGCTAAATAGGGTAACATCTGCATTAGGACACAACATTTTTTCTTCAAAATCAATTCTACAAGGGCATCTATCATCAATAATAAATATGTCTGGATTATCTTTTTTCAAATCCCTAAAAACCTCGTCAACATTTTGATGTATAATTCCCAGATTACGAACATATAGTAAACCTATGCTAGAATACTCTAATGCTTTTCTCTTAACAATATTAAGGTCGATACACAACGTTTCTATTGAAATATCAATAAACTCGTATTTCACTCCCACTTTGCAGAATGTTGCCGGGACAATTGGACAAACGTTAGATGGAATAAAAAAAAGTATCTCAGGATTCTCTTTCTTTAATTCCTTCAATAAATTGTATAGCACTGTTGATGCTCTATTCTCGTATACCCAACTCATATTAATTCTCTTAATCTTTCTACTATCCTAAAAACGCCCTTACCATCAACGATTGACTGTCCCAATTGTGACATTGTTGTTCTTGTATCTTTACGTTCTAATAATTTAATACCAGATATAATATCTTTGAGCAGTGTTTTTTTTGTATACCAACCAATAAAATGCGTAAAACCTGTATATTTCCAATTCTCTGAAACTGCTTGATTATCTACAACTAAAAATTGCAAAGTAGGTATTCCAACACTAGCCAACTCGTATATTGTATGTCCACCTGTAGCGATAGCTACATCTGCCCTTCGAAGTACACATATCATTTGATCATCTGTTGGAGAATTTAATATCTCCACCCTACAATTATTATAGTAGGCCTGATAACGCTCTTTCTTATGAAATCCTGAAGCAACGAAGACGGTTACTTTTTTGACGGTAGTTTCATTTAAAATCTTATCAATTAGAGGAATAGTAAGATCTCTTATATCTGTTCCTCCTAGTGTAATCACTACCTCTTCTATATTATCAGATATCGCTTTTTTCTCTTGCTCCTGAAATTTTTTTCTTAGTGGAACAAATTTACTTCCCAATAAATGATAAGTTTCGTTATTGTTATAGTTTTCTCCAACAAGCCAATTTAAAATTATTTCATTGTTGCAATAATCTCTTAAACCTATATCATCAATAACTGCAACCTTCTTACATCTTGAAACAATATTACCATATACCTCTTTCGTAACCAGTAATGAATCAATAATCACCAAATCCAGCATACTTAGTTCATCCAATATACTATGGTGATTTTCAATCCAATTAAAGGACCTGTATTTTACATCCTGAAAAAAATTGGCTACTGTATCGTCAGATTTTACGATAAACTCAATAGAGTTCATATTTTTTTTGAATTCAAAATATATAGGCAAACACCTTGCAATATGCCCAAATCCTATATTTTGTCCTCCTTCCGTAAGAATTGCTATTCTCTTCATTATTATTGATTAATCAATTGATATTTCAACTCTGCAATCTTCCAATCGGATTCATTATCAATATCCTGAACATTTAATTCGGAAACTACTACTGAACTTGTATTATCAGTCCACAAGTTTTCATTTTTTTCAAATTCTCTTACATCGAACCAGTAATACTGTCCTGCATCATGGTATGCTCTCTCTAAATCCTGAGATCTTTTCCATTTATTTTCAGGCCATTTCATTTTAATCCGATCTCCATTGAATATTAATGATCTCTGAATAGGATAAGAAAATTCTACAACAGGAAACACACAGTCCCAACCTCCAATAATTAACTTATCATATGTATTCAGCAATGCATCAGAAGTAACCAATGGTGCAGTTGGATAAATGCAACATGCCTGATTGAAGCAATTACCAGACTCAGCATATTTATTTAAAACTTCCTTTAACACATCAACTGTGGTTGCATAGTCATTCGAGTTTTCTATAGATCGCAGGAATGGCACAGATGCGCCATACTTTTTAGCAATCTTAGCAATCTCCTTATCGTCAGTAGAAACCATAACTTCATTAAATAAACCAGACTTTAAGGCAACTTCAATTGAATATGCAATTATAGGTTTACCTAAAAAAGAACGAATATTCTTCCTAGGAATTCTTTTACTCCCTCCCCTTGCAGGGATAATTGCAATTCTATTCATTTATGAATTCCTTTACCTTTTCAATGACATAATTTTGCTCTTCCCTACTCAATGTTGGAAACATAGGAAGTGCCAAACAGTTCTCATAGTATTCTTCAACAACCGACAAATCACCTTTCTTCCAGCCTAGATTTTGATAGTATGGTTGGTAATGGACAGGACAATAAAGAACTTGTGAAAAAATATTATTTTTTCTTAAATGTTCATATAATCCTTTTCGATCGTCTATTTGGATTATGTATAGATGATAAGCATGGTAATACTCATCTACAACTTTTGGAGTTTTAATGGGCAATGATTGAAATGCCTCATTGTATTTTTCAGCAATTTCATTTCTTCTTTTTACTCCTTCCTTGGCTCTCTTCAACTGAGAGGTTCCTAGTGCTGCCTGAATATCTGATAACCTGTAATTATATCCTAATTCTTGCATTTCATAGTACCACCCACCATGGTTTTCATTTAACAGATCTGGATCCTTAGTGATGCCATGTGTTCTTAGCAGGCAGATCTTATCATACAATTCCTTATTATTGGTAGTAATCATCCCTCCCTCGCCTGTTGCAATGTGTTTTACAGGATGGAACGAAAAAATATGTAGATCTGCATAAGTACCTTTTCCACACATTTCCTTATCTCCCTTACTATCTTGGAAATAACCTCCCGGAGCATGACAAGCGTCTTCGATAATCCAAAGTTTGTATTTATCTGCAATGCTTCTTAACCTTTCCACATTGATAGGGTATCCTGCAAAATCAACAGGTATAATACCTTTATAAGTACCAATAGGTACGGATGATAACTTTTCTTCCAACTTATCCAAATCCATTAAATAGGATTCAGAATCAATATCCACAAAATCCACCTCTCCTCCACAATACCTAATACAATTAGCACTAGCCGCAAAAGTTAAAGGAGTAGTTATTACTTTGTCTCCTTTTTGAACATTCATGGCCAATGTACAAAGGTGTAGAGCAGCTGTTCCATTTGAAACCGCAATGGCATACTTTGCGCCCACATATTCAGCAAATCGATCTTCAAACTCTTTAACCTTTGGGCCTTGAGTCAAAAAATCAGATTGCAATGTTTCTACAACTGCATTAATATCGTCCTGAGATATATGTTGCCTACCGTAAGAAATAGCTCTCATGATAATTTATTTAGTCGTTTCTAGTACTTTAAAATTAGGATCAACAAACTCAACAATCTTTTCTCTTAACGTTTCTACTGTTTCCCAATCAGTATTTGTTCCTGAATTGTACTTAAAACCAAATGGAACTTCAATAGCGTTATGATGCTTTATGTAATCTTCTTTTTTATGACTAAACGAAACAGAAGGTAATATTGCATAATATCTACCTAGATCAATCGTATTCATAGAGTCGGTTTCAGTAATCATTTCTTCATGCAACTTCTCTCCTGGGCGAATACCTACAATTCTCGTTTCGCATTCCGGAGCAACAGCATTTGCGACTTCGGTTATCTTATATGATGGAATTTTTGGAATAAAAATCTCTCCTCCCAAATGATTCTCTATTGCATACATTACCAAATCTACACCAGCTTGTAATGAAATATTGAAACGAGTCATTTCTTCATGTGTAATTGGTAAAACTCCTTCTTTTCGTTTTGCCAGAAAAAAAGGAATAACCGACCCTCTGGAACCCATTACATTACCATAGCGAACAGCTGAAAATCTGATATCACGAGATCCTTTCATATTATTGGCTGCCGTAAACAACTTATCTGATGCTAATTTTGTCGCTCCATACAAGTTAATTGGTGCACATGCTTTATCTGTTGACAATGCCACAATATCTTTTACATTGGTAGCCAAGGCAGCATCAATCACATTTTGCGCGCCATTAACATTAGTTTTGATACATTCATCTGGATTGTATTCTGCCGTATCCACCTGCTTAATTGCAGCTGCATGTATTATCACATCGATCCCTTCACAAGCCCTTTTTAACCTTTCACCATCACGAATATCACCAATGAAAAAGCGCAATTGTGGAAATTCATTAGCTGGGTATTTTTGTTTTAACTCGAATTGTTTTAGCTCATCTCTCGAATAAATAACAATTCTACTAACTTCAGGGTAACGATTTAGTATTGTTTCCACAAATTTCTTCCCAAAAGAACCAGTTCCTCCTGTAATTAAAACAGATTTTTTATTTAGCATTTTATTTAATTTTTATAATTTTTAAACCAATCAATAAACACATCTACACCTTCTTTCAAATCTGTAAATGGTCTATAATTCACACTATTATTTAATTTAATTGTACTTGCAAATGTAGTTTTTACATCACCGTTCTGCATAGGCATATATAATTTCTCTGCCTTACGTCCTATGCACTCCTCCATAATAGAAATAAATTCCATTAAATCGATAGGTTTCGAGTTCCCAATATTAAAAACCTCTGCTTTAGGTTCTTTTTGTGGTAAAGAAGTGATAGTTCGAACAACCCCTTCAACAATATCATCTACGTATGTAAAATCACGCTTCATATCACCATTATTGAAAACCTTAATTGGTTCCCCTTTACTAATTGCATTAGCAAACAACATTGGCGCCATATCAGGTCTTCCCCATGGTCCATATACTGTAAAGAACCTCAAGCCTGATGTGGGGAGATCATATAAGTGGCTGTATGTATGTGCCATCAACTCATTACTCTTTTTAGTAGCAGCATACAAGCTTACAGGCTGATCCACTCGATCCTCTTCAGAAAAAGGAATTTTTGAGTTAGCTCCATAAACCGAAGAACTAGAAGCATACACAAAATGTTCAATTTTATTATAACGACAACACTCCAAAAGATTTACAAAACCAACCACATTGGATTGCACGTAGGCATGAGGGTTTTCCAAGGAATAGCGAACTCCAGCTTGTGCTGCCAAGTTTACAACATGAGTGAAATTTTGTTCTACAAAAAGGCATTCTAGTTTTGGAAGATCGGTAATGTCCAATTTTAAGAATTGGTATTTCTTGTGTGTAGTACTCTGCACATAAGGAAGAGATCCTTCGACAAGCTCAGGATTACTCTCTAATTTTTCTACTTCAACTCTTGAAATTCCAGACTCATTCAATCGGGCGTATTTTAGATTCACATCGTAATAGTCATTGATGTTATCAATTCCTACCACTTCATGTCCCTCTTTTATTATAGCTTCCACCAAGTGAAAACCAATAAATCCAGCTGCTCCTGTTACTAGTATCTTCATAAAACGCGAATTTCGCTAATTATTCAATATTACGCTAATTATAACTAATTACACGAACACATCTAATCTGTCGCATTCGTGTAATTCGCCTTAATTAGTGCCATTGGTGTTTTTAGTTTCCTTTACCAATATTATAAACATCAAAACCAATTGTCTCTAACTGCTCTTTATCTACAATGTTTCTTCCATCAAAAACAAATGCAGGCTTTAACATATCATTGTATACTAATTGCCAATCGTAAGTTTTGAACTCATCCCACTCAGTCAATATGGCAATTGCATGAGCAGCTTCCATGGCAGAATACGGATCTTTATGCACTGTAACCAATGAGCGAATCTCATCCATTGACATGACTTCTCCTTGCTCTACATATTGCCCAACACGATGAGTTTGTAAATACTCTAGGTCTGCAAAAATTTGTTCTTCACTTACCTTTGGATCGTATACATGTATTTCTGCTCGATCCTGCAGCAGTTCATCTGCCACATAAATAGCTGCTGTTTCTCGGGTATCGTTGGTATCCTTTTTGAAAGCCCAACCTAAGAAAGCAATTTTCTTCCCAGACACGGTATTGAATAATGTATCGATGATATTCTTTGAGAACCTATGCTTTTGATAGTCATTCATTTTGATTACCTGTTCCCAATAGTCCGCTACCTCAGGCAGATTAAAATGACGGCAAAGGTAAACCAGATTTAGAATATCTTTTTGGAAACATGAACCACCAAAACCAACAGATGATTTCAGGAATTTTGCACCGATACGAGAATCTTTTCCTATAGCATGAGCAATTTCATCAACATCAGCACCGGTTTTCTCACATAGGGCAGAGATGGCATTGATGGAGGAAACACGTTGAGCTAAAAAGGCATTTGCAGTTAATTTTGATAATTCGGATGACCAAACTCGCGTGGTCACAATATTTTCACGAGGTACCCAGTTTAGATATACATCTACCAAAGCCTGAACAGCCGCTTCTCCAGATTCTGAAGGAGCTCCCCCAATTAGGAATCGGTCAGGATTGTGCAAATCCTGAATAGCCGTTCCTTCTGCCAAAAATTCAGGACTAGATAATATTTCAAATTTCACCCCATTCCCAGTAGAATGCAAAATGGTACGCAAGGCCTCAGCCGTACGAACAGGTAGTGTAGATTTCTCAACAATAATTTTATCCTCTTTTGCCACTTTAGCGATTTGACGAGCACACAGTTCAATGAACTTCAAATCTGCGGCCATTCCTTTCCCAACACCATAGGTTTTGGTCGGCGTATTCACAGATATAAAAATCAATTCTGCTTCATCAATGGCTTTCTCTACATCTGTAGAAAATTTTAGATTACGACCACGAGCTTCAGCCACTACTTCAGCTAATCCTGGTTCATAAATCGGAAGTTTATCCAAATCTGCATCATTCCAATCTGCAATTCGTTGCTCATTCAAGTCAACCACATGCACATTAATATGTGGACATTTCTGAGCAATCACAGCCATGGTTGGGCCGCCTACGTAGCCTGCACCAATACAGCAGATATTTTTGATTGATTTTACTTTGTTCATTTTATGCTTTTGTTATATCGTTCTTTAGTATTTAATCTTCTTTACACTCTATTTTTTTGAGAGATCCCTCGACAAGCTCGGGATGACTGCCTTTTATTTTAGAGATTCCTCAACGAGATCGGAATGACTGTCATTCTTTCTTGTCATCCTGAACGGAGTGAAGGATCTGTCTCTTTATACGAGATCCCTCGATTCCTCGGGATGACTGCATATTCTAGTTAACTACGACTCTTTACTCCATTGTTCTTGAATAGAACCTAAAAACTCTCTTCCAAACACAATTCCAACACCAACAATTCCACCTAGGAAAGTCCAGATCACCAAAATTATGGCACGTTTTGGTTTCGATTTTTCAATTGGCACTGAAACGGGTTCAATTACTGTGAATACCGGCGTATCTTCTTTCACCTGTATCTTTTGTGTTTCCAATTGTTTGGCCAATTCTGAAAACACATCGTATACCAAATTGTATTCTGCTGTTAGGCGTTCTTGTTCTGTTTGTGCCAAAGCCGTTGTCACATTTTTGTTTCTGTCACGAAAGTTAGCCAATCTTTGTTGAGCTTCTTTGGCTTCTTTTTCTTTCTCTGTATATCGTTCCTCCACAAAAGCCAACTGATCTTTTGCTTTCTGAATTTTGAAATCTGTAATCGCTTCCTGCAATAGTACTTGTGCTTTTTGCACCATTTGAGCCGCTGCTTTGGCTTGAGGCATTCTGGCAGATAGTAAGATGTAACCGTCTTTGTCGTCAAATTCTATTGACAGTTGAGCAGAAAGGATTTCGATTAGTTCTTTTTCATCTTCCGTGATTGACAAGAGTTTGCCGTTTTGCCCTTCGACTCCGCTCCCTTCGGCTCCGCTCAGGGTGCTACCCCCTTTAATAGTTTTGATTATTAAACCGGGTAGGCCAATAGTGTATTTTTTGACGTAGCCGAATAATCCCGGGCTGTGAATTTCTTCATAATAGTGAGCAAATGTTACTTGCTCTTTTTCTCCTTCAATTGACAAGGGTGTATTCATCAATTCCTTTTGGAATGGGATACTGTTTACAATTTTAGGATATAGTGTTGGTGGAATATCTGAGCCACCCATGCTTCCCAAATTAATGCCAGCCATAGCAGCCAGACCTCCTAAGCTACCGCCTAGTTTGCTTCCACCTTCTGCTGATTGCGGTACCATAGTGCAGGAAGCGGTGTATTCTTTTTGTGAGAAAATGGCGATGAATAAACCTAGCACCATAAATATCAAAGTAGTCTTGATGACTGTACGGCGGCCTTCCCAAAGGGTTTTGGCTAATGCGATTAAGTCGATTTCGTCGTCGTGCTCGGAACGAATTGCATCGGTTTGTTTTGTATCTTTTATATTGGTCATACTGCGTATTCTATGATTTCGCGGATTATGGCGGATTTCGCGGATATTGGCGTTTTCACATTTAATCAGCGTCCTTTGTTATTTTTTATTACTTATTTACTGTATTAATGAATCGTTTGTATTTCAGCGATTGCTCTCCAAAGTTGATTAAAAATCCTAATTGATATTTGGTTGCTTTTAAATAATTAATTGTTTGTTGTTCATCAATCTTCAATAAACAAGATTTACTTTTTATTTCTACTATAATCGAATCAAAGCAGACAAAATCCGCTTTAAAATATTTGTTCATTTTTTGACCGTCATAAAAGAGCTCTATCTTTTTCTCTTTCACAAACGGAATTTTTCTTTTTTCTAATTCTTTTGCCAATGCTTCAGAATACACACTCTCCAAGAAGCCAGCACCTAAATTCCTATGAACCGTCATGCACGCCCCAATGATACTGTAGGTTTTATCTGCTTCAATCAATTTCGACATCCGTGAAATCCGTTTTAATCCGTGTAATCTATCTTTAAGAGATCCCTCGACAAGCTCGGGATGACTGCAAAAGCTCAGGCCACTACAAACTATCTTGTAGCCACCGCTATTGCCGTAACCAAACTAGCCAAAGTAGATGTGAATGCCAACCATTTGCTTGCATTGGCAGCTTTGTCTACTTCTGGTTTTTCTGGAACGATGATTTCGCAACCTGGTTCGATTCTTGGGAAACGTCTTCCGAATAATCCTCCTTTTGTAGCTGCCGTTGTTCCGTTGGCATATAACACGTAAACTTTTCCTTTCTTGGCTCTTTGTGCAAATCCACCAGAACCTAAAATATATTCTTTTGCTTTCTTCTTATCGGTAAAAGTATGAGCTACAGGATTCAATACTGAACCTGACACCATCACTGTTTCTAATTTTGATGGGACCATTAACTGATCACCATCCAATACGTGCAAATCTTCCACACATCCCGGTTGAGACATGATCTTTGGTAAATCAATTCCTACTATTTGATATTTCACTTTTTCGATATCACTTGGATTCATGGTGGTATCTTGCATGGCGATGGCCATTTTGGCCTGGTATTCTGCTTCTGTCAATTCAATTCTTCTACGTAAGGAAGCTCCTTTTACATAGGCTTCTGGCGTAATACCACCTGCTCTTCTTATTACATCTGATATCTTTTCATCCTTACGGGTAATTCCATAATCTCCTGCATACATCACTTCTCCTTGAACATTTACATTTGATTGAGGACGATATCCCGGCGCACGGCGAATGTATACCTTGTCGAAAGCGTTTAATGTAAAGGCAGCACCCTCAGCATCCAACTTTAAATTGCGATCCAGTCCATACTGGAAAGTATGTAATAAGGATTTGCTTAGCTCTTTGGTTTCGTTATAGTCCAACACTCTACTTACCTCTACAGAACTCACCTCTGCATTTTCAAGGAAACCACCAGCTTGGAAAATCAGGTCTGCGATTTTCATGTTCTCAGCCCAGGCATATGTTCCTGGAAACTGAACCTCTCCAACAATTTCGACTGTGCGAGCTTCACGCAGATCGAAAATGGAAGAAATTTGTACTCTGTCTTCTCGTTGTAATTCTACATCTGATTTACCATTTACCACATCGCGTACTGAAAATGAAATGGCTTCCAGACTCAGGTCTTTTTGCTTGCGGGTAATTACCCCTCGCTCCACAAAGGCTTCTTCTTTTAATCCTTCTGCTTTTACAATCAGTTCAGAAAGCTTCATTCCTTCAGTCAGCTGATAATCACCAGGGCGATATACAGCACCGGAAATGTTGATACGGTTTTCGTAACGTTCTGTAATGGCACCTGCACTTAATGAATCACCGTTCTTTAACACAATTTGACTGTATTGATCTTCAACTACATCAAGCACACTCAAGGTACGAGAATTGTTACGATACAAATCCAAACGGTGGGTGTAAGCTTTATCGGTAAATCCACCTGCGTAACGCAAAATATCTGCTACAAATTCGCCATCTTTTGCTTCGAACAAGCCAGTACGCTTGAACTCACCAGCTACTTTAATGCGATTCACGTATGGACGAACCATTATTACATCCTGATCGCGCAACTGTACGTTGTTTTGGGTTTGTCCATCCACAAGGTAAGCATACACATCAACCGAATTGATTACTTTTCCATCACGAATCAAATCAATTACACGGAAAGATCCATTTTCGTTTGGACCACCCGCCAAATACAAAGCATTAAAAACTGAAGCAGTAGCAGGCAATGAATATGTACCAGGCAAATTTACTTCTCCAATTACATTTACCTTCACTCCTTTTAAAGCGCCAAGGCTCACATCAGCAAAGGTATTTGGCTGATCGCCTTTCATTCCATTGTATATGGATATTAATCTTGATTTGATTTTTTTGCTTGCATTAGCAAAGCTCAATCCATAAATATTTACAGGTCCTAAATCAGGAATAACAATTGATCCATTCTTCTGTACCGATAAAACATATGTTTGCTGAGAGGCTCCGTAAACAGAAATGTTTACTTCATCGCCAATACCTAAGGCATAGGAATCAGAAACCGGCACATCTACATTTGGCGCAAAACTTAAATTCTCTGAATTGAAAAAGTGAAAGCCAAAAATCTCTTTGTTCTTTTCTGTTGCTTCGAATTCTTCTTTTTTCGAAATTTCTTCACCTGCCAATGCTTCAGCAGGTAGTTCCGATGCCTTCACCTCATTATTTGCACCTGCAAACTGTTTGTTCATTTTGTACTCTCTAATACGCTGAGTCATTTGATCAATCTGAACCTGAGATGCTCCTCGTGCACGGGCCAAGGCCATGGCTTCTTCCAAGCTCATCCCATTCTTTTCCATTTCGGAAATAATTTTCTCAATTTGCTGTTCGCTTAATGCATTCACATTTACTGTGGCAGGATTGATATTGGTATTTTGAGCTTCTACTCCTAGTAGACAAGTAGAAAAAGCCAATATCATTAATAAACTTTTTCGAAATAATCGAATCATAATTCAATACTATTATAATATGCTTAGGTTATACCTCATTATTTAATCAAACCGTATGAGCTTGATAAAACCCCACTTTAAGATGATCAAAGTTTTTTACGGTTGCGCAAAAATAAAAAACTGTTCCTCAATTCCCTAATTTTCACTCTGTTTTTGTGTTATATTTTTATAACATATTTTTAACAATGAAGTAAAATATCAAAATCCAG
>OZ246004.1:3462500-3720610 GCA_965230495.1 Saprospiraceae bacterium | reverse complement strand
ATTGTTCGGTAAAGCCATCGACCATACCGCATCATCATCATATCCCCAATTGGTACCAAATACACTATTGTCAGTAGGATCAGCCGTCGGATCAGGTATCGTTACACAAGCTCCCGTAGTTGTAGGACCTCCCGGATAACATACCTGCCAGGAACCAGGAACAAAATCCATCCCCGCTGGAAACCACCAGTCTAAATCAAACTCCAATAATAAGGCTGGTTTTACATTCTTAATACGTATACCCATCGGAATATCATCACATAAACCGTATTCTCCCATAGGTTGAGGATCCCATTCCACCTGCATATCTGCTTCTTCTCTTATATATTCATAACAGGCATCTACTATATCACAGGCATTTCCTTCTACTGAAAGTATCGCCGCCTTCGCCGGCTCCAAACAGCCACTGACCGAAGTCACACATACCCGTGTATCTAATTCAGGAACTCCTATAGGGCAGAACAATAACTCCGTAATAATCGTATACTCATAACACTCTCCCGGAGCTAAGGTTAAGCCATCTACAAAAATGGCATATATCTTATGGGTTGCTGTCGTACTTGCCAGTGTCCAGTTCAATGCATTGCCACCACTGTCTTCTGCGCCGATAAAATCAATCGTATTAGGTACTGACACACTCGTCACTATGTTTTCATGTGTGGCTCCTCCTGCAGAGGCATCTCCAGCACATAAAGTATATACATTTGTTTCATTTTGTCCCGCCAAATCTGCCTTCAATAAGTTTTGAATATCAGGAATCAGTGGTGGGAAGTCCATACTATTATCTATAAAGTTGTCAGGTGTAGTTTGCAACGTTCCTGTCTGTCTCATTGGATTTATATCACCCTGACTTACTTCCGGATGAGGAACTATTTTTTGCCAATAATAATAGGTTGGATTATTCCCTGAACCATCCGTAATACCATCCCACTCAAAATTATACTCTGCAAATGGGTTTATCGGGAACATATTGATATGAGACCACGGATAATTATAGTGATTACCGCTTGGTCCTGCCAAAGCTGTGGTCCTAAAGCTTCCTCCACATTCACCCGGCAATGATGTAATATACGGTTCAGCAAATTGATATTTCAATCCAAAATCACTGGACTCTACATCCTCAGGACATAGAGATGATAGGCTGTACTTTAGTCCCCAAGTACAATCTTCGGGTCCCCCTACAGGGAATGCCGGAAATGGGTCTCCTGCTTCCTGAACCAATGCAATTCTATCACATGGATTACAAGTTTCTGAAGGACTATCCGGTCCAGCTGGGTAAGGTGTGTTGATACCATCATAAAAATCTTGGTCATTGATACGTAGGGCCGCTAGTTGCGTATTATCCTCTGCCACACAGCATATACCCCCTGTACCATCATTTACACACACTAAATTACCATAGTCATCATCTACATATTGCTGTGGTAAAGGAACCTCACTGCCATCAGGCATTACAATCGTACCATCATTTAGATATACCATATTGGTAGGAAATTGTAATTCCAGATATTCTGTATACATAAAGGGCCTGTACTCGTTTTCATACCATGGGGTCTCTCCCATTGCTAAATCAGTAGGGACAGGATTTGTTAACGTAAATGTATAATCCACCTCAGTATCACAATCTGTTACCGTTACATTATTGGATACCGCCACCGGACCTGGGATATGGCTTTGATAAGCTCTACTATAATTACATGATCCCGCTAGATAAGGATTGGTACATTGATCTTCATTCGCTTCATACAAATTAAAAGCTCCGCTGAAGGTTTCACCCGAACCATGGCTTGTTCCATTGATAATTCCCAAATCATAACTTGGGTTATGCATCATTGTAGCAGTATATTCAATATAAAATTTGTCCCCATCATTAAAGGGATATAAGGCATACCATTCTTCAAAACAACCATTGTCATAGGAGTCTCCGTCTCCACAGTTAGGTCCTCCAGTTTCAAAATAAAAGAATATCTCAGTAGTATTCGTCTCATGCCAATCATTTATGGAATGATCGTAAGTTGTGTAATTAACAAAGTCCGTAGAATATGTTGGATTTTCATTTGGATCGTTTTTACAATTGTCATTCTGGCCAGCCCCAGCATAATGGGTAGTCCAATTAGGATTTTCTCGATCCATTCCAGCATGAAACACTCTCATTCTAGGATAACTATAATTATCTCTATCTCCAATAGGAACCTGCATACAATCCGGCAAAGTAACCAATGTTCTAGTTCCACCTGCAGGTTCGTAATAAATTCCCTCAATAGTTATTGACATTTGATCTACTCGTAAACGACTTTGTCTAGCACTATTATATAAATAAAATCTCCATAAGTGATCCGCTTTAGCCGTTAATTCTCCAGCTCCTTCTAATGCCTCATACTCGTTCCGCACAAATACTCTATCTCCGGGTAAAAATCTTGTTCTATCAATCTCCGGTACATCATCAATAGTTAAAGGTTGTGTCATTTCTTTATCCGCATATCCGTAATCCAATCTGTATAAGGTATCTACATCGGTACGGAAATAACATTGGCATCCACATCCTGACCATCGGATATAAGAATTCATATTGTGACAAGATCTTATTATCTCACATGGTTCTGTTCCTCCACAGCCTGTACACTCTTCAATAACTTTCACACTTGTAAACATGTAATCACTAGGAAAACACTCTCTCATTAATTCCAAATTCCAATAATAATCCTCAAAATCCACGTTATTGGGATCTCCAGCAGGAATTCGAATCTCAACTGCCACTGAATCTACACCACCGCTTAAGTTGGTAACCGTTATATATTGCCAAGTAACACCGGCAACAGGAGATCCCTCATAAGTTGCAGAACCTTCCTCATACCGAATATGTGGTATCCTTTCGAAACCATTTGTAGTAACTGTTGCTACTAAAAACACGTTGCCACCACCACCTGCACAAGGTGTAATATTCTCATAACCAAATTGATAGCTATATTCAAAACCATTTTGCATAGGATGCCATAACTCACAAGTAGGATCAGACATGGTGAAAAAGAAATCTTCCGTAATTGGAAGTCCACAGCAATCCAAAGGATCATTAACTTCGTTATCGAATTGATCTGTTTCTCCATAGAAATAAGATATAGGCTCATTAAAGCTGGCGAACTGCTGGAAGTCCTGTCCGCAGTTTCGTTTACCATTAACTTCTACACTATTGATCGCACAACTCAATGCTGAACAATTGGCATTATCTGCACATCCTATTTCTAACTCTATATAAAAGCTAAGCATTTCGCCTCCAGGCAAATCATCAAATATGCCATCGCCATCAAAATCAGTAAGTCCTACACCTGCTCCATCCGGATCTGATGTCAATTGTGTAAAATCTACTACCACGCTGGCTCCACTCATACTGACTACTCCATCCGGTAAAGTAATCCCATCCATGGTAAGAGCTGCAAGACTAACATTTCCTCCTAAGCAACCATTAAACTTAACAAGCATGTCTTCCCACAATCCATCTAATGGATCGGTATTGGCAGAATTGATCTCAAATTCAAAAATTAGATTATCTCCACAAATTCCTCCGTACTGTACTAAGTTATTATTCACCTGTACATTGGCTCCGTAGTTAGGTTTAAAATCTACTGCTCCTTCTTTCTGTGAAATATCTCCGCATATCTTGTTATTACAACCATAGAAAGCTTCGTAATTGAGGAAATTAGCCTGATCTGTACAGCCAGTCACTTGGTAACATATATCTATAAATAGCTGTTCATCAGTCTCCCAAAGCATATTTCCATTTCCATGACCAACAAAATAATTGCTAGTCACTAGTAGCGATACTTGCTGTGTCATCGGGTCATAACTATAATCACCCGGAGGTACCACAATATTATTTACATCTATTGACGCAATTTCATAGATTGATTGATCTACTCCTTGAATTTGAAAAACAAATTCGTCCAAAAATGCCTGAATACCATCTTGTGACATGGTCACTCTTTGACATTGAGGCGTGTTAGAAGCCGTAATATTAAGTGTCGATGGACTTACTGTACGTACATTAATAACCGGAACTCTAATTCCTGAATTATACGCTCCTACTTCTGTTACTGTCTCACTACATGATGGAGTAGATCCATTTGTATTGTTATAAGTGAAACTAACCGTTGCATCTAAATTGATATCTTCCTCTGTTTCTATATCTACATCACAATCTGCCTGTACTGCTATATCTACTATATACGCCTCACTTGAATCAATCTCTGTGATCCTAAATACCGGCATCGTCAAATCCGATAAATCAAACTCTGATACCGTCCCCGATGCAGGATTTAACGCATTTGGATTTATAAAGCCTCCATACGATAATCCTTCATCAAACGTAATCGCTATATCCACATCTTCTATTAGACATTCTCCCGAGTTATATATTAATAACGTCAAGGTATCAGGTGAGGAACATACATTTAATAAATCCACTGCCGGAAAATTAGGGGTCCCATCTAATGAAACTACACTAATGTCTGGACAATCATCACATGTACTGGTAGGTGGATCAGGCACATCATATGTAATACACAACTGAGGTGCATTCGCCGGATCTATATCATAACTATAGGCCATTCGCTTACCATCTCCACTAATCCCTAATACTATATTGTTACCCATCTGATATCCAGGTCTATCTACTATCTCCTGTATTATAGATGATATATCCGGTGTCTGCTGTGCCAATCCCGCATCTCCTGCCGTCCACGTAGCCGGTGACCAGTTCACCGTACTCGATACTGCTGTCCTTCCTACTATCGGATCACCTACTGAAAATAATGGAGCATTGTCATGTGCTTCCCCATATACTTTAAAAGACGCAGGACCTGTACTATTCTGTAAAGCTGTAAACTGAATATATGCATTCGTAATCGTTGCTCCCGGAGGAATCGTCCACCCTCCCCAGTTCATCGCTACAAGATTACTGCTACTTCCCAGTTCTCCCAACTCTAAATCTGTAAGATTATCATTTCCATCACATATGACCAGATTACCGCCATTAGCTAACTGCTCTGCATCTGCATCACACGATGCCACTGTTTGACATTCCTCTGTCTCTGCTACCATAGCTACAGTACCCATTGAGGTCATACGCATATCGTAAGAGGTCAATACTTCCTTGAGTACTTCTTCATCTTTACAATCTGCATTCTCATAGGCAGACTTTAGAGATCCTATCAAAAATGATCCCTCTTCATCTGCTTCTTTAAATGGTGCAGTTGATATTTGTGTGTTATTCTCTTCCCATTTACGCTTCAGTGCTTTTTCTTCTTCGCACGTAGCTGATTCCATCGCAAGCATATATGCTTCATACGTTGGAAGATTATCTTCACTTTCAGTGTTTACAGAAAATCCTGTAAGTGATACTAAAATAAATGAGAAAAACAGAGCAAAAATACTGAATGAATATACAGTATTTCTTGTAGGTACAAGTCCAGCTTTCATTAGTTAACGTTTTCGTTAGTAGTTCAAAATCATTTAGTTATTTATCTAATAACCCAAAATCCTCTTTAGGTTTTTTAGGAGTATTTTCTATTAAGTTTCATAGTCGACAAAGACCGATTTGTCAATTATGAAGAATCCCATCAATTATTTTTGATTCGTAGATGCTATTACCATTTATATCCCGGTATAGCTAGTATACCAGCTCAATAAATCATCTACAGTTTGGCTTGTCTTTTATTTGGTCAAAAAACCAAATGTACACGTATATCCATACGAATACACATGAATTTGGGGCAAATATATAAATACTTTCTATAATATGTATTATATATTATGATATTTTTTAATACAAACGTAAAGTATTTGGCAAAAAATTGGATTTTGAAAAAAAATATTTTAAACAATAGTTTTATTCCTAATAAATAGGATATCGGTTATAAACCATATGCTGATAAATACGATCTCCTTAACCTTAAAAGCGATCAGATGAACTGCTCACTCAATTTGAATATAGGCAAATACATTGCGACAAGAATTATTCCAACTATTAAAGCCAGAAAGACAATAAGCATTGGCTCCAGCAGATTGTTAAAAAGTTGAACTTCATAATCGAAGTCCGAACTATAATCTTCAGATATTTTATAAAACATCTTATCCAATTGGTTTACTTCTTCTCTTACCTGCATCTTAATAAAGATAATTTTATCAAAAAAACTGAGCATTCTATTTTAAGTTATCTCCTATTTCTTGTAGTTTTCTTTTCCTAATATTTATCCTTATCACCTAAGTCTATTTTCTTATGTCGTGTAAACCTCTTTCATATTCGTTAGAAAAATTGATATACTCCTCATAGCAACTATTAATCTTACAATCATTATATCTGGAAAAGTGATTTTTTTATCGAAAGATCGCCAAAAAGTAAACTAAAGTGATAGCTTTATACTTGATTTAATTATGTTTGGATATAATTAAGAATATATTTTAGTACAATAGCACTTCGCTAATATTTGAAGAAAGTTTAATGCCATCTAAATGAACAATCCAGCAAAATCAATAAATTCTACATTCGTTGTTACCTTTTTTTTCTTTCTGGGTTAATACCTTTCGAAATTCATTCGCAAATCGTAAATATTCCGGACCCACAATTCAAAACTGCTCTTTTAGAAAACGGTGTTGACACAAATGGTGATGGTGAAATTCAGTTTTCGGAAGCAACCCAAGTAATAGAATTACAGTTACAAGAAAAGAAGATTACCAATTTAGATGGATTAAATGCATTCGAACAATTAATGTTTCTAGACTTACAAAGAAACGACTTGACTCAATTTACAAATATATCCTTACCCGAATTGAAACGTTTGGATATACGCTCTTGTCTAGATTTGACCGTATTGGATATTAGCAATCTACCAAAGCTGACCTATCTAAACACCAATTCTAACTATAAGATTAATACACTTAGTTTCGACCTAAACCCCCTTCTAGATTCTTTGTATTTATGGAATAACAATCTAGGCACCATTGATCTAAGCACATTATCTAATTTGAGGTTTTTGGATATTGGTGATATAGAAATTACTGAGTTAGATGTTAGTCAGAACACCTTATTGGAGGACCTTTACTGCAATAATAATTTACTTACGTCATTGGAGCTTTCAACCAATACCAGATTAAAGACAATCCATTGTTTTTTAAATGAATTAACCTCTTTAATTCTTCCTTCAACAGAGAGTTTACTAGATTTAGATTGTGATAATAATAAAATTGAGAATTTGGACTTATGTGGAAATTTAAAGCTAAAAAAACTACACTGCTCAGGAAATTTACTTAGTGAAGTTAATATCTCATGTCTCGATAGTCTTGAAGAAATCTTTTGCTTTAGTAATCAAATTGAAGAGATTATTTTCGGGGAGAATCCTGCTCTAAGGCAAATTAATGCTTTTGCAAATCAAATGTCAGAGTTAAATATCTCTGATACTCTAAAAATTGAAAGTATCAATATTTCTGACAATAAGTTTACCGAATTTAATCCCAATCGATTTCCCAACATGACATCAGTTAATTGTAATGGTAATTTTTTGACTCAAATAGATTTATCTCGCTCTAACATTGATTGGGTATCACTTAACAATAATCTAATTACTCAAATTGATGTTTCCAACCTTTATAAATTGAAACTATTGCATTGCAATAATAATCCTCTTCATAGTCTCAATCTAAAGAATGGGACGGATAATGAACTCATAAATCTTTGGATAACTGGTTTAGATAGCTTAAAATATATATGTGTAGATGAAAATGAAATATCAAGAATAGCAGACTTGGTTGAAATTTTTGGATACGATTGTGCAGTAAGTACCTACTGCAATTTTAACCCCGGCGGTGATTATGGAATATTTAATGCGAGCATGCGATATGATATAAAACAAAATCAATGCACAAATGAATCAACACCTTTGGAATACCATCAATTTGAATTAAAAATTGGAAATTATACTTCTCAACATATTTCAAATAGTTTAGGGTATGTTAGCATTCCTCTTGAAGAAGGTTCATATACAATAACACCTAATGTCGAAAACATAGAATTGTTTCAAATTAATCCAGACACCGCATTTTACAATTATCCCATTGATAGCTCGTATGTTTTACAGGAGTTTTGCATAAGTCCAATAGAAGTTTTCGATGATCTAGACGTAAAGATTTACCCATTGGAAGAAGCCATTCCAGGTTTTTCAACAAAGTATAAAATAATAGTCAATAATAAAGGAACAACTATCAATTCTGGAAAAGTGGTTTTGTCATTTCCTTCCAATTTAATGAACATTGAAAATTCAAACAAAGTCTATACGGAAACAGATGATAAAATAACTTGGGAAGTTGATAATCTGACACCGTTTGAAAGTGTAGACATCGTTTTTTACATGCTCTTGAACTCCCCGATGGACAATCCTCCACTAAATGCAAATGACACCTTATTTTTTAAAGCCGAAGTCTCCCCCGAAGAAATGGATATGGTTTCGGAAAACAATGCAAGTATCTTATCTCAAATAGTTGTTAATTCATTTGACCCGAATGATAAAACCTGTTTACAAGGAGAAGTACTGATGGATACGTTAATAGGAACTAAACTAGAATATATTATTCGTTTCGAAAATTTAGGTACGGCACCCGCAACCAATATTGTGGTAAAAGACTTCCTTCAATCATATGCGTTTGATGTATCAAGTTTAAGAGTACTAGACTCAAGTCATGAAATGTTCACAAGAGTGAAAGGTGAAATTGTTGAATTTATTTTTGAAGAAATCAATCTTCCATTTGAAGATGATCTAAACGATGGTTATGTGATTTTTAGTGCAAATACTCAAGAGACACTATTGGCAAATGACACTATAAGAAATAATGCCGAAATATACTTCGACTTCAACTTTCCAATTATAACTAACACCTATGAAACTGTGGTTGCAACAGATCAAGATGGAGATGGATATAATTCAACTATTGATTGCGATGACACCAATAATTTGGTGTATCCGGGAGCGGCAGAAATCGCTAACAATGGGATAGATGAAGATTGTGATGGTATGGATTTAACTTCTGGAATTCATGAATTAGCTAACACATTTGTCAGAATTTATCCAAATCCAGTTGTAAATCGTATTAACATACAAGTTGGAGATACCTTGAATTACAAGGTTTCGTTATTCGATGTAAATGGAAAACTAATTTTATCAAATATTAATTTGACAACAATTGACGTAAATCAATATTCTAATGGTATTTACTTACTGGAAATGAGAGACCTAAAAACTGGCCATAAAGTTGTAGAAAAATTGGTAATACATTAATAGCATAAGAGCGAAGCTCAAAACACCTTAACTCTATTGGATCGTCGAGAGATTTTAAAACCTCCTGTAACAAACATTCAATACTAATCTTAACACCTAGATTCGCCATTTAATTACGAATATTCGGGAGTAAGGAATTGAATTCAGTAGTATGTAGATGTTAAAAACTCATGTACAACTGAAAACCCATCTCACGTTGATTTATGATATTGTGAACTCTACTCCTGAATGTACCTTATTAGCAAGGTAGAAAACGAACCAAAGTAAAAAATTTGGGCGAGAAAAACCATAAGAGTCTATCATGCATATTAAGAAACTCATGTACAATCCATCTGCAAAAGAAAAAGCCCCTGAAAATCAGGAGCTTAAATCTTATTTCTGTGGTCCCACATGGGCTCGAACCATGGACCCCCTGATTATGAGTCAGGTGCTCTAACCAACTGAGCTATGGGACCTGCTTTATCAAGCGGATGCAAATTTACAATACTTTTTAAAATTTTCATTTTGTTAGCCATTTATTTTTCCAATATCTATTAAATATTAAATCCATTATTGACAGTTAATATCCGATTAAAGTCGCTAAAAAGTATTATATTTGCAGCCTGAAAAGTGAAAGAGGGAGCTCAGGTTCCCTCTTTTTAGTTTGGATACTATAAAGAAATGCAGAATAACGAGATTCAAGGATTTGTTGAAAATTATTTTAAAGAAAATAACTTAAACGAGTTTTTCTTTGTAGACGCTCGTATTTCAGATGGTAGAAAAGTAGAAGTTTTTGTTGACAAGGATGGAGGTATTAATTTCAAAGAATGTCAAAAGCTTAGCAGATATCTTGAGGGTATATTTGATGAATCACAGCAATTTGGAGAAAACTACATTTTAGAAGTGTCAAGTCCAGGGGTTGGTTCTCCTCTCAAGAAAAAAAGACAATACAAAAATAACATTGGCAGAAATATCATTGCCAAGACTACCGACAGTAAATACAAAGGAAAACTGATAGATGTAATTGAAGAAAAAATCATAATTGAAGAACAAGTAACGGTCAAAGTAGGACCTAAAAAAAAGAAAAAAGAAATGATACAACATAATATATTTTTTGATGACATTTTAGAAGCAAAAATTAAAGTGAGCTTTAAATAATAAGTACAGATGAATTTAGTAGAATCGTTTTCGGAATTTAAGGCCGGCAAAAATATTGATCGACCTACCATGGTAAGAGTTTTAGAAGATGTTTTTAGAACACTTATTAAGAAAAAATATGGTTCCGATGAAAATTTTGATGTAATTGTCAACACTCAGAATGGGGATTTGGAGATGTGGCGTGTAAGAGAGATTGTCACTGATGGTGAAGTAACTGATGAGCAAAGCCAAATATCAGAGTCTGAAGCTTTAGCCATTGACGACTCTTACGAAGTCGGTGAAGAATGTTATGAACAGTTGACACTGGAGGATTTTGGAAGAAGATCTATTATGGCAGCTAGACAGACGTTGATATCTAGAATAATGGATCTTGAAAAGGATGAAATTTATAAGAGATATGTAGATAGAAAAGGAGAAATCGTACTCGGTGAAGTAAGTCAGATTTTGAAACGAGAACTTCTTATTGTTGATGATGTAACTGGTAATGAGCTTGTCCTTCCAAGAACAGAAATGATAAAAGGTGACTTTTATCGTAAAGGAGATATGGCCAGAGGCGTCATTAAAAGAGTAGAGATGAGAAATAATGCTCCTTATGTAATGCTCAGTAGGACGGATAGTCAATTCTTAGAAAAACTACTTGAACAAGAAGTTCCAGAAATTGAGGATGGCCTTATAACTATTAAAAAGATTGTAAGAATGCCAGGTGAACGGGCAAAAGTAGCTGTCGAATCCTACGATGATAGAATTGATCCCGTTGGGGCCTGTGTAGGTATGAAAGGATCTAGAATTCACGGAATAGTAAGAGAATTAAGAAATGAGAATATTGATATAATTAATTATACTACTAACATTAACTTATTTATTCAGAGAGCTTTGACACCTGCCAAAATCACAAATATTGCAATTTCTGAAGATCAGGCCAGAGCATCTGTATACCTAAAGCCCGATCAAGTAAGTCTTGCGATTGGTAAAGGAGGTAGTAATATTAAGTTAGGCAGTAGATTGGTTGGAATAGAAATTGATGTATTTAGAGATAATGACGAAACTATTGAGGATGTAGATTTAGACGAATTTGCGGATGAGATAGATTCTTGGATATTAGATTCTCTTAAAAACATAGGTTGCGATACTGCCAGAAGTGTTCTCGACTTGAGTAAAGAAGAACTGCTGAGAAGAACTGATCTTGAAGAAGAAACTATTGAGGAAGTGTTGAAAATACTCGCTTCCGAATTTGAAGAATAAAAAACAATTAAAGCTATAGATGGCTGGTAAATTAATTAAAATTGCAAAGGAATTCAATGTAGGAACATCTACAATTGTTGAGTTTCTTACGTCCAAAGGTTTTGAGATTCCTAATAGACCTACGTCTAAGGTAACAGATGAAATGTACGAACATCTGCTTGTAGAGTATAGCAACTCTATGGAGGTGAAGGAAAAAGCAGACCAGCTCATTATTAATAGAGGGTCTAAAGAAGAAGAATCTAAAGCCAAAGAAAAGCCTGTGGTGACTCCACCACCGCCACCACCAGCTGAAGAGCCCAAAGTTGAAAAAAAGGAAGAGGTAGAACAACCTAAAGAGGAAAAGAAAGAAGAGGAGATAATTGAAGCAAAAGCAGAAACACCTAAACTCAAGGTTATTGGGAAAATAGATCTTACACCTAAGCCTAAACCAAAGAAAGAAGAGCCTAAAGTTGAAAAAAAGGAAGAGATAGAACAACCTAAAGAGGAAAAGAAAGTTGAAAAGCCGGTTGAAAAAGTGGAGAAAAAAGAAAAGCCAGAAAAGCCTAAGGAAGAACTGGTTAGAGCTGACACCCCTCAACTGCAAGGTTTGAAAATATTAGGTAAAATTGATACCGAAAAGTTTGCCAAACCTAAAAAAGAAACGAAGAAAGAAAAATCTGATTCCTCAGGTAGCTCTAAGTCGGATAAAAAACCTGCCGGAAACCAAAGTCCTGGAGGAGAAAGAAGAAAGAGAAAAAGGAAAAAGGTAGCAGCTTCTAATATTGGATCTCGTAGTAACCAACCCCAAAATAGAAGAAGGAAAGAGGAAGTCAAAGAGGTTACTCAAAAAGAAATAGACGAAAAAATTAAAGCTACGATGGCCAGAATAACTGGCGGTGGCGGTAAGAACAGAAGACAGAAGATAAGAAGAGAAAATAGAGAAGAAAAAAGAGAAAAAGTAGAAGCTCTTGCAAATGAAGCAGCTAAGGATACGAAACTGAAGTTAACAGAGTTTATTTCTGTACAGGAATTGGCTAACTTAATGGACGTTTCTGTAACTGATGTAATAACAACGTGTCTGAATCTCGGTGTTATGGTATCCATAAACCAACGTTTAGATGCAGAAATCATAGAACTTGTGGCAAGTGAGTATGATTTTGAGGTCTCATTTATAGGAGCAGAAGATGATGTAATAGAAGAAGAAGAGATTGTCGATAATCCGGAAGATTTGGTGCCAAGAGCTCCAATAGTCACGGTAATGGGACATGTGGATCATGGAAAGACCTCTCTCTTGGATTATATCCGTGAAGCAAATGTAGCTGAAGGTGAAGCAGGTGGGATTACTCAGCATATTGGTGCATATGAGGTAAAGGCAGGTACTTCGGAAGGTACCATTACCTTTCTAGATACTCCTGGTCACGAGGCCTTTACTGCCATGAGAGCCAGGGGTGCTAAAGTAACTGACGTAGTAGTGGTTATTATTGCCGCCGATGATAAGATAATGCCTCAGACAAAAGAAGCTATATCTCACGCTCAAGCAGCAGGAGTACCTATTGTTTTCGCCATCAATAAAATTGATAAAGACGGAGCAGATCCTAACAGAATCAAGCAAGAATTGGCCAATATGAATCTTCTTGTAGAAGAATGGGGAGGTTCGATACAAAGTCAAGACATTTCAGCCAAATCAGGTGAAAATGTAGATCTTCTTCTAGAAAAGATCATTCTAGAAGCCGAAGTACTTGAACTTAAAGCTAATCCTAAAAGGCTTTCCATTGGAACTGTAATAGAAGCCTCTTTGGATAAAGGAAGAGGTTATGTCACCAAGTTATTGGTACAAAACGGTACATTAAAGATTGGTGATTCTATTGTAGCAGGATCTCACTCCGGTAAGGTAAAGGCGATGTTTAACGAAAGAGGAAAAAGGGTCAAATTAGCAGGTCCTTCCACTCCTGTTCTAATACTCGGACTTAGTGGAGCTCCTCAAGCAGGTGAGAAGTTTAAAGAAACAGAAACTGAACAAGAAGCTCGTCAACTGGCAGTTAAAAGAGGTCAGATAGAACGTGAGCAGAGTAATAGAGCCAGCAAGCGAATAAGTCTCGATGAAATAGGAAGACGTTTAGCTTTAGGTACGTTTAAGGAACTAAACCTTATTGTAAAAGGTGATGTAGATGGATCTATTGAGGCACTGTCCGATTCATTGATCAAACTATCTGTGGAAACTATTCAGGTAAATGTAATCCACAAAGCCGTAGGTCAAATAGTAGAATCAGATATACTCCTAGCATCAGCTTCTGATGCCATAATTATAGGATTCCAAGTTCGGCCTTCTTCTACCGCAAGGCAGTTAGCTGAAAAAGAAGGAGTAGAAATAAAAACTTATTCTATTATTTATGAGGCTATTGAAGAGATAAAAATGGCCATGGAAGGAATGCTTGAACCTACCAAAGAAGAAAAAATACTTGGTACTGTTGAAGTCAGAGAAGTATATAAAATCAGTAAAGTGGGTACTGTAGCAGGATCTTTCGTTACAGAAGGCAAAATACTTAGAAACGCTTATGTCCGACTTATTAGAGAAGGTATTGTGATATATCCTACAAAGGAAGGAGCTACGGGAGAGATCAAAAATCTTAAGCGTTTTAAAGATGAAGTAAAAGATGTAAGGAGTGGTATGGAATGCGGTATTAGTATTAAAAACTTTAATGACATTAAGGTTGGCGATGTTATCGAAGCCTTTGAAATAGTGGAGATAAAGCAGACATTATAAAAAAATGTCTAACACCTCTATTGGAAAGCAAAAACTTAAGCGACTTCTTGATTCCGAATATTTAAAATACAATACTCGAGATTTCATAGATACTGATCCGATCAGCATCCCGCATTCATATTCCTCAAAATCCGATATCGAAATTACCGCATTTTGGACAGCTATTCTTTCCTGGGGTCAAAGGAAAACTATTATCAATAAAGCTAAAGAACTCTTTGCCCTGATGGGCGAATCTCCTCATGAATTCATCCTTAACTTCTCTGAAAAAGACTTAAAAAGATTGGAATCGTTTAAACATAGAACTTTCCAATATGCCGACACTTTATGTTTTATTGATTTTTTCAAAAATCATTACAAAAACAATGTTTCTTTAGAAACGGCTTTTCTACCTGATGGTCATTTTAAAGATATTGAATCCAGTCTAAATTATTTCAAGAACTATTTTTTCTCTAATGCTAATCACTTAGAAAGAACTAAAAAGCATGTTTCGTCTCCTGAAAGGAACTCCACATGTAAAAGAATCAATATGTTTCTGAGATGGATGGTGAGAAAGGATACGAAGGGTGTCGACTTCGGAATTTGGAATCGTATACCTCAAGGTTCACTCATGATACCCTACGATGTACATGTGGATAGAGTAGCTCGTCACTTCGGTCTCGTGTCTCGCAAACAAAAGGATTGGAAAACCGTTCTTGAACTGACAAAAAATCTACGATTATTGGATAGTAATGACCCTGTAAAGTATGATTTTGCCCTTTTCGGAATGGGGGTATTGAATAAGCTTTAATTGAGGACTAAATTGTAAAAGAGACAAATTTGATTGTCTTACCCTTTTCCAGATGCATAGACTCATAATAGGTCTTATGATTCAATTCCGGAATATAAAGCTCAGAACTATATATGTCATTGGATTCATAAATCAATTTTGCCGACGCATAAGATTCTATAATCTCCAAAGTAAATTCATACAACTCATCATCATCAGTCTTCAGGTTGATTTTTCCTTCGTCTTTCAAAAATTTCTTGTATCTATTCAGAAAAGAAGGGCTCGTCAATTTTCTATTATCCTTACCATGAAAAGGATCAGCAAATGTTATCCAAATCTCTGACACTTCCTTAGATTCGAAAAAACAGTCAATCATTTCAATTCTTGTCCTTAAAAATCTAACGTTAGTAATCTTATTTTCCAATACATATTTGGCTCCCTTCCATATTCTCGCTCCCTTAATATCAACTCCCATGTAATTGACATCTTGATTCTCTTTCGCCATAGATATGGCATATTCTCCTCTTCCGCATGCCAACTCTAACACCAAATCATTTTGATTCCCAAATCCATCAGTAGCCCATTTGCCTTTCATGTTCACAGGCTTTCCATTCTTACCTGTAAGTTGCGGATTCTCATAGCTACTATTTTCAAACACAATATCCATTTCTCTTATCTCGGCAAAACGCATCAACTTATTTCGATTTCCCATACTTACTTTATTTTGTGTGGATTATCTTTTAAAAAACTTGACCACCCTGTGTACTTCTTACCCTTCGTCAAAGGATTCGAACTCTGATTAAAATGACATGAAGCTACTCCTAAGGCATCTGTAGCATCCATTTCACCATCCAAAATTTTAATTTTGAATATATTCTCTAACATCGCCGCGACTTGTTCCTTGCTCGCATTACCGTTCCCGGTGATAGATTGCTTGATCTTTTTGGGAGCATATTCTGTGATATCGAGCCCCATCGTTATACCTGCAGCAATAGCTACTCCCTGAGCCCGTCCCAACTTAAGCATGGATTGTACATTTTTTCCAAAAAAAGGAGCCTCTATGGCTAGCTCTCTGGGAAGATAGGTTTCAATAATTTCCTGAATCTGAAGAAAAATCTCCTTTAACTTGGTTTGATGATCCGCCAAATGTTTAAGTCTTAAAGCTCCCATAGTTACTAACTTCTGTTTGTGAGCCTCTATTTCAATGATAGCATATCCAAACAAATTAGTGCCCGGATCAAGACCTAATATTTTGTATTTTTCATTCATTATATATTAGAAATCTTTAATATGCAAATATAGTTTATCTTAGCGTTTTATATTTTAAAACTGAAGACATAACTATCAATATGCGGAAAATAGGGATTAGCATCGGAGACATTAACGGGATAGGACCGGAGGTAATTATAAAAGCATTGTCTGATAAACGAGTGTATCAAAATTTTATTCCTATTATTTATGGCTCTTCAAAGATCATGAGCTATCACAAAAATGTATTGAAGAACAGCAATGTTCATTTTTACCATATTAATAGTATTCAAAATGTAAAGAAAGATAAAATCAACGTACTGAACTGCTGGGAGGAAAATGTTTCCATTGATATTGGACAGATAACTAAAGAAGGTGGTCAATATGCTTTTACTGCATTGGATAAGGCGGTTTTTGATTTGAAAGAAGGCAATATTGATGCTTTGGTTACGGCACCTATCCATAAAAACGCAATGAAGATGGCCGATTTCCCTTATTTGGGCCATACAGATTTTATTGCTAATAAGGTGAATGGGAAAGCCATAATGATGATGGTAAGTGATAAGTTAAAAGTAGCATTAATGACTACGCATATCCCATTATCCGAAGTGAGTCAGAAAATTACGAAGTCTTTGGTGATGGAAAAGTTGAATTCACTAAATCAAACTTTGAAAATTGATTTCGGAATCGAACGACCAAGAATTGCGGTGTTAGGTCTTAATCCACATGCTGGCGATGGAGGTATAATTGGAGAAGAAGAAGAAAAAACTCTTATACCAGCTTTAATAGAGACTAAAAAGCAGGGTATTATGTGTTTTGGGCCTTATGCAGCTGATAGCTTTTTTGGTGCCGGCAATTATAAAAAATATGATGCCATTCTAGCCATGTATCACGATCAAGGACTTACACCTTTTAAAACTATCTCTTTTGAAGACGGCGTAAATTACTCATCTAATCTTTCCGTGGTCCGTACGTCACCAGATCATGGAACTGCTTTTGACATCGCAGGAAAAGGAGTCGCTGACGCTACTTCTATGAGAGAGGCAATTTATCTGGCCAATGATATTGCCAATAAAAGAAATGAATTCAAAGAGATCACTGAGAATCCTTTGAGAAAAAAGGCAAAGCCAACTAGTGAAGGTGACGAAGACGAAGAAATATTAGAATAAATATTTTCTGTCTATTATCAAAATTGGATCTCAGATTATTTTGGTTTATTGTCTCCCCTCGTGACTTTGCCATATTTGCTCTGTCACAAAGTTATTCTTTTTATTCATCCTCACCAAATCAATGAATCTCTTATTATTACTATAGCATCGTTCTAGCAAAACACATTTGTCATATTATTGTAAGTAAGAGATAATAATCAAGCATAATATTTTTAAATCTTACGAGATTGCCTTAGCTTTCCGCCATGTTTCAAAAACTAAGAAGTAAGTGGAATGTTAATTCCACTGATTTAATTCTCATCCTTTGTACATTCGCTCTAGGAGGCTCGGCATGCGGTTATCTGGGAAAAAAGGCAATGGGCTTTATATATGACGATAAGAATGTTTTGTATTGGGTACTTTACATTGTAATTGTCACTATTCTTTGGCCACTATGTGTGTATATTATAAGCTTTTTTTTCGGCCAACAAAAGTTTTTCAAAAACTATATAGCAAAAATCATAAGAAGATTAAGTGGTCAGTAAACTAATGTTTTTGATCATCATATTATTCTATATACTTATTGGTATTTTTGTGTTAAATATTTAAATTCTCAACTATTAATATGAATAAGTTAGGCAATTATGTTCTTGGAAACTGGACAGAAGGTTCTGGTAATGGTAAAATATTAAAAGACGCTTCAACAGGTGAAGATATTGCTTTGGCTACCAGTGAAGGTATCAACTTTGCTGATGTCCTCAACTATGGTAGAACTAAGGGTACCAAAACCTTAAGTAAAATGACATTTCGTGAAAGAGGGCTAATGATTAAGAAACTAGCACTCTACCTTCATAAAAATAAGGATAAATACTACCCTGTTAGTTATCAGACGGGAGCTACTAAAATAGACAGTTGGATAGATATAGAAGGTGGTATAGGCAACTTATTTGCAAACGCCAGTCTTCGAAGAAAATTTCCGGATCAACCATACTACGTGGATGGGGAAATAGCACCGCTTAGCAAGGGCGGTTCCTTTATAGGACATCATATTATGGTACCGAAAAAGGGTGTGGCAATACATATCAATGCCTTTAATTTTCCTATTTGGGGAATGTTAGAAAAATGTGCGGTAAATTGGTTATCCGGAGTGGCCGCTGTGGTGAAGCCTGCTACCTTGACCTCTTTTTTAACCGAACATATGGTTAAAGATATTATTGCTTCGGGTATATTACCTGAAGGAGCTTTACAATTAATTTGTGGAAGTGCCAGAACCCTTATAGACCATGTTGAATCTCAAGATGTCGTCACTTTTACGGGATCAGCTGACACCGGCAGATACCTTAAGTCTAATGAAAGAATCATCAACGAATCAGTACCTTTTAATATGGAGGCTGACTCTCTTAACGCAATAATACTTGGTGAAGATGTAACTCCTGACATGGAGGAATTTAGCATATTTATCAAAGAAGTGAGAAAAGAAATGACTACCAAGTGTGGTCAAAAGTGTACCGCAGTTAGAAGAATATTTGTTCCTGAACAACTCATTGAGGATGTACAGATTGCTCTGGGTCAAGCATTATCGAAGACAGTAATCGGAGATCCTAGGGTTGAAGGTGTAAGAATGGGAGCTTTGGCTGGAAAGGCTCAACAAAAAGAAGTAAGAGAAAAAGTAGAGTTACTTTTGGATTCCAGTGAATTGGCATATGGAAACTTAGATGACTTCGAAATTCTTGGAGGTGATAGAAATGGAGGAGCCTTTATGTCTCCGCTTCTATTGAAAAATATGAAACCTCTTATCGATACAGTCGTTCACGATATCGAAGCTTTCGGTCCTGTAGCTACTCTTATGCCTTACAAAGATGTAGATCAAGCCATTGAGTTAGCCAACATGGGTAAGGGTTCTCTTGTTAGCTCCATTGTTACAGCTGACAATAATCTAGCTCGTCAATATGTACTGGGTGCAGCCAGTCATCATGGGAGAATATTGATTCTTAACAAAGAATGTGCTAAAGAAAGTACAGGTCACGGAAGTCCGATGCCACTACTTGTCCATGGTGGTCCAGGTCGTGCTGGAGGTGGAGAAGAAATGGGTGGTATGAGGGGCGTAAAACACTATATGCAAAGATGTGCCATTCAAGGATCACCTACCACCTTAACAGAAGTTACTCAACAATATCAAGTGGGTGGAGAATATAAGGATCCAGGTAAACATGTATTCAGAAAGAGTTTCCATGAACTGAATGTGGGTGAAACAGTCATCACGCACAAAAGAACCATTACAGAAGCTGACATAATAAATTTTGCTAATGTAAGCTGGGATCACTTTTACGCTCATACAGATGAAACCAGTCTGGATGGAACCATTTTTGAAAAAAGAGTGGCTCATGGGTATTTTATTTTGAGTGCAGCGGCAGGACTATTTGTTGACCCAGGTAAAGGTCCGGTACTACTGAATTATGGTTTGGAGGAATGTAGGTTTACTAAACCTGTTTATGCAGGTATGACTATCGGGGTCAGATTAACTGTGAAGGAGAAAATAAAACAAGAAAAAAGACCTGACGAAGATGTTGCTAAGGGAATTGTTAAATTTTTAGTGGATGTCTATGATGAGACAAACGAAACTGTCGCTATCGCTACTATTTTAACCATGGTTAGGATTGATGAGTAAACAAATTAGAACAACAATCAGTTATATGTGTATGCATCGATTGATTCTAATTTTTCTGACATTTTTCTTAGGTTCTTCATTAAACTCTCAGACGATACCAATCTATGATAGGTATGATGATTATGAAAGAGAGATTATTATCCCTAAGAAAGAAGTTCCTCATGTTATTAACTTTTGGGCCATCTGGTGTAAGCCTTGTGTTCAGGAACTTCCTTTTTTCGAAGAAGTATCTAGCAAGTATAAAGAACAGGCTTCCTTTACTTTTGTAAGTCTTGATTTTCTAAAAGACTACGATAAAAAGTTAGTGCCATTTGTTAAAAAGCATTTATCTAATCATAAAGTAGTACTGCTGGCAGATCCTAAAGAACAGACCTGGATAGATCGTGTGCATAAAGAGTGGTCTGGTGCCATCCCCATCACTTTGGTCATTTATAAGGACCAAGTGAAATTTCATGAAGGAACATTTAACACCTCCGAAGAACTAACTGATTTTATTTTCGATTAATATAAAAAGTAAACACATAACTATGAAAAACATTTTGCTCTTATTCTTTAGTTTAACCTGCTTGATAGTAACTGCTCAGTCAGGCTATAATGTAGGTGACAAGGCTTCTGATTTCAAACTTAAGAATGTGGATGGTTCTATGATATCTATGGAAGACTTTAAAGATGCCGAAGGATTTATCGTCATATTCACCTGTAATCACTGTCCATATGCTATAATGTATGAAGATAGAATTATTGAAATACATCAAAAATATGCAGATATGGGATATCCTGTAATAGCGATAAATCCCAATGATCCTGAAGTACAACCTGATGATAGTTTCGAGTTAATGCAGGAAAGAGCAAAAGAAAAAGGATTTCCTTTCGTCTATTTATTTGACGAAAATCAGAAGGTGTTTCCAAAATTTGGAGCCACCAGAACTCCTCATGTTTTTCTACTAAATAAGGAAATGGAAGTCAAATATATTGGAGCAATTGACGATAGCCCCAGAGATGAAAAAGCCGTTACACAAACCTACCTCGAGGATGCAATAGAAGCCTTAAAAAAAGGAGAGGCTCCTAATCCTAGTTTTACCAAAGCCATAGGCTGCTCTATTAAAGTAAAGTAATAAAAAAAAGCAAGGATCGATACAATGTATTGATCCTTACTCTCTTCTAAATTTAAATCACACTTTTTTTACTCGTCAATCTCCACTCGTATTCCTCCCTTAGATTTTCCTTTTCCTATTTTATAAGATACTCCAAGACTAAAGTATTGTCCCAAATTATTAAAACTGTACTGTCGTAAAGAATTAATTGTTCCATATCTTCTAAATCCAATATTCTCATTTAGAATATCATAGGCAGATAATCTCACCTCTAATTTATCATTCCATAATAACTTGCTTAATGTTGCATGCCATAGCTTGTAAGAAGGAGAATCTGCAAAACTTTCGTCGGAATACTTTCTAAAGTTAAAATCACTCGTAACAGTCCACCCTTTAGGAAGATACCATTCAAAATCAATATAATAATCGGTGTTAAAGAAGGTTTGATCAAACTCACTGTTCAAGTCATATTTTCTCATATTGATATCCAAAGAAAGTCCTGTTTCCAGATATACTTTGTCCGTTTTTCTGTTATTAATACTCAACTTAACATTGGCGGTGTTTTCCGCTACCCCACTCTCTACATCATTGATAAAACTATCATAATTGGCATACCTCATTCTCGTCCTTAATTTATAGTCGATCTTTAAAGGTCTAAACGGTCTTCCAAAGTTAAAATAAGTACTTACGTCCCAGTAATTATCTGAGTTTACCGGTTGAATAGTTTGGAAAAGGTTATCGTCTATATTTCTTTTTTCCACTATTCTGTTTTTCGAATAATTGAAATCAAGATTAAGCCAAAAGTTGGTAAAGCTAAAATTATCGAAGTAATGATAACTTAATCCCATTTTGTGGTTGTATTCGGGTACTAAATTTGGACTTCCGATATAATTGAGATTTCCGAAAGTATTATCAGGGAGAGGCAACAATTCTTCTAGCCGTGGAGATTGAATGCTGGTAAAATAATCCATCCTCATACTCTTACCTCCTCTCATGTCATAATCAATACTAAATGAAGGCAAGAGATTTTCGAAATCATTGTAGATTCTTTCCGCCCCATTGTTAATATTTCCTTCTAGCGTTGTCTTTTGATATTTAATACCGGCATTCATTTTTAGTTTTTTCGTATTTCTTCTTAAATCCAATCCTGCTACCTGAAATTCGTACAGTTTTTCGTAATTAGCAGTGAGATCTGTATTGAGAATACGACTATTCGATATAATGTCATAATAAGCCCTATAAGGGTTTTCTTTACTACGACCATACTGATAGTTAAATCCTAAGAAATATATCTTAGAAAGTGGTTCAGTGTATTTAGAACTAATATCAAACTGGTTTACTTCATTTCTATACTGCTGTTCCTGATCAATGGAAAACATATTCCCTCCGATCATATTATTATTGATAATTCCATCAGAAATATTATCGTCCTCGTATTTATAAGTGATAGAGTTAATCCAATTGCGTCCGGGCTTTTTAAATTTCTTTTTTATTAAAGTATTGGAATCAAAATTCCCCTTATCCTGAGTTGATGTCAAATTAGAATTTGCCAATCCCTCAAAAACATTGTTAGTATAATAATACTGTACCTCATTCCGATCCCTATTTCGATCATTCCAGTGATAGTTATTTTTGAATATGACCTCAAAAAGAGGATTCAACTTATAAATCAATCTTGTGTTAATCTGATGCTTTCTTTCCTCAGTATCGGATGCAAGAGTATCTAAATTATTGTATGATATTTCATCGGTAAAGTTATTGGACAAACTTTGCTGATCAAGATCATTATCTATCGCATTGTAGATATAATTAGATCTCAACATCAGCTTGGGTGAAAAATCATAGTTCAAATTTATTCCTGTAGAAGTAGACGTGTTTAATCCATCTCCCAGCCCTTGGTAATTGGATAAATTAAGTGTTCCACTTGCCATGGCATTGGCAATGCCACCCATAAAATCTATCTGGTCATTGACAGTAAAAGTCTCCTTATTGACATTATTGGATGCCATAACTAAAGAAGCTTGAAGTGCCGGAGAAAACCGAAAATAGTTCAATTTGGATTTATACCTGTCCTCTGTACCACCGTCTACTGACACTGTGCCAAATCCCCCATTTTTATGATCTTCCTTTAATTTGAGGTTGATAGTCTTTTCTTCCTGTCCATCATCAATTCCTGTGAATTCAGCAATCTCCGACTTTTTATCATACACTTCTACTTTATCCACCGCTTCTGCTTCCAGATTCTTGGTTGCCATCTTTGGATCACCCCCAAAAAACTCTTTTCCATCTACCAGTACATTTTCCACATCCTCTCCTTGAGCCTTGATATTTCCGTTTCGCTCTACCTCAATACCCGGGAGTTTCTTAAGCAAATCTTCAACGGTAGCATTAGGCCTCGTTTTAAAAGCAGACGCATTGTAACTAATAGTATCGCCCTTGATTCCCATAGGAATATGTTCTGCTTTGATAGTTACTTCCTGAAGGATTTCCGTAGACTCTTGCAAGATAATAGGTTCTAACTCTATCTTCTGCCGACTCCAATCTACATCCAGTATTTCGCTATAATTGGAATATGAAACGTAACTCACCTGAATTATATAGTTAGAAGAATCAACGTCTTCTAACCGATATCTCCCCATATCATCCGTAAGGCCAAATGATACCATAGTGCTATCAATACCATCCAGTAAAACGACCGTCGCCCCAAGTAATGGTGTGTCCTGATGATCTGTTATCTTACCAATGATCTCATATTGGGCGTTTACAATATTCATCGACGTCATGAGTAAAGAGAAGAAAAACAACCTTTTCATTTTTAAAGGATTTAAATGAGTTAAATATTAGTGTTTTACTTTTCTAACCGACCCTTCTCCATATCTTTCTCTTATCTCTCTTTCCTTTTCTTCCTGAATTCTTTGATATTCTTCCTCTGTTACCTTCTTACCGTCATCTGGAATTTTTATAGCCTTGTCATCTAGTGTTTTAATATCAACTTTGGTTGCTTTTATTTCTGTCTCTCCATCGTTAATGGATATCATGAGTATAGCCCCCGGCAAACCATGATACGAACCAGGGCCTATCTGAACAGGTATCTGAGGAGTAAACCAGGCTACTATGAAATTATCATCTTCTTCTATCACCGCTTTTTGGCATTCATAGTCAAGATATTTGATTTTTTCGCCGGTCATTTTCCATTTAGATTTTTCTAATGGCCTGTCTACTACAAATGATTTACCCATCATTCCTTTTTGATGAACTACCTTTTTTTCTTTTAAGTTTTTATACAAAATATCTTCTGTGTCATCTGTAATAATCTTTATTTGAAATGATCCATCATCAGAGGAAAGATTGATATCTTCAGCTTCTTCACCTTTTTTGTTTTGATATACGGATTCATTTCTAGTAAATAATAGTTCTTTATCAAAGCTCTGAGACTGTGGGATCATTGACTTCATGGATTCATCCATTCCTTCAAATTGTATATCTAGCTTTATCGTCTCTGTATAGTTAATCATACCCTCGGTCTGAGCGATAGTAGTTTGAATAAATAGTGCTTGGAAAGCAAAAAGAATTATGTATCTCATTTCTAATAGTTTTATTTGATTATCAATTTATTTACAATCCAAAATTATGGATAGTATACTCCCTGAGCGTTAATGAATGTGCATATAAGGTTAATTAAGGTTAATAGATTATCTCGGTAATATTCTTATACTTAATTTTGGAATATGGCAGATAGCAAAAGATTTAAAAGCTTTATAATTCCTATGCTGGCAAGTATAGTTGTGCTGCCGTGTTTTCTATTTTATTTTCTTCATACAGAATATAAAAAGGAAAAGGAGGCCATTATTCTTGAAGAGCGAGATGAAATCTTTGTTCAGATATTTAGCAATATTGACACCCTATCCAGCATACAACCTCAGGAAGACCATCTAAGTAAACTGAAATGGGTCAAAGACACTACCAATGTCACCGTAAGTTACTCTCTTGAATATATTACTGACACTATTCCCTTAGACACCAACCTAACAGCATTAAAGCAGGAGCTAGAGAGTCATCCCAACTTGCCAAGTTCTAAAAAATGGAATAAAGCTTTCGATGATGCTATCATGAACAAGGATAGTTGTTTCGAACTGCGAACGAAAAAAGTTCATTCTCATAGAAAAATAAGCATCGAAAGCACCTCTAGTGATTCTAATTTTAACTCTCTTAAAACCAAGAGTTTTGATATCATACAAATATTTGATGAAGATAATCAACCTTCATTTATCGTTTCCAATCAGGAAATTGATCCTCTTAAAATATTGAAAAGAATCATACCTCAAATACTATTTTCTCTATTCTTACTTATATGTGTTTGGTCGGCATTTTATCTGATTATCAAAAATTTTAAAGAACAGCAAAGACTGATAGAAATCAGAAACGACTTTATGTCCAATATGACTCACGAACTCAAAACACCTGTCAGTACTATTTCTGTGGCATTAGAAGCATTACGTAATTTTGACGCTAAGAATGATCCCCAACTGAGAAAAGAGTATATAGATATCTCTAAAACCGAAATTGACCGCCTAAGCCTACTGGTTGATAAAACCCTCAATATCAGTCTCTATGAACAGGGTGTATTTAGTTTTAGTAAACAAACACTCCGACTTGACTATGAGATAGAGGCGATCGCAAAAACATTGAGTGTACAGTTACAAAACCAAAAGGTGACGCTAAATATAAAAAAGGAAGGCAACGATTTCAGTGTACATGTGGATAAGCCACATATCACCAATGTCATTCATAACCTGATCGAAAATGCCATCAAATACTCTCCTGAATATCCGCATATAGATATTATAATATTTGAAAACAATGATACTATAGATCTAAGTATTTCTGATCAGGGCATGGGCATACCCAAAACATACCAACACAGGATATTTGATAAATTCTTTCGTATCCCTGAAGGTAATGTGCACAACACCAAGGGGCATGGCTTGGGTCTCAGCTATGTCAAAGAAGTGATAGAAGGGCACCAGGGAACCATCAAAGTGCAGGATAATATACCTAAAGGGACCACATTTATCATATCACTACCCAAGGCTACTATATTATGAGTGATAAAAAAATATTGTACCTCGAGGATGAGCATTATCTCGGCAGAATAGTTAAAGAGAGCCTTAGTAGTAGAGGATATGATGTAAAGCTTGTTACAAATGGTGAGGAGGCCCTCAAATACTTCAAAATATTTGAGCCTGATATCTGCGTACTAGACGTCATGGTGCCTATGATAGATGGATTTGAAGTGGGGAAAAAGATAGTATCTCTTAATAGTGATATTCCAATAATATATCTCACTGCCAAGGTACAAAGTGAAGATGTTCTTCAGGGTTTTAAGTCGGGAGGAAATGATTATATCAGAAAGCCATTTAGTATGGAAGAGCTGATCGTACGTATAGAAAACCTATTCCAATTAAAAAAATCATCTGTAAAAAATGAAACTCAAACGCAGCTAAATTGTGGTAAATATTTATTTGTTCCTGACAAATTTCAGCTAAAATATGAGGACAGCATTACTGATCTAACTTATAGAGAAAACGAACTACTTAAAATGCTCATCACCAATAAAAACACCGTCATTGATCGTAAGAATATACTAATGAAAATATGGGGTGATGACTCGTACTATAACTCTCGAAATCTAGACGTCTATATGCGTAAGATTCGCATCTATCTACAACAGGATAAGAATATCGAACTGAAGACATTAAGAGGTGTAGGGTACTTTTTGAAAGTTGTGGATTAGTATAAGTACGTTGTTTGTGTTTTAGACCTAGGCTCAGCCTTTCCTCAACAATCGTCCTTTTCATACTAAAACAAACTACGCCGAACTAGTTGCAATCGAAGTATTTTCCTAATAAATCATTAACTTCTTTAGAATAATCTTGATTATACCTAATATAATCAGCCTTTCGCAAAAGAATTTGACTAACAGAAGGATCGTTAGGATTATAAACCACTTGTATTTGCTTTCCTAAAATATCACTTAATTGCGTTCTACTATACGTTCTACAATATAAATCAAAAGAATAAGTGCCTTTGTATGTTTTATTATTCACGGTATACTCATAAGATGGCCATACTACAGAACTACCTCCGTTAAAACCTAACTGGTCAATTCTACCATAAGTGACTTCGTATATTTCCGTTAATAGTCCGAGTTTTCTTTTATGATTAACATATCCAATGACCCAAATCATAAATAATAATATTCCGAATAGTATTGCAAGTTGATTTCTATCTTTCTTCATTACCAGTTTTGTCTAATAATAGATCCGTTCCTAACGTTGAATTAAGCTTACTAAAAGAGTTAAGTCCTAAGCCTACTCCTGTTGATACAGGGTTTGCTATACTTAAAGTCTCACCAAATCCACCTTTCCATGATAAACGAGGTATAGTATTCGAGAATGGGGTCCATGTTTTTTCAAAAACTTTTCCCATACTTCCGCCAATTACACTGGAAATCAAACCTCTTTCTAAATCAAATGATGTATTATTAAACGACAAGTTGAAAGTACCACCAATCCCTGCGGAAGCAAAGGGATTAGCTAAGAAAAAACTAGATACTCCAGAAGCAAAGTTATAATTATCAACTATGCTTTCACCTTTGACAAATGAAATTCCTCCTTGCACAATCCCATCAGCGGCAAATCTTGCAAAACTTGCTTTTATGGTGAAGAATTTTCCTACGGCAGGTAACCATAACGGGGCCGTTTCAATTGCTAAACCTCCAGTAAGTAAAGTTACTCCGCCTAATGCAAGTACTTCTGCTACCTTTCCCTGACCCCTATGTATTTCAGAAATAAAAAAACTCTTAGCTAAGTCCGTACCATATTTTTCTTGTAAAATATTTTTTGCTAATCCTTCATTCATTCTTGCAATATCAAAAAGTTGGCTTGAAGTTACAGCAATGTAACCTGATTTGGTATGCAATAAGTGTCCACCGCCAGTACCTTGATCAATCCATCTTTCCCCATCGTGTTCCCAATACTGATGTTTCCCAGATTCAACTTGTCTAGAGTATAACCAATTCCCATTTTCTAATTCAACATAACGACCATTGTATTCATCAGTCCAATTTCCATAGGAGTCCTTCCATTCAGCCCCATCCAAATCAATTCCATTTATAACTCTATTCATTGCAAAGACATATGAAGACCAACTTGGATAATCATCAGCCAACGGATCCACGCTCATAAACCTCGCCATTCTACTGTCATAGATCCTAAACCCATAATCATACTGTACACCACTGCCCTTTACCTCTGGATCACTCTCCTTACCGTTGAAGCCATAGCGGTAATCTCCTCCCCCACTTCTGCCCGGCATAGTCCAGCCAAATGGATAGTACTCACTGTACCTGACCACTTCTGGTCGATACGAAGATACAGCATTATCTCCATTGATACCTGTAGGTAGAGGTATTTTGTTGTCCGTCACTACCGAGAGTACATTGCCGAGATGATTGGTGAGCTCATACCTACGTACACCAGCATAACGACTCTCGATACTTGTCAGTGGATAATTAATAAGCAAATCTAGTGGTGATGACAAATCTATCAAACCTACTCTTGAGGAGCCATATATGTGAAACTCTGTAGCTCCCAGTGTTTCGATATCTCCATTCTGATCGGGTGTGCTTTCGTAAGTAGCCATGACATTACCTGATGCATCACGTACATAATAGGTGGTTTTGTCACCTTCTTCACCTAGTGGGTTGATGTGTGTCTTACTGATACGATTACCCATGGCATCATAGCAGTAGCTGATCACTTCGCCTCCTGTCTTGTTGATGCTCTTTATTTTGCCATAGTGATTCCACTCTATCGATTCGATGCCTTCATCGTCATCTTTGATGAGATTGCCAGAAGCATCGTATGATTCAAGTCCAAAATCTCTATCTCCTATATCTGTAGTAGCTGCTACCCCTTGTGCATCATCTATGCTCAATAGTAAATTTTGATTGTCAGGATAGCTATAACTTAGCTCATCGATGGCAGTGCCATTCTCTCCATTTCGAGTCATATTCAATATATTGCCATTGCCGTCATATTGATACATCGATTTATATCTATTATCATCAGGTATCGCCTGATTAACCCATTCAAATGCACTAGCATCATTAACTAAGGCATTATCATTGTATCTATTACTCTCAGTTATTCTATGTAGTTGATCATACCTATACGCATTTGGATTAAGTGATAATCTAAAATTGTTTTCATCACGAAGACCCGTCATCATTCTACTTATATTGCCATTGTATAGGGCGTTAGGGTTAGAGGGTGTATTGCCCGGTTGGATATTGGCGGCTATCTCAGCACCTTCATTGACCGGCTTGTAGTCAAATGTTGAGCCAGAATTATAATAATCCAATGAGTAGGCAAAAGCATCATTGGCCACAAAGGATTGGTAACCATTGCTCAGTTCGATGCCATCTCTGCCCGGATCACGCTCGGGATGCAGATTAGCACTATTGACCGCTTTTATCCATCCATGAATGGTGTATATATAGTCCATACCCTGTACCTTGTATTGTCCCAGCTCTGTTCTAGCCAAGGGACCATGATCATAATAATTATAACTGGCATCATTGTCCCATATGATCTTGTCTCTACTGGTTTTGACATTGACCAATCTATTGTCAGCATCGTATTCATATTTGTGATAAAACTGATCGGTTTCATCATGTTGGTAGCTTACCATATTGACATTGCCACTGATCAGGTCATAGTCATAGTCGGTTCTAAAAACGGAATGCTCTGTATCCTTGAGGGCTTTAAAATCCTGAATGATGGTCTTTACATTGCCATGAATATCGTAGTCATAATGTGTAGCATGGTCGTACCAAAGTACTTCATCAAACTGGTCGTTATTGAAATGGAAATAATTGTATCCACTTTTTACAAAAAAAGTACTGGATATACGCTTTCGCAAATATCGCCGGTCATCAAAGCCCACTTCTTCATTGATGCTGTACGGATCGTTGTTTCCACTTACTGTATATTCATAATCATCGTCATAGACAGTAAATACTACGTCAGACAAGTCATGTACCTGAGATAGGCTACCTAAGAAATTTTGATACGGTAAACTTGTATATTTATTATTAACATTACCATTTTCATAAAAATAAGGGGCATATGACCCAAACGGTCCCTTAAGCTCTGCCGTCAGCATAACCCTACCCAACTCATCATAGCATGTGATACTACCATAGAAATATTGATTATTACTCGCTACTGTTAACTCTCTTTGTCGTCCATCCTGAGATAGAATAGGTCTACCCAACTCATCATACCAGTAATCAATAATATCAGCATCCGGGCTATTTTGCCGACTGATACTGCCCATGCTATTGTAGAGATAATTGGTAGGCATGGTGTGATTTGCTTCCACCGCAGGATGCTGAGACGGGTCCATACGGTGAGCTTCCACAGCATCTAACTCGCTCTCTGTTAAAAACACTACCCCTTTGGGTGGTATAGTCCTTACCAAACTACCCGACTGATCATAATAATACAATGTATGATGATACTCTCGAGAGTCGAATGTCAAATTCATGTCCTCATTGAGACTACTTTTGTTCATACACTGCATGGTATAGCCTATTTTAAATCTATCTCGTGCATTTTCTATAATGGTCTTATAGATTTCTTCGCTCTCATACTCTATTAAATCCAATGTAGCCTCTACACAATCATCCTCTTCTAAATTTATCTCCAAATTCAGAGGCCTATTACACAGAAGTCTTTTCTCACAAGGTATAAAACTATAACATGTACTGCTGGCTCTGGTACTGACTTCTAGGTAATATTCATTGTTGATATAATCCACTTTCAAAGCATAATCTTCAGGAAAGGTGAAATCTAACGCAGCACTTATATCTGTAAATTTCTCAACTTCAGTTATATCAAAATCCAACATGCAGATCTCACAGAGTAATTCTTGATTACAGGAATTGACAAATCGAAAGATAAAGTCATCATTGCTACCGTCCAGATCACAATCTGTAATTTCTTGTTGTAGTGTTACTGATCCTCCGGGAGTATTCTGCCAGAAATTAATCGATGTGGTAAACTCTGACCATGCAGACACTTCTGTTCCAGGGAAGGCTGCGGCTTGTGGGTTGGACAGATAGTTTTCCAGGGATTTGTTTAAGAAGGCTACCATTTCACCGGGTTCTTCTGTCTGTTTAGCACATGGATTAGCCAATTTTGGCAGCATCCATTCCAGTGGAGGCGAATCACATAATGATGTATTCGTCTCATCACCATCATACTTTACATCAAAAGCGGAGATAGTGAATTTGTTTCTAGCTGCTGTGTTATTGGACTTAACGAAAAAGCAAAATTCCTCGTCCTTGGATATATTGATCTCTTCATTTCCAGAGTCTATAGATATACTACCTACTGCCAGTTCTGTCTCTACACCATCTATGGAATAGCCGGCCTCATCATTAGTAAATATTCCTGTAACAGTATCTATCATGGCCGAGGACCAATCAAATGACACCACAAGGTCGTCCACCGCCGTGATGCAATACTTGGCGTACGTAGTTTCATCTTTTATGCCGTTATCACTTCCGGTGATGACCATATTATCAGGATTAGGCAATAATGTGACTATACCATCGGTACCTCCCCCTCCTTCATTCGTAAAACTCCATTCTCCCAACACCTCAAGACAATTGGTATTGGGAAAGAAAACAATTCCTGTGATATCAAAGATTACATATTTACCTTTATTATTTGACCTCACTGAAAAACAAAATTCGTCTCCAGACTTGAGGTTAATCTGTTCTGATCCATTGGCTGAGCTGATATTACCCTGTGCCAAATATGTTTCAGTACCATTGAGTATATATCCCGCCTCATCATTAGTAAATATTCCACTGCTTTCATTCATCGTTGCCGACCAATTGAAGGATAATGATATATCCTGATCCACTGTAATACAGTATGTGGTAAGTGTGGTTCCACTTTCATCTGTACAGTTTGATCCCCTAAGCTGAATATCAGGGCTATTGGTGAGATCAAGAGTACCGTTACAAGGTGGATTATCCGGATTATTTGAGAATGTCCAATCTAATTCTGTATATTCTTCGGTCTCGCTTAAAAGAGTAGTACCACAGAAAGTAGCAAAATCAAAGTATTCAATAAATGTAAGATTGAAATTCAAGTATTGATTTGTCCAATTTGTAAAAATTTCTCTAAAGTGTGCATCCTCTATCAGTTCCTTGGGTGTGGTATGAGACGATATTAACATCCCATATTGAGAAGAGTAAAATTCCTCTATCACTGCGGCCATTTGATCGCACTCTATACAAACAGAGCATGTAAATGGCTCAGGGATAGGGTACATACTCATTGGTTTATCCCTGAGGTATTCATTATCCTGTCCCAATGTTCGACAAACACAATCGATATCCGAAATAACTTCTCTCTCATAGTCAATACCATAGGTGTCCTTAAGAAATAGAACAAAGTCGCCAAGTAAGTCGTCTGAATTTTCGTCATAATTCTGAGAATTTACAAATTCTAATTCCCATGCCGTATTGTATTTCTCACAGACGCAATCATCTATAAATGGCATTTCACCTGCAAAGATATCCACATCATATGGGGGAGGTGATGAGATCAACAGAGCATTGCATCCAGCAGTAATTTCTGTTGATTGATTGTCCATATACTGATTGAGTAAGTCTTCAAAACCAGATACCGTATATGATATTCCTCCTACTGAACCCTCTACCGTAACTCCTCCCGGTAATGTAGACGAGCCAATGATATGATCTGAATCACAACCTTCTGTACAAATGCTGATGAATAGATTGAGTATATCCTCCATGTCAACAGCAGGTATGGGATTATCAACACATTCTGATAACTGCTCTCTCCATTCCTCTTTATACGATTCGCAAGTAGAAGAACAAAGGTTTGACAATTCATCCTCGGCAGCGGTTTCGTCATACATATCATTTTCGGTAAGGTCAGGAAAACCAAAATCCGGTGAACTATTTTCATCATCCGTTATTTGGTACAGAAAAGGGAATCTAATAAAGGCTTGATTAATATCCGGACAAACGCCTGACTCCTGATTATTAAGAATCACATTAATGAGTGCTAGGGCGTCGCTGGAATTCTCATCTATACAATCATTCGAAGTTAAACAATCATCTAAGTCGTTTCGGATAAACGGATTTCTAATCAATTGAACGTAAAGTGTTTTAAATGCTTCCCAAAACTTTTGGTGATCACAGGCAAGATCCAGAGCAATAATATCTGACATTGAACTAACATCATTTAGATCGTTTATTTCCACTAAATTGGAAACCGCGGTTAGATATGCTAAATCGTAAATATCAACTTCTCCGTTCGCTGTTGTAGCCACCACATAGTTAACTCCCGGCTCTAAATCCAGAGGAACAGGAGTATTGCTTGATATAAAACTATATTCAGTAGGCACTGTTAGACCTAGTGGATTCAAATAACCTAGGGAGTTGGCCTCTTCGAAGGTTTCTACTTGCAAAAATAAGGCCTCAAAATTCATCCACTCTGTGACTTGTACTGAACTACACCATTGATAAACATCATGTTCCGGATGTAATTCGATTAAATACATTGCCCAACTATCATCCCAATTATTTACAATTTCTGTCAACTCCAATGAATTGAGTGCTTTATCCACACCGTTGATATTTACTGTAATGCTTCCGTCTAAATCCTTATAACTTCCTATCCCCTCATAATCCATACCTTCGACATTCTCATAAAATACAGACAGGGAAATACAACTTTCACTAGCAGATATAGGATTGACAGGTGTTACTTCATCATCACTATATAAAATGGTACCATACATACCTCCGGGAGATACATCGTTTAACATCCCTCTATAAAGTTCATCGCAATAATTAATATCAGCAACGGTATTGGTCTCACATTCCTCTAGCTGCATTAGTACATAATCTTTCAGTTCCTCCAACGTCAAATCCGGATGCTCTAAAATATATTGAGATATTAGAGGTTCTACATTTGCCAGACATACTGCATCTACACAACCACTCAAATCTGCTTCGCTAAGAAGGGTTTGGAATATGTCTATTTCTGTTTCTTCACATAGATAGTTTTTGACATAGAGCTCCTCGTAAGCATCCATATAACTTTCATCCAGTTGAAGATTCTTATTGATCGTGTAATTTTGAACAGGTAGCTGGTTTATTATACTTTCTATTGTAAAAGGAATCGAATTATTACAAATATCTAATTCCATATCTTCTGTAAGATTTCCGGTATTATGGGATTCGGAGTGTAAAGGTACTCCACAGTCATCATATATATTTATTTCTACCTTATACTCACAATCAAAACATATGTCCTCAGGTATACATTCATCCGAAAAATCTAACTTGTCAAAACTATAATTTATCGTCAATTCATTGCCTTCTTCAGAATTAGGCCATTGGTAGTCTATGGAATAACTGAGTTCTCCGGGTCCTTCATCCGTTTCATGATTGTTATCTGAAATATTTTGGTTTATGCTCTCAGGAGTTTCGGGCATAGTAGATAAGGCATCTACTGTAGATTCTCCATTAATCAACTTCGGTTCTTCACCTGCCAAAGCAGTGGCTATCACTCTATTTTTGTTATCTAAATAACTTACTGATACCTGTCCATTAGGATCCACAACAAGGTTCTTTTTATAATACTTGGCATATCCCACTTCATTTCCAAATAAGCGATCTATCTCCTCCTGAGCAGGAATACCGTAATAATATTTGGTCTCATGATCAGTTCCTATCTGGTGTTCTTTTCCTACTCCACCCTGATATCTAACCCTACCAGTTCCATCCTGTGTATATACAGTATGAGAAAATGGATAACCTTCTGCTATTGGAACAAAAGATTGTTCTGTAGGAAGGCCCTCATCATCTGTTAACCGGACATTATTTTCGTTTGAATAATATCTGGATGCTCCAAAATCCGTTCCCAATGCTTGAGGAGTAAGGTCACAATCATTTGTGTTTTCAAAGTTTGAATAATTGTATCCATTATGAAGATTGGAGATATAATCTACTTTTTCAATATACCCATCATTATTCTCATTAATCACTGGGCTAGGCAGTATCTGAATAGCAGGTCTACCAACGTGATCATATACAGTTTCGGTAGCTATGGTGTGATCTTCGGATTCTAGTTTGCTCACTGTTTGTCTTGATCTAAGGGAACCATCAAAATAATTGATTACATCTTTTGATTTTCCTTCTTCGGCATATGATCTACTATGTTGCCAATTTAGCTGATCCTGATGCCAGGATATAATTTGGTTACCATTACTCTGATCTACAAGGCTCCAGTTCGTACTATGTATACTTTCACAGTCCGGGGTCATGGCATCGGCATTTCGAAAACCTAATGCTCTGTATCTTGCCAAGATATGCCCTCCGCGATAAATATTTGCTATTTCATATACATTGCTCTTAATATTTACTCTTGAAGAATTATATTTAAACAAATGATCTACATCAAGACTAGATAAATCTATATTTGCTTCGTTGTCAACCCATGTCCATTCGAGATCATAGGAAATAGCTCCCGACACTTCATTAAAAGAAAACTCTATTTCATTAGAATTCACTTGTTCATTAATACTAACTGGGTTGGGGTTTATATTTGCCAGTTGTATGTATGAATCCGTTTCTCCTCCAAGTCTTAAAGCTGCTGAGATAGGTGGATCTTCACTTATAGCATTACCTAAAGCATCTTCTATCTCGACATTCATAATTTCTATTTTCAAGTATTTGGCTTGATCTTCAAAAAACTTGATCTGAACATCTTCATACTCTCCTCCCAATGAACTTATTTCAGCTTCTATCTTATGATCTATTCCATTACTAATATTCAAAATATTATTACCGTCAACATCAAACGCCTGAAAGGTTACTTCAATATTATAAGTGGTGGTCGGAGGGAAACTTCCAAGATCATTAGGATCAAGAGGATCTACCGATAATTGTACAAAAGTTCTATAGTTGCAAAACTGTACCGTAGAAAGACACTGTAAATTAGGTGGGTTATCACAAGCTGAATCCAGATATTCGATAGTGGCTCCCAATATTATGTCATCTCCTTGTAAAAGATCCGAACTCAAATACACTTGAGAAGACAGAGATGTTATGACAACAAAAAAGGAGGAAATAACTTTAAATAATGTTTGTATCTTTTTCATGTGGATCTTTTTCATGTGGTATAATTATCGGTTGTGGTTTTTACCTCTATTTGACTTATATGATAGTTTCTTCTAGTTTTTATTTAATCAGTATCATCTTGTTAATGTTCTGTCCAACCATCTATATTCTTTATACTTTTGTTTTGCTTCCCACTTGCTATTGCTCCATCTGATAAATTCATTTTTAGAAAAATTAGGCTCTTCCTTAAGATAGGTAAATAACATTTCAACTCTCATCTTATCATCCTTGACATTTGAATCATTGTCAATATATTGGATCGTACTCTTGATCCTATATTCTTTGTCAATCTTATATTCTGCAACTAGTTTATCGCCTATACTCAATGTATAATTCCAATGATCATTTATATAAGTGGATTTAATATCCAAGAAAGAAGTATTAATAACAGACAAAAGGGAAAGCATAACGTCCGTTTTACTACTATTTAACCTACTCAAGTTCAAATATTTTAAACTATGATCAACCACAAGCAATAGGCCCTCTCCAGTCGAATAAAAGGATTCCTGATCAAACATTTTCTTATAAAATGAACTACCCTTTTTTTGTAACACTATTTGAGATTCTTCGAGTATTACTTGTGAATTACCTTCGTACGCCTTAACATCTATTTTTAAATTCAGTCTATCTTGAGTAAACATCCTATCGGTTGCCTTAGATACTATGTCTTCAAAGCATTCCTGTCCATTAGTATTGATGTTCAGAAATAGTACAAAACATCCTATAAATAATCTATACAGTACTGTCATCAGATAATTTTTTTAATTTTCTACTTTTCTAATATTACTTCTATTTTCCTGGAGGGTATAAATTCCTTTCTCAGTTTCTTTTTTCACACGAATAAGGTTCCACTCCTCATCATATTCATAAAATGTAGCATGATTATTTTCATCTAGTTCCGCCATTAATTTTAGGGAAGTTGGATCATAGACGAAGGATTTCATATTCGCGTCGTAGGGATATATCCTAAAATCGTCAAAGTAAGCAGGACCACTGTTGGTTCTTAATCTGAATGCGATTTCCTGTACATCCGATTGTATCTCAAATTCTTCATAGATTCGTTGCCATCCTTCTATAACTGGACCTTTTGGAAAGAAAGTGCTCGGATTAATGGAGCTAGGTAATTGCCCAACTTCGACATAAGCTCCTTCTCCCTTCACCCATAAGTCAATTATATATTTACTCTTTTCACTATCGTAATAAGGTCTGAACCTGTCAGTACAAATATCGCATTGTGTCTGACTTTCACTTTGAGAAGGACAATCGGGATACACAATGTATTCTTTCATATCATCATTGGCACCATCTAAAAACAAACTTGAAAATCCTGTATGAGCTTCTTCGTTAGAAATAGCATCTGTATCACCATTCAAAAAATCTATGTGTAAGAAATTATAACATTGATCCCCATTGTGATAAAAGTTATATTCTTCAAATCCATCAAAACAGAAATTTCGATATTCAGTATTGTTTCCAACAGCAATAGCTAATTTGTTGTCATATCCTAATATCGCTGAAGAGTAAATACCCAAGGCATCCCTGCTTTCTATGGCCTCACCATAAGGATTGTACTGGGTAACTTCCTCCGCCAAAGTATAATGTGTATCATCTCTGGTCCAGAATTTTTCTCCTGATGAAGGTTTGTTCCAAAAATGATGAAACTCCGAATAATATCCATTTTCTCTGACACCCGTATTCTGAATAGTACTTGGGTCATTAGCGGTGTATTCTACATCTGCCTGTACTCTTGGAACAATATTATGTATCCACGATTTAGAAGGTCGCCAATTGCCTTTGGTGCCAAGACGGTATGGGTTCGTGGTTACGTATTCTTCTGGAGTGCAGGGAAAGGAAATGTTGTTATAACAGAGAATTGGATTGTTAATAAGGCTTGTACTTTGCTGTACTTCGCCAAATAACTCATTTAGAAGCAACATGTTGTAATCACAATCGGATGAAAGCACAATCCACCCATTTGGGGATTCGAAGTAAGGATTAAGTCTCAAGTTTTCACAAATTTCTTCATTAGACTCTGGAGCATAATCAACGTAAGGGAATTGAAGATTATAAAACTGCCAGAAGTTTGTAAAGTCATAATCAGGATCTGGTAATAATGGGTTGTAGAATTTAATATTACTGTTTTGCTTTTTGATACCTATCCAATTCCCAGTTGGATTATTTTTGCAAGTTGATCTAATTTGAAAATTGACAATGTCAGAATTGGTATAACCGTAAGAATATGTATCAATATCAAATGCTAATGGATTGAAATTGTTTTCTATAAGAAAATTATTGATCGCATTTTTAATTGCAATTTTTAGATTATTCATATTACTTCCATTAATTTCAGGATCTAAGAAAAGATCCTGATTCAATATATCAACACAATTATTATTTGAACACGTCAAAATAGCTTCATAATCAGAGTTAATTCCGTGAGGTGCCAATGGAACAGTCATTTCCGAGTTATCAAAACTGTTATATAAGGTAACATATTCTAAATAAAGCTTTTGATCTTGAGCTTCAAACTCCACCTCATCAAAAGATATTGATACTGCCCATTTCACTTCTCCACTTCTTATTTCCTCATTTTCTATATGATATATGGTATTATCACAATTCCTAAAAACTTTCTTAGCATAAGAATAGTTGATAATAGTACTATTTTCATTAAGCCATGCTTTTATATAGTTTTCTTCATCCGTATCTGGGTGAAATATTTTCATTTCATATTCGCAAGGAACCTCTTCCAAATAACTGCCATCTCTGCAATAAGTCTTCCAGTCTTCACTAAACTCTTGGCATGAAATATCCAATACCCTATCCAAACTCTCTTGATTTGAATTATTTAAATAACCAGTAGGCCTATCCAAGCTGATAATGCTAGCTATAGGTAATGACTGCTGATTTCGACGTCCTGATCTAATAATTTTGGCCTTGACATGACCTGTATTGGGTATTTCGTAAGGACCTACGGAGGAAGTACTCAAAATATTTCCATCACTAAAAATTAACTTAATACCTTGAGACGTTATATCCGATACCCAAACCTTGAACCCTTCAAAGGTATATGGGTTGTCACTTAAGGTTGTCAAGCCTGAAATCAATAATTCATCGCCTTCCCGAAAAATATCCTGCTCATCAACATTATTCTGTATTTCCCCTTCTATTTCTGTTCCTATTTCAGCAAACCCTAAATCGTCTATTTGCAAATGCATCTCAGCTCCCCAATTATGAGATGCCTGACCCATGCCATCATATGCCCAATGAGCAGGATAGGTCATATTATATATTAAGTGCTGATCAGTATCACTCTCACTATTTTTGAATTCATTATTCACCGAAGTTAACAACACATCTCCTGTCTCTGCATCATACAGTTCATTTTTAGTACTGATAATACTTCCGTTTTGATGAACTTCTACCCTATCCAACAAGCCATGTTTGTTGATCAATTTAGTTGCTACGGCTCCTCTAAATTGGGTCTTGCGATAAGCATAATCCGGCCATACACTGGGTAAGGGTATTGTCACTGGAAATACTATGGGTATCAACCATGTATCTAGGTTACCTTCCAAATTCAGTCTATCAACTTCCGTCCTGTTTTCTCTATAATCCAATACCATCTCCGATTCTACTCCTATAATCCTCTCTACTATCCCCTCATCACCGGGTAGGTACGTATCCACGCTGTTGTCTAAGTTCCCATTTTCATCAGTCTGATATATAAATTTTTGTCCAGATATTCTGTTTTTAATGGAGAGAGAATTTTCTAAATTATTATCCTCAAATATACCTCCATAGGTCCAAGTTTCTTTTGGCTTTCCATGCATATCATTGAGTATAATTGAATATCCTGTCGATGCAGCTGCTTCTTCAATTTCTTTAAATTTCAAAAAAGTTTGCAACGGACTAGTCGTATTTCTATTTGGCAATGTTTTAGAGACCAAAGTCTTCACCGGAAAATCCTTGGCTGTATAAAAACTTGATTTTGTAAATCCCGTAGCCGTTCTGGTGATTTCACTACTTGGCCTTGTAGCTGTTACTATCACATCGGAATAGCCTACATTGGCAGTTGGATAAAAGCTTTCTCCAAGAGGTGCTTCTATATAATGATTATTGTCCGGTGCTAACAGTCTCGCCTCATTCGCTACTATGGGTAATCTATGAGGATTCTCATCATTGCCTAATATGGGTTCATAAGAAGCTACCCCACTACTGACTACCTTCGATTCTCCATTTGCGTTTGTCTCCACTTTTTTATAGAAGTACTGATGACCGTACGACATATCTGTTCCTCCACCCATGGCAGACCAGTTATCTACCATTTCTATTTTTTTTACCCTATGTCCTCCACCTTTTTTGGCATAATTTGGGTTATTCAACCTTATAAATGACTTCTCCAACTTGATCTTCTTGGCATACCCTTCTATTAGCAAACTCTTATTTAATCCATTGATAATACGTGAAGGCTCTTTCTCAAAAAGACCTATGAGAGATGTGATCACCTTGCTAATCGTTCCTGATTCCAAATCTCTTTCGGGCCATACCAAGTGTGGCAAATGTAATCTAGCAAAATTGCATGCAGCTATGGCCATAGGGTTAATGTCTCCGGGCTTATCTGTACTATCATGGTCTACTCCATTGATCTCAATATACCCATACACATTATCATTACTATCAGTAAATATTCCAGCATCTAACACCGTTGCATATCCTGGCACAAATTCATAATTTCCACCCTTCAGATCCACCAGACATCTGTAATAGAGATGGTTTTTCTTGCCTAGAATATCCTGTAGGTACAAATTTTTGAACTCTTCGTCCGATCCTATTTCATCATCTATATCCACCACTAAATACCTATTGTTATAAGAGTCAAGCCCTAACCTATCACTTCCCATTTCTCCAGGATCATTTGCTAAGCCAACTAATTTGAACATTTGTCCTGCCCTTTTATTTTGTACATATGCATAATCGTCAGCCTCGTACTCTACTTTTATTTTGCCGCCACTTGGTAGAGTTATCTGTGATAAATTCCATGCTGCTGCATAGTGATTGGCTAGGTCTTCATCCTGTTCCGCGTAAGGAAAGTCGCTATTGCTCAAAGGACTATCATCTCCAATTAGAGTAGGTTCATAACTAACCCCAGTGGCTTCCGCTTTATAACAACCCCATCTGTCTTGTGATTTTCTATTGTAACTTGGATTGGCATACATATTCTGTCCATCTCCGTATTCAAAATGGTATTTGGAATACTGCCCTTTTTGAGAATCTCCATAGGTGAAATACAATGATTTAAGTGTAAGTTTTCCTGTACCTGATTCACTGCCAGGGCCTACATAATTTGGTATTCCTTCGCACAATGTGTAGTCATACTTAAAATGTACAGTTTTCAAAGGAATAGCTTCTTCGTTGTTTTCTAATAAATCGTGTTTTGCATAATACTCAATTTTGTCTAATCTACGTGTCCCCACTGAATTATCTATTCCTTTGTTATCTAATCTTAATGATGTATGGAAAATAGCTATATGATTCTTTGATTCTATAGAATGTAAATTCCAAATTTCTTTCTCACCTTTTATATATGATCCCTTATCATCCTTGGAATATGATTTAAATCCTTCGTTCAAGTTTGCAGAATATGATGATTCAGTTGTAATATCTTCATGTATAAGAGGAAACTTCCAGAAATAATTATTGTTTCCCGATTTAAGCTGAGAATAATTGAATTTAACCCATGTGCCAAAATCATCATCACTGGGTCCATCACCCGTGTAATCAATATAATCTGAGGAAAGGACTGATGTTAATAGATAGGAATATGAATATGCCGGAATACTTTCTACTGAAGAAAAGTTATCTATTCCTTTCGAATTACTGTTCACATCATTATCTACATAAGAAACAGAACCATCTTCTAACAAATCATTCTCTGAATTCTGAGAGTACAAATCTATATTAAAGCTTGCAGATTCCTGCCATATGTTATACACAGGTAGTCCATAGACATATCTCATTCCATCTGCCTTAGTCGTCGTCAATTCATATAGCTGTTTTTCGTTTTCTATGTTCAACTCATGTGTTCTACTGCTAATTGATTTCGTTTCTTTTTGAAGTCTTCCATTATCAATATTCACCCCCGGCAGATAATCTTCCACCTTCTTTGTAACAGCCACTCTATTTGCCTCTTCAATATTTAATGCTGACAAAGGTTGATTTCTAGAAGTTCTTTCACTTTTAATTGCTGAAATATCATAAGTATTACTGCTTTCTAATGAAGCAGAGAAGTTGTTCTGAACAGCAGTAGATCCTGAAATAACAGGTCTCAAAGGCATATCCCCCTGAAGCTCCGTATATCTATTATTATCTGTACTAAGTTCTCCAAGCTTTTTGAAATATGCTTTTTCATAAAGAATCTTATCAGTCATAGAGCTAGGTCCTTTGTCAAATCCAAATTTCGTAATGGCATTATTATCGTCATTCCAAAGACCTGAGTAAGACTTCATATCATTGTGTGTGATATTGCCTCCTGTCTTCCATGGAATGGTAGCCCCTGGTACTCCAATCTGCACGCCTAGTGCGGCTCCATCATCTGAACTTCGAGTAATCGGGTCACTTACATAGCCAATTTGATTTCTGTATGGTCTGAAAACACCACCAACTCCCTGTCCTACCACACTGTAAGAATCATAAGTCATATTAGTAAGAGGAAGATGACCGGAATCCCATACAAACGGGCCATCTTTCTCTCTATTAAAATCCATTAGATCAGTTCTATGATTTGCCAAGTGAGAATTAAGATAGCCGTATGCCTGCATATTTCTTTCTCCCAATATTTTCATTCTATTATATGACCCCAATAAACTACCTGAAAAACCTATAAAAGGAAGTGATATCCCAGGCTTAACATCAAAACTATAGGATTCATTCTTTGTATTATGATCAGCATGGGTTGTATAAGTTGGTGTATTAAAAGAAAACATGGTGCCCGATGCATAGTTCTGTCTACTTGCCTTAATCACTTGTGTTTCCTCTCCTGTTTCCTCGTCAATTAGATTATCAGTAAGAGCCATATTAAATGTTCTAGAAAAAGATATTTCCGATAATCCTGCCCGAGAGTTATACTGAGCCCCAATGTTTAATCCACCACTGAAGAGAGTACTTTGAGTTTTATTAGCCACTATCCTATTAAAACTAACTTTAGCATTTGCTCCGGCACTTAATCCATTTTCTAAATCTGCTCCCATTGTCATATTTAGATTACCAGCTCCCAAAACCGAAATGTCCAACCCCAACGTAGCACCACCTACTATACTTACTCCTCTATAATTGTCATATTTAATGCCAGTTGACATAGAAACTCCTCCAACTCCTTTTATTCCTTTATTGAGTTCATACCCTGCTAACTCGACTGATGCTCCTGTTAATAAAGAAGCACTATAATTATCTTTGATATCTACCTTCTTTTTAACAGTTTCTCCCGCAAAATCGTCAGGTATTCCTCTCATATTTCTATTGATAGCACCTGGATTAAGGTTCCAACCTAGTCCCACCCAGCTTGCTTCTTGCTCCATTCCAATACCTGCATGATATGATATATTGATGGGATATCCTCCAACCTCCAAAAGTGGAATATTATAATTAAAATCTCCAGAAAATAAATCCACCATTTCCGATGTTCCAACAGGTTCAAAGCTTTGTACTTCCGGTTGGCTCGGACCAGATGTCAAGGCCATGAGATAAGTAGGAAAAATTGTTTCCAAAAAGAGTATAAAAGCCAGAGTAACGGCTATTTTTCTATATAGTTTAAATCTAATCATGGTTGTTTATTTAAAATTTGATTGTTGGATTAGTCTCTAGTTTATCTTTTTCAAACTTAAAATACAATGGTCCAACTCCAAAACTCGCTGCATCAAATTTGATCTTCCAGAATCCTGCTTCCTCCATATCCATTCTCATTTCCTTAGTCATCGAAAAACCAAAATTTACTTGAGCTATTGGAGCAACATCGTAATTCCTTTCGAAGTGAGAAAAATTACAGGGGTATTCTTTATCTTTTATTAAAATTTTCAGATCATGCTTGATGTCAAAGGATAAGTAATTGATTAATGTCTGATATTCCTCCATATTCGAGATCAGACCTTTAACCATTCCATTCAGATTAACAGATTCTAGTCTAAGAATATAATTGGTGCTCTTACCATATTCTTTGTTTAATTCGGTATACATTTTTTTTGATATTGTACGGTCATCTTTTAATGTCAGGTAAGCCGGAGGTAAGTAATTTACAATAAACTTTGTGTCTCCAAACTTTTTAGTTTTTACAAACCCATTCTCTTCCGTCTGAACATAGTCTATATACTTTTGAGGAGAGTATCCTCTGTTTAATAAAACTCCAACTAAAAGAGAAACTAGTAGTATTGAAATACCATAAATCCTATTTTTCTTTTCTTTTATAAATGATGATAAGCTATCCATCTCCTAAATATTTTTTATTAGAAAAATCGATCAATTCTGAGGTAATGTTATTTGATTCATTAATAAATAGTACGTTACCTTCATTTCTTGTCCCTAAAATGACTTGATATGGTTTCTCTTTTCCAAATTCTAACATATACGTATTCAATTGATTCCAAACCTGCTGTTCAAACTCAATTCTTATTCGAGTATCAATTTCTTCTTGTTCTCTTATCTTTGCTTGAATCATGGCTATCTCTGAAGAAAGCCGCTCTTTTTCGTTTTCATAGGTTGACGTGTTAAACTCTGATTCCAAAGTGTGATGTTGGTTCTTAAAACTATCTATTAAAGACAATCTTTTCTTTGAGATACTTAAATACTTAGCGTCTAACTCTTTTGTCAATTCGAATTCAGTATATAACTGAGAAATATCAACAACCTTTACTTGATTGGAAGACAAATTCTTAACAATCAAACCAGTGGTCAGAACAAGGTTTATGATGATTAATATTGTATTAACTAGACTTTGTGTCATTGTGAAAGCTTTATGAAATTTATACCCGTTTTTACCTTTCCCTCTTCTAACCATTGAAAAGTGTAACTTGAATTAGGCTCTATTCTACCAGCCAGATTTAATTCAATAACATTTACACCATGTTTCATTCTACCCATTCCAACATCTTTTTCTGTCAGTATTATCTGATTCCTGTTATTTACTATATTGTATTTTACATGTTTGTTGTCTCTATAGTTCGAAAAGATTAAGCCCAAAACCTCATCTTCAATGATATGTATATGATTCGCTTTCCAATTCTCTACAACAATTAAATTTGAGCTATTCTGTTCTACATTTCTTGATTGGTTAAAATGAAATCTCCAAATCTCGCTTTCCACAATTAATCGATTGTCCACATATGCTTCAACCTGCCAGAAATAGTATTTGCTTTTATCTAATTTAGGATCCGTTGCTCCATACGAGTAAATATTATTGGATAACATTGATACACTATGAAATAACCTATTATCAAACGTGGACTTAGAGGGCAGTTCCTGTTTTTCGGATTCCAACCATTTTATTCTATACCTAATATTTCCTTGAGACAACATCACTGGCGTCCAAATAAAAGTAGGCATTTTTTCTACAATTGCTTCTTCGTTATATGGGTATATGAGCAACAAATCGTATATATTCAACACCTCTATATCCAAGCATCTTCTGTCTAATACGCCATTTTCCTGATGAATTAGTTCATAACATAATTCGTACCTACCTACAGGAAATAAAAAACTTCTATTTATGATATTTGAAAAAGCCGAAGTTGTATATTCCTTCCTAAAAGGATTTTTTGCTAAGATTTGGTTCGCTTGTAGTATTCCTTTTTTGATAGTAATAAAGTCTGTTCTTAATACTGCCTCGGTTTTGTTTTGATTGTTAAAAACGGAAAGTCTTATATATGCATTAATGTCTTTTTCCTGACCAGAAAAAATGTGAAAATTGTAACAATCATTGGTTGTTACCTGTAATGCTGACAGCTCATCCATGTTCGGAATAATTTCCAGATTCTGGGAATAGCTCACTTTTATGAGCAGCGTGCATAACACTATTATAAAAGAGTTTTTGTAAGAGTGTATATTTTTAAATGTGGTCATAACTGTCAAAATTTATAATTGGCTGAAATATTGTACATTGAATAATATTCTTCGATCAAGTCACCCAACTCATTAGCATGTCCCGAACGAATAGCAGAATCAAGATTAACCTCTAACTCCAGAGAATTGTTTATTTGATATCTAGCTCTACAAAACCACCCCCATCGAATCAAATCATCTAAAAATACTCTTTTAACTCCTCCGTTAAATTGAAATGCATTATAGTTTAAAGGAACACCCAAGTCAAAAACTATATTTCTAAATTTCTCGTCAAGCAACGTAGAGCTTGTCATAGATATATTAAAATTGGCTCCAATAACTGTATTCATCTGAAAATGTTGATTCACATTAATACTTAAATTACTACTTGCCAAACTATCCACATCAGTCTTGTTTTTCGAAATACTTATGTTAAGCATAGTAGATGATCGTTTTTCCCTTAAATTATAGCTATAAAAAAAACCTAGGCTGTGTAATTGGTTTAGAATCTGATCACTTTCAAGACTTGTAAAACCTAATTGCATACTATAATTAATTGATGGCAGTTTAGCTGATGTATAGTTGATATTTAATCCCCACATGGTTCTGAAATCCATAGCCGAAGATTCCTCGAAAATATTGGCTTTTTGAAAAAAAGTATTAACCGATGACCTAAGTGAATTATTTACCTTCCACTTTAATTTACTCTTGAGAAGAATATTATTTCTGAATTGAAATGGGTTGTTGAAATCAAAGTATTGAGGACCAATTAATTCAACCTCAGATATCCATTCGATCGTTTTTGATTCATTAAATCTACTGTAGAGTAGATCTAATGCCAAATTTGAAAGCCTATCCTTGACTGAAGTACCGCTTTCAGTATTATTTGACTTATCCTTTCTTGACCATACAGCGTTAATATCCAACTCTCTCTTGTTGGTGTTATAGGATAATCCATATCCTAGTAAAGATTTAGGATAATCTCTTGTGTCAAGATTATTTGATAAGGAAGAAATTATAAAAAATTTTTGTTTCCATTGATTTCCTATCATTAATTCGACCTTCCCTCCCATCAGACTATTTTGTTCGACTTCTATCTTTTCGGAAAAAGCATTGTCTTGTCTACCTGTAAGAGTACTTCTGAAGACATGAATACCCCAAAATTTATCAGCCACACCAACAGCCATTCCTGTATTTCTACTTCCTTGCAACACATGATCAGAATAATTTATACTTAGTAAGCCATATTTTGCTTCGCTTAAGTAGTTCAAGTACCTCTCATGTCCCTTAAGTCGGTTTGATTTTTTCAGTCTTTGATTCAGGTTTGAGGGATTATCCAATATTTCCGAGTTATACTCTTGAACCAAATTTTTAATTTGATTGGCCCTTTCAACCACTTGTTCACAGCTATCCTTTACACTTTTTACTCTCTGATACCACAAATATTTTTGATAGTTTGCCTTATGCTCTTCCAATTCTTCTATTTCTTCATTCCCCTCATTTACCATGATAAGAATGGAATCCCTTAAAACTCTTGAGGTATCCTTATTCAATGTCAATATTTCTAAATTTTTCCTCTTTTCTTCAATATACTTCTTCAAACTCTCTTCGGAAAGAAGGCCTAATGAATCCAAAAAATCCAAGGAATTGCCCAAGCTATTAAAGTCCTCTACAACATTTTTCTGGGACCATACTTTCGAATAATGTTCATATTTCTTAATAATACCGTTATAATCATCCATTTGTCCGTAAATATGGTTTGCTTCGGCAGTCACTTCGTCTCTTACTTTGTTCCTCTGAGCTTCTTTCCACTTGTTTACATCAAAATATGCAGTAAAATTAGATAAGTCATAATCATAATATGGATCCTTATAGTCCGTCCATAAACCATTTAGTTGAAATGGTAATCCATGTAGAGTAGCATTTATACTGTAATCTATTGAATGATGTTTTGGGACTCCGGACTCATTAATATTTGCAGTATTATTTTGAAACTGATAACTTAAATTACCATCCACTTCAAAACTTCTATTACTTGCGGTTTTCTTTGTTGAATTTTTAGTGTCAAATACCCTGACGCCATAATACGCCAACTGAGCATCACTATAAGATGAGATTAACCTAAAACTAATATAATTAAGATTTGAATCATCGAAGTAAACTTTTGTTTGATGAAAAACACTTGCCAAATCAACTGTATTATTGGTACCATTTATTGTAAACTTTCCTGAAGTAAGCAACAAATTTTCTGGAGTACATGCAGATGTTTTATAGATTTCTAATGTCACGTCCTCCATTCCAATGGTTGAGTAAATTATATTCAGTTTCGATTGACTAATATCAATTCCCCCTTGTATATTATAAATATCAACTATAGATATACTTACCTGTGCGTAGTTGCTATTTACAACAGAGAATATGATTAACAAAAGGCTTAACCTTTGCTTATTGTCTAAAAGAAACAATATAAATTTCGATAATTTCAATACTATTTAATTCTCTTTTTTAACCGAAACTTTATAGGGGTTTTGGGATAAAGCTTTCTTTAGTTCATCTTGATTTACCATTTTACCTCTTCCATCTGTTCTCTTTCTATATTGCCTTATTGGGCGTCCATACTCATCATAGAGACTAACAACCACCATACTATTTTTAGGATATGTATGACTTAATATTTCTTGATATTGGTCTGAATGAATAGCATTTCCAGTTTTTTTTGCTGATACTTGATTTATAAAAGAAACCAGATTACTCTTTTCTCCACATTCTTCTAATTGTGTTTCAAATAATAAATCAATCTTTTTTTCTACAAGCTCATCAAATTCTGCTGTTTCCAATAAATGATATAATTCTCCTATTTCTTCACCTGTCCCTTCACAATAACTAAATATCACATCATCATCCTTATAATAATAAATAACCTCTTCACACTTTTCTACCCTAAACACAGTTTCCTGTGTATAGCTGTTATCGTATCCAGATGTTGCCACATTATATGGTACTACTTCATTATCAGCTATAACGTTGAAAACCTGGCCTTGAATAAACAAAAAACCAAATCTATTTTCATTAGACGGATTCGCAATACTTTCTCTAGCCAGATACACTCCTACTATTTCAGTAGGTTCTATCATAAATTCTATAAATCCATTATTAGTATTGTCTATTTCGAACAATCTTATCTTATCATTGAAAACATCTCCCCAGGAAATAAAACTACGTTCAGGATCTTCACTGAAGTAATCCTCAATTCTTAATTCAGGGTTTCCTGTTGAATTAGGGTAGTAAATTGCCTCGTAAAATTGAGAAGTTTGAGCAATTAATACATTATAGAATATGCAGATTGTATATAAAACTGTGATATAGAATAGCCTCATCATTTATTTATTTTGAATCTGAATATCTGTTTTTGATTTTTCCAGAGCCTCTACTCTTGAAAGAAGGTCATTAATCAATCGTTCCTGCTCTAATCTTTCCTTTCTCAGCACCTCAATCTCTCTTTGTTGTTCTTGGATTATATTGCTTTGCCCGCCATTCATATTGTTACTGGGATCTACACTTAATTCACCATTAACCAAAATCAACCCATCTCCCAATGTCAATTCCACCACTTTGCCATTTATGTCGAATCCAGCTATTACAGTTCCCGTTCCAGTCCTATTTTCAACTCTCACGCCTCCATTGACATCCAATCTATATAATGGTGATTCCGTTCCTATACCTATATTACCGGTCCCATTATTTATAGTAAAGTAATTATCATCATTGTAGCCATTTCCTATATGAAGTCCTAAGTCATTGGAGTTTTCATACCATTGTCTAATAACATTTGCACCATATCCTCCAGCTATTTCCATTTCAAACAAATCCTTCGTACCAATACCGTGTTCTACATAAAGATGCAAAGGGGTATCGGGATCCATATCGCTTGGATGAATATCTTCAGATCCAAAACCCATGTTTCCAGACGACGTTCGTACCAATAAATCTCCATCCGAATTTGTTTTTAAATTACTAAAGTTAGTGGAATTGTAACTTAACCTTAACCCTTTTGATGCTCCAAAAGATTCAGATTGAAATATATCCAAATCAGTTTCTGGCAAATGTGTTCCAATTCCTACACGCTGGTGATATTGTGACTCAATTGAAAGAATAGGTGTTTCATCTAGAGAATTTGCAAAAAATATTCCCGAATAATTTAATGGATATCCTGTATCGTATCTGTAAATTGACTGACTACCCCATGCAGGTTTAGTAAGTCTAATCATTTCATTAGGAGATGCTAAACTCGAGGAAATTTCTAGTTTTCCTGAAGGATCATCTGTTCCAATTCCTACATTACCTCCATCTTTGTTCAGAAGAACAAAACCTCTTCGTCCTCCTACCGAAGTAACAGCATTCTGTCCCCCTTGTAAAACAACATCTCCTCCATCTTGAAAATTTTGTGCATCTGGACGAGCAGAGGCAGCGGTGATTTCTACACCTCCAACTTGCTTGTCTTGAGACGGAGTTCCAGAGCTAAATCTTATCAAACCTGGAAGCAAGGAATAATTCCTCCCTCTCATTTCCCATATTGTTTGATCCAAATTACCAATGCTAAACACTAATCTACCATTCACAGAAAAATGTTGAATTTTAGAGTTCGTGCCGGCAGAATTGGTTAATATATTAAGACCTTGATTAGGTGTACCTTCACCTCGTGGGTTTGAATTGTTATAATCACCAAGAAAGATATATCTAGTAGAATAACTATTCGTGAATGGGTGAACTTCCATATATCCATTCACCTCAAAAGGGCTTTTTGGTGTTTGAATTCCTATTCCTACATCCCCGTTTTGAGTCACATGAACCTGAGATAAAAGAAAATTAAATGAAACGAAAAGAATTAATAGAGTGAATATACATTTAGGCGAATAAATATGGAGCCTTCTATAAATAGACATACGGTTTACCAACATCATAGCTGACGAGTTTAAGTGATAATAATGAACGAATACAAAAAAAACTATACAAAACTGCCTACATAAAAGTAATGGCAATCATACATAATAGAACATAGTTAATTTTAGTTATTCGTAATAATAGTTAATGGAACAAATATAAATCATAATTTGGATTATTCGTAATAATAATCCTTTAATTAAATAAAAAAGGGAGGTCCAATTTGAATTGAACCTCCCTTGACAACCACTTTATTATGAAAACCTACGCTATAAGCTTTTCTCTTACTAGATGATAATCACCATAGTGGGCAAGTATCATTTTCTTTAATGCTTTTCTTGCAAAGAATATTCTACTCTTAACCGTTCCAAGAGGTAATTCCAACTGGTCAGCTATCTCCTGATACTTAAATCCGGTATAATGCATCATAAACGGCTCTTTGATAGAATCCTCAAGATTAGTAATCATCTTTTCTAATTCCTGCATCAAAATATTTCTCTCCGCATCATTTGCTATCACCGTACTACCCGAATTCAAGAAGAACATATTATCTGTTGAGTCGATAATCGTATTCTTTTTAACTTTTTTGCGGTAATTATTGATAAAAATATTCTTCATTATAGTAAATAACCAAGCCTTAAAATTAGTACCTGGTCTAAATTTATCTTTATTGATAATAGCTCTGAAAGCCGTCTCCTGATATAAGTCTCTCGCATCCTCCTGATTCTTTGTCAAATTATAAGCAAATGCATTAAGAGAACCTGTTAATCCCTCAAATTGGCTGTTAAATTCTGTTGTTGACATCTCTTCTAAATTTTATATAACAAAGATAATATTTTGTTTAACAATTTTCAAATAATAGTTGAACAAATTATCTGTAATCAGTCTAAATAAAAGCAACAAAGCGTTTATCTAATTGACTATCAATCAATTAGACATTTTATTAAAAAAATGTTAATAAATTATTGTTTAACGAAAATCGATGGTAATATCAATTTTCAGACCCGTTCTACATATTTCTCCTATACTGTCCCCCAACTTCATACAAGGCGTTTGTGATTTGTCCTAATGAACAACACTTAGTCGCCTCCATCAAGGATTCAAACATATTACCATTTTCAATAGCACATTTCTGAAGATCCCTGAGAGCCACACTCGCCCTGCTTTCATTTACTTTATGAATATTCTTCAGATTCTCTATCTGCAACTCTCTCTCTTCTTTGGTTGACCTTATCACTTCTTCAGGAATAATCGTAGGACTACCTTCTTTGGACAAGAAGGTATTCACTCCCACTATTGGGTACTCTCCAGTATGTTTCAGAGTCTCATAATACAAACTCTCTTCCTGTATTTTTGATCTCTGGTACATAGTTTCCATAGCTCCTAGGACACCTCCTCTTTCTGTTATTCTATCAAACTCCATCAACACAGCCTCTTCAACAAGGTCCGTTAATTCTTCAATAATAAAAGCACCCTGTAACGGGTTTTCATTCTTTGCCAAGCCCAATTCTTTATTAATAATTAGTTGGATAGCCATTGCTCTTCGCACACTCTCTTCCGTAGGAGTAGTAATGGCCTCATCATAAGCGTTGGTATGCAAAGAATTACAATTGTCATAAATCGCATAAAGTGCTTGCAGGGTTGTTCTTATATCATTGAAAGAAATCTCCTGAGCATGCAACGATCTTCCTGACGTTTGGATATGATACTTCAATTTCTGCGACCGTTCATTGGCTTGATATTTATTTCTCATAGCCTTAGCCCATATTCTTCTTGCCACCCGTCCAATAACCGCATATTCCGGATCTATTCCATTGCTAAAGAAGAAAGATAGATTAGGAGCAAAATCGTCAATATTCATCCCCCTGCTCAAATAGTACTCTACAAATGTAAATCCATTAGATAAGGTAAACGCCAATTGAGAAATAGGATTGGCCCCTGCTTCAGCAATATGATATCCTGAAATAGAAACGGAGTAAAAGTTTCTCACCTTATGATCAATAAAGTACTGCTGTACGTCGCCCATTAACCTCAAAGAAAATTCTGTTGAAAATATACAAGTATTCTGGGCTTGATCCTCCTTTAAAATATCAGCTTGAACTGTTCCCCGCACTGCATTCAAAGCTTTCGCTTTAAGCTCTTCATAAACAATTGGTTCCAATATTTCATCTCCTGTAAGACCAAGAAGCAATAATCCCAAACCATCATTTCCCTTGGGTAAGTCTCCATTATATTGAGGTCTTTTCAAGCCTTGATTATCATATTTTTCTTTCAACTTTTGTTCTACCCTATCTTCAAGTCCATTTTCTCTTATGTATCGTTCACATTGTTGATCTGTAGCCGCATTCATAAAAAAAGCACAAATAGTAGCGGCTGGGCCGTTGATAGTCATTGACACTGAGGTAGAAGGATCACAAAGGTCAAATCCCGAATACAGCTTTTTAGCATCGTCCAAAGAACAAATACTTACTCCACTGTTACCAATTTTTCCATAAATGTCCGGCCTGTAATCAGGATCTTCTCCATAGAGTGTTACAGAATCAAACGCCGTACTCAACCTCTTGGCAGGCATTCCTAAAGAAACGTAGTGAAACCGCTTGTTTGTTCGTTCCGGACCTCCTTCCCCTGCAAACATTCTAGTTGGGTCTTCTCCTGTTCTCTTAAAGGGAAACACCCCTGCCGTAAATGGAAAACGTCCGGGAAGATTTTCTCTTAATTGCCATTTCACCAGATCTCCCCAGTTTTTGTATTTGGGTAGTGCCACTTTAGGAATCATATTACCCGAAAGCGATTTTGTCTTGGTTTCAATACTGATCTCTCTATTTCTTACTTTATAGGTGTAAACATCCCGTCCATATGCTTCTACCAATTCAGGCCATTGTTCGATCATTCGTTTCACCTCTCCATCCATATCCTCAAAGCACCTTTTCAAACTTTCTTCTAGTTCTCCTACTACCATATCGGAAAGACTATCACTGCCCACTACCTGATCTAAACTAAAAGCCTTTGTAGCCAGATCGGATTGCTTGACTGCCCAGTTATCATAAGCTCTATTATTTTCTGCTATCTCCGACAAATACCTCACCCTGTTTGGAGGAATAATATAAATTTTCTCGCTATCTCCTAAAACCAAATCTGATTTCGATTCCAAATCAACATTTGTTCTTTCATTGATTTTCCCAATAAGCGATTTATAGAGCTCGTTAGTTCCAGGATCATTAAATTGAGAAGCAATCGTACCATAGACGGGCATTCCGTCTACGTCTTCATGCCATAATCCATGATTGCGTTGAAATTGCTTTTTTACATCCCGCAATGCATCTTTAGCCCCTTTCTTATCAAATTTATTGACTGCTATAATATCAGCAAAGTCAAGCATATCTATCTTTTCTAATTGAGTGGCTGCACCATATTCTGGAGTCATGACATACAGCGACACATCGGAGTGATCTACGATTTCTGTATCACTTTGGCCTATCCCTGATGTTTCCAAAATAATCATATCAAACGAAGCCGCTTTCAAAATGTGTAATGCTTCCAAAACATGCTTGGATAAGGCTAAATTGCTTTGTCTAGTAGCTAACGAACGCATATAAACCCTTCCGTTTTTAATAGCATTCATTCGGATTCTATCACCCAATAAAGCTCCTCCTGTTTTTCTTTTAGAAGGATCCACAGATACCACGGCAATGGATTTATCCTCAAAATCCAAAATAAACCTTCTTACCAATTCATCCACCATACTGGACTTACCGGCTCCTCCAGTACCAGTTATACCAAGAACCGGAATACTTTTCTGCTCTTCGGTTAAGGGTAGTTTTCCAATAATATCAGAAGCACTTTCTGGATTATTTTCAACGGCCGAGATCAATCTTGCTATTACTCCAGGATTATCCGTTGAAAGTTTTTTGAATTCTCCATTTAAACTATTTCCCAGTGGAAAGTCGCATTTCTCAAGGAGATCATTAATCATACCCTGAAGTCCCATTTTTCGTCCATCATCCGGAGAGTAAATTCTACTTATTCCATAATCGTGTAATTCTTTAATCTCCGAAGGCAGAATAGTTCCACCGCCGCCGCCAAACAATTTGATATGGCCAGCACCTCTTTCATTAAGCAAATCATAGATATACTTAAAATACTCTATATGTCCTCCTTGATAAGAGGTGAGTGCTATACCCTGAGCATCTTCTTCAATAGCGGTCTGAACAATCTCTTCCGCAGATCTATTATGTCCTAAATGAATGATCTCAGCACCACTTCGTTGCATGATTCTCCTCATGATATTTATGGCGGCATCATGACCATCAAAAAGAGAAGCAGCAGTAATTATTCTAATCTTATTCTTGGCTTTGTAAGGCTCAACAACTTCCATTGTGTACTTATTTGGTTAGGTATGTACTATTGAACTTTCTAAAAAGTAGAAAGTTGCACAAAATTAATAAACATCTTGTAGAATAGCTTCAAATTCGCTCGTCATCATGGCAGTAGCTCCCCAAAGTGTTTGGCCATTAATATCATAGTAAGGAACGTTTTTCAATATTTGACTTCTTACTTCAATATCAGTTGTCGATTTAAGTCGATTGTCTAAAAGAGTATGCAAAGGAATCGACAAAAGAGCATTAACTTCTGTTTGTTGAAGCTTAAACTGAGGAGTTCTGGACATTACCCCCACAAAAGGTTGAACCAAAAAATTGCTAACGCTAACATATAAAGAGGTTAATTCTCCTAGAACCGTAACTTCTTTTGGGTCTACTCCAATTTCTTCATGCGTTTCTCTTAAAGCACACACAAGCATACTACCATCTTCTTCTTCATACTTCCCTCCTGGAAATCCAATCTGCCCTCCATGCTTGTCTTCAGGGTGTGAAGAAGCTCTTTCTATAAAACAAAGCTCCCAATTATTTTCTTTGGGAAAAACAAGTGCCATAACGGCTGCCTTTAAATGTCTATCCGGAATACTATAGTATGGAGAAGATAAGCGAATTGGAGACATATTTTCTTGAGCCTTCCGTCCCGGTAAAGGAAAAGCAAGTCTCTCTTTTAGCCTATCAATTAAATCAAAGTCCATTCGGGTTATCTACCTCTTTTTTCTTTGTCTCTTTCAATAATTGTATCTATTTGAAAGACTTTCAGATTTTTTCCAATGATTTTTCTATCTGGTCCTATCACGTACAGCTCAGGAGTAATATCTACATAGTATTTCGCATAAATAGATCTATTAGTTGGATCGTACACTGTGGTGAAAGGAAAATTCAGTTTCTTTACGTAGTCTCTCCATTTTTGTTCTTCAGTCTGAATTGCAATGGCGAAAACATCCACTTCATCTTTGTTTTTATGGTAATAATTGATCAATTCAGGTGTTTGTTCCTGACAGTGTTCACACTCCGGATTAAACATATATACCACCAAATAATCAGCTTTCTTTGCAAGAAGCTCTTGTTGATTACCAAATTGATCTGTAGAAATGACATTGGGTGCATTTTTATTTAATAGGCTCTGTGCCATTTCATTGGCTCTTTTCTGAAAACTATTCACAGAAAGAGAATCTGACCAAAACGCCTTCTCATGCGTAAAATGATTTTGTATCATGTAAACAAACACTGCCTCCGGGTCCATTAATGTTGTCTTCGTAGGCTCATATTCTAATACTATCCAATTCGCAATGGCCTTAAAAAACTCTGGGCTTTTTTCTATTTTATCCATCAGCATTTTGGATGAAGAAATAAGACTGTCAGGATGTTGAACAGTGAGTTCTTTCATATATCTTTTCAACTTATTACCTATAATAGGTGTTCTCATCAGTCTTCTATCTGAAAAATCAACATACTCCCAAAATCTACGTCTATAATCAGTCACTTGCCCGGCTTCATCCAAATCTGTATTTATCACCGGATTCTGGCCACCAAGCTTAAATCTGGCAAAAAGGCTTTCCGGATTATCATTAAGTAACTTTCTATAATAGGCCTCCCGATCCTTTTCCAATGCTACTCTCTTTTCTACCGCCTTTTTATACTCTTTAGTTCCCTTTTCTGTGTTTTCAACCTCTTCGATAGCTGCACTTATCGTGTGATTTACCGGCTGTTCATATAAGGAAGTGTAATAGAATAATTCGTTCTCTTTACTGCCTTCAATTTTCATAGTATTGGTAATATTCTTAGCGTGACAATTCATAATAAATTCCTGATCCTCTCCTAATATCACCTGTATATAGTTATTACCCATTAAAGATATGTAATAGAGACCTTGAGGATAGCCCTCAGGATTTTTGAAATTAATCATACCGTTTACCATCTGAGTGGTATCTAATACATAGTTCTGATCCAAGTAGACTCCTATCATTCTCACCAGCATATTGGTACCTTTCATATCTTCCACAGAAATAATGATGTCGGCTGGCCCTCCCATAATAGGATTGGATTCATCCTGAACCTCGGAAGAGTTTTCGGTTTTGGTAATATTACTTTTAGACTCAGGCTTACATGAGAATATTATCACAAAACATAAACAAAGAAAAAATCGCATATATTAGCTGCTATTATATTTGTAAAAAATTGAAATGCAAATTTATAGATATTTAGACTATGAACAAAAGCATTCAATTAATTAACAAACAATGTCCTATTATCTTTAGAAATCAGAAAGTCAGAATGGAGACTTGTCTGCCTATTCTTTGACTATTTTTTTTATTGAAAAGCTGCGGTCAGACTCAAAATATACGAAGTATATACCTGAATTCAAGACACTCAAATTTATGACGGTATTTTTTGAATATAAGTCCTGTTGATAGACCAAATCTCCCGAACAGTTATAAATCTTCATTTTATTAATAACATTGTTATAAGAAACTTTAAGTTCATCCCTAACCGGACTTGGAAATAAACTTAATTCGCTCCATTGGCCTTCTTTAATCACTGATATACAATCCGGATTTTCTTCTTCTAAAACAGTCAAGTCTAAAGAAACAATAGAATCACATCCCATTTCGGATACTAACATTAATTCATAACTACCGGAATCAATCAAAGTATCAGTTCCCAATACATAATATTCATGAGGGCAAATTGACTCGCTAATATGGGTCATTGAAGTTTCAAGTACATTTAGATCCAGAGTTATTATCGAATCGCATCCCTGATAAGATGTCAAAATTGTTTGGTAAGTACCAGATACACTCAAAGTATCATCCTCAAAAACATAATAGTCATTAGAACAAATAGATAAAAAGTGAGTTGAGTTTGTTTTATTAATAACACTAAGATCTAATAATACTATCGAATCACACCCTAACACATTACTCAAAGTATCCCTATAAATTCCATTTTCAGTCAACTCTGCTCCATTAAAATCAATAGATTCTCCTTCACAAATACTCATCAGTAAGGTATCTTCCGAGGACAACCATCTCGGGGGCTGGATACTATCGTTTCCATATATCCTTTCACAAGTATTATATGCGGAAAGCAAACTATAAACTGGGTCAGAAATACCTACCGGGAAAAAAAGATAATCGGCACCGAGACCCTCTATTACAAAAAAGCTAGGCCCTGGACCATCCATCTGCCATCTCCTCAAAGGTCCGTATACACTTTCTACAGTATCCATATTTATAACTTCTACAGAAGTACCCGAATCATAAGTAAGTATATCTCCAAGTTCCAATGAAAAATCATAGAGAATATGATCATCTCCGTTATAATATTCATATACTTTTCGTTCTGATCTATCCTCTCTTATAAATCTATTCCAAGGAAAATCCGGTTCGGGATACGTTCCAATTATTCTATATTTTTTTCCGTTAATCAAAGTATCTCCTTTGTCATAATGCCAAAACTTTCCCCATCCGCCTAAATCTGCCACAAGATAATGCCAGTCGGTTATGGTATCCATAGGTACATATGATCCCGTTAAACAATTACTTTTTAGATCTGACCCTATGAATCGAATATTAATATCACACACCGAACCAAAACATCCATCAACTAATAAATAATAAATCTCACCAGGGACAAATAAGCCTTCAGGTAAATCTCTGGTTCCCTGAGTACATAAATTAGAACAATAAATTATATGCTCGTAATTGCAATCTCCATAAACTGTCACTTGAGCTCCTTTGATAGAACTGAAAGGATTGGTACAACCCGTTAAACTCACTCGCATAAAATAATCTCCTTCTGGGGCTTTGAAGGCTATCCAACTTCTATCATGTTCGTTAGACCCATCACATTCATTATTTGGACCTTGATTGCTAAATTCTTCATTCATAGTTAATGAGAAATTTTGTAATATGGAGTGATCACAGATAATATTCTCTTCTTTTATATCCGAACATTGGGAATGAAAGGTAACTGCTTGACTCAGAGCACTAAAAGACCAGTAAAGAACAAAAAAAATAAGTGTAATAAAGTTTTTCATTTGTTGATTATTTCTCAGAATAGTTGACTTAAGTGAGGATTCCTCCTATTCTCTATTCGCTGCTTCAATAAGACTCTTATGCACATCAACAATGAAATTGTTATTTTGCGATCTTATTAAAAATCTTTTCTAATTATTGAAACTCATGAAATATTCCAAAGAACAACAGATTGCATTGACAAAAAAAAGTAAAATTTTCTTAAATCAGACGGCCACTATTAACGATTTGGATCAATTAAGAAAAGTGCTTGTGTTTCACGAATATAAATATGCCGTGGAAAACAATCCTGTCATAACCGACTATGAATATGATATGTTATTCAAGCAATTAGAGAAAATTGAAGAAGAAAACCCCAACCTAATAACTCTGGATACACCCACACAAAGAGTAAATAATGACTTAAAAGAGTCCTTCTTTTCCGTTAAACATACGGTACCCATGTTGTCCTTAGCTAATTCCTATAATGCGGAAGATTTAAAAGATTTTGACGAACAGTTAAAACGTCTTCTTAATATGGATCCCGATTCTAATATCGTTTATACGGTTGAACCAAAATACGATGGTGGTAGTATCGCTTTAATATATGAGGATGATGTCTTAGCAAGAGCAGCTACTAGAGGAAATGGTTCTGAAGGTGAGGAAATGACCGCGAATGCCAGAGTCATATCAAGTATACCATTAAGAGCTCATTTTTCAAGTTTAGGTATCAACAAAGTTGAATTAAGAGGTGAAGCCTTGATACGAAAAGATAATTTTCTACAAATCAACAAGAGAAGAGAAGAGGAAGGTCTTGAAATATATGCGAACCCAAGAAATGCAGCAACCGGGAGCCTTAGGACCAAAGATCCATCAGAAACAAGAAGAAGGAGAGTCGACGCTTTCATATATCAAATGGCCTATGCTATCGATAAAGATGGGAAGGATTTGCTTCCAGAATTCAAATCTCATTTCGGAGTGATTAACACATTGGGTGAATTGGGTTTTAAAATACCTACAGAACAAAAGAAAAAATGTAAAAACATAGAAGAGGTAATACAATTTTGTGCGGAATGGGAAGAAAAAAGAGAAGACTACCAATACGAAATAGATGGAATGGTCGTCAAGGTAGATAGCCAAGAGTTGCAAGAAAAAAGTGGACATACAGCACATCATCCGCGATGGGCTATGGCCTATAAGTTTAAAGCCAAACAGGCAACTACGACATTATTGAATGTTGAATATCAAGTAGGTAAAATAGGATCTATTACTCCTGTTGCGAAATTAGAGCCTGTGCAACTGGCTGGAGTTACAATCTCATCTGTTTCCCTTCACAATGAAGAGTTTATAAAATCTAAAGAACTAATGCTTGGAGACCAGGTTTTAGTGGAACGAGCAGGGGACGTTATTCCATATATTGTAAAAAGCATTAAAGATGTTCGAGATGGCTCCGAGAAACCGATTGATTTTCCCGACACATGCCCAATAAATGATACCGAAAAAGACATCCCTCTAGTTCAAGAAGAAGGAGAAGCTGCTTGGAGATGTCCAAATTGTATTTGTGGGGCACAGGACTTACAAAAAATAATCTTCCATGTTAGTAAGGAAGCTATGGATATTGATGGATTTGGAAAAAGTAATGTGGAAAAGTTCTATCACCACGGCTGGATAAAAGATATGAGCGATGTGTATGACCTGCCGTATCACGATATAGAAAAACTTGAAGGATTCGGACAAAAATCAGTTGAAAACCTTAAAAAAGCTATTGAAAAAGCCCGAAACAATCCCATCCATCGATTATTGCATTCTCTAAGTATTCATCATTTGGGAAAAAAGGCATCAAAACTACTTGCTCAAAGCGTAGATTCCATTTGGGAATTAACGGAATGGGATCAAGAAAAATATGTTGAAATTAAAGACATCGGGCCTAAAGTTGCTGAAAATGTAATGAGTTGGTTTAGTAATGAATCGAACATAAACATACTAAAGACAATGGAAGCCCGCGGAGTCAACATGACACAGACAGAAGCTGACAAACCCGTAGTCTTGAACGAAAACGGTGTTTTTGTTGGAAAGACCATTCTGTTCACTGGAAAATTATTAAAGATGGGAAGAAAACAAGCCCAAATGATGGCCGAAAGAGCGGGTGCCAAAAATATTTCTGCCGTAAGTGGCAATCTTGATATTTTAGTAGTAGGTGAAAAAGCTGGTAGCAAATTGAAAAAGGCTCAAGCCCTCGGAACAGTTACTATATATACTGAAGATGAGTTCCTATCCTTGATAAATTAAAAAAGAGGCCATCTTCGAAAAGACGACCTCTATGAGGGGATGAGTAATTATAATTAGTTTATGAGAACTTATTTCACAACATGAAGCTTTCCTTGAACAGACGCTTTATTGATTGTCAATTGATAATAATACATCCCATTGCTTAAAGTAGAAATATCAACTCTTTGTGTCTCATTTGATTTCAACACTTGTTGACCCTGCATATCATATAAAGCGACAGAAGTTTGTCTAACATCTGCACCACTAGGAATATCAATAGTCACATAATGAGTAGCCGGATTTGGATAAACTTTCACCAAACCTATACCATCAATATCGTGTACATCTGAAATTACATTTGCTACTTCTCCGTTTAGACTCAATAATTCTAAAGAAGAATCGACCAAAGTAGAGCTTTCGTTAAGACTTAAACTTTCATTAATTAATGTATTTGCATTACTCTTGATTTTTAGTGTCAAGTAAGTGGTGGCAAAATCAGGGTTATTATTTCCATCAATCTGCTCCGCATAATCAAAACTATTCACCATATGAATTTGATCTTCAGTAATATGAACATCTAGATAGCCTGCATCCAATCCTTCCACTCCAATAACACTCATTTTAGATGGATCAAAATCCACAACAATATGAGAACCAAGTATAGTGATATCATTACTAAAGTATAAAGGAATATCATAGTATTCTCCTTGATTCAATAATTGGTCTTCATAATTAATGTCCAAATTATCCAATTCTTCCTGACCTAACAAAGCAGAATCATTCACATCTCCTAATTTAGCTCCTACATAGGCTCCTTTAGGTTCACCAAACATAGGTTCGGCCTCAAAAAACTCCCAGGTATTATCCGCAAATGGAGTAATATTTAGAAGATGTTTTCTCAAGTATACCAAGTCAATAGCCGAAACTATATTGTTTCCATTAATATCAGCGGCAAATAATTCATATTCGCTTTCTAATTTAATTATACCAAGGATATGTTGCTGCATTAATATGTAATCCAGCATATCTACTCCATTACTTGGAGAGTCATTATATTCAACACTTTCTACACTTCCATCTACATAGGCTACTCCCAAATCATTGGTCATATAAGAACCGTTGATATTTACATTAGGCATTGCTCTGCTTGTATGAGTAGTTACTGATACAAGATTGTCAAAGTCAGTAATATCAATAACTATCATCTGATCATAAGTCCATGACCCACCACCATTTGTTATACTAATAGTCCATTCTCTTTTAATCTCTACTTCCGTACTGGATATTCCTTCCAGAATATCAATATATTCTACCGTATAAATAGAAGCATTGTTTACCAAAATAGGTTCTGCATCATTAGGATCTACATTAGAGAAATTAACGAGTTCCTGAGGACTGATACGATGATCCGAAACACTAAGATCATCTGGCCATTCTACATCATCATCCATGGTGTGACCAGAGATACAATCACCAAAAGGAGCAGAATTAGGTAAAAAATCACAAATGTACTGACCATCAGTAATTTTTATTACCTGCACAAATTCTGAAAATGATCCTGTGAACCAATCTAGAACAGTAAACGTTCTTATTATCTTCTTCAAATTAGCTCCGGAATTAATAACTACATCAGAATAAGCCATCGCTATATTATCACATTCTATCGGCCAAGTAGGAGAAACCTCAACTTCTTCAAATCCATAATTATTGATCAGATTCTCCGGTGTATAGGAGTCGTTTACATCTATTGAAACTAAATTTATTAAATCCAATGGCTGCGTCACATCACTTAATTCACAGTTTGTATTACTTCCATTTATTTTAATAGTTTGATACGATATATATAATCCATCCTGTGTATTTGGATCATATACTTCCCAGTTCACGACAGTAAACTTTCTTATTACTTTATATACTCCATTTCCTAAATTAAATGTTTGGTCCTCATAGTTGTAACCTACCTGACAATCCGGCTCCCATGTGGGTAATGTCTGTTCGACACTGAATCCATAATTTTGTTGTAAACTATCAGGTCGTACTGCTCCGGTATTAACATCTTGAAAACTTAAACTTAAATCATTGACCATAATGTTTCCAGGCCAAGAAACAGTAATATCTTGACATTCGTCAGCACCTTGAACTATTAAAGTAGTCCAACAAGAATTATCAACAGGCGAAGTAACTGTAATAGTATATTCTCCTGCTTCGTTGACAACAACAGAGCCTGTTCCTTCTGTAACATTTCCAGATGAGTCTTCAATAGAAAGTTCAAATAAGCTCAGATCACATCCAGGATATGTTCCTTCTAATATATCATATGGATATAGTGTTATGGACTGATTATCATCTAAAACTACATTAACAGGATAATTACAAGCTAACGCTACGCCTTCGCAGTCAGGATTTGTAATCTCACCCTGTACATAAACTGAAGTAACAGCGTAATCAGAATTCCCCGAAGCATCTGTAACCGTAAAAGTAACCTCAAAAGTCTGACCTATATCATTACAATCAAATGAAGATTTAGACAAATCAAAAGTCAAATTATCACTACAATTGTCAAAAGAACCTGCATCCAGATCACTTGGCTCAAGAGTCGTCATACAATCATCAGGAACTGTTATTGTAATATTATTAAAAACATACGGTACCGGGGCCAGCTTATCTTCTACCATAAAAGTACTGAAGGCCGAATTGTAATTGCCGGAAGCATCCGTAACCGTCAACCAAACGTCAATACTCTGTCCAACATCCGTACAGTCAAATGAACTTTGGGACAAACTATATGTAAGCTGATCACTACAATTATCATATGAGCCCTCATCAACTATTTCAGGATAAATAATGGCATTCCCTGTAGCATCCAGTGAAATATAAATATTCTGATCAACCACAACTACCGGAGGAAGTTTATCCTCTACTAAGACATCCGAAGTACAACTTATACCTGTTGAATTTTCGGTTACAGTCACTTCTATTGTCTGACCTACATCTTCGCAAGTAATCTCTGAAGGACTAACCGTAAAATCAGTAAATCCACCATCATCCTCTAGCAGTCCATCCGCAGTAAGCACTTCAGAACCCCAAGGGCCTAAGCTCCAATTCACATTACCATTACACACAATCTGCCCATTAACTTGTACTGTCACCACAAAGGCAAACAAGAACAACAAAAACGTGTTAAAGAAATTTTTCATAATTTTGATTTAGTGTTTGTTAATAATACTACTCCCAAGAAGGTGAATAGCTCAGTCCAGCTTGTACACCTAATTGGGAGTTTCTAGATTTATAATTTTCGTTATTAATAATTTCTCTGTTATTTCTTTTATAAAATGCACTGATGACAAAACCAACCTTACCAATTCTATAATTTAAATCTATTCCTGCAATTGGGTTTAAACCTATTGACTTATAAGGATGATCATCTCCCTTTCTAAATTTATTCAATCCTGTAATCGAATTGTCAAAATAGTACCCTGAATGAGTAGATCCAATATTGTAAGCTAATCCTGCCTCAAGAGAAACATTTAATCTATTGAATCTCAAAACATCATATCCTGCCATCAATTTAAGGTCATACATTTTATGCGATCTATGCCATCTAATATCTGCATCAATTTTATACAAAGAAGCTACCTCCCCCTGTAGGCTAATATCTTCTCCATTAGCACTATGATATACTCCTTCATCCCCATAAACCGAATGACTTCTGTCATAACTGCCATCCCTTTGATATAAAATGTTACTATTATTGAAAAGCAGGCCTGCTTTTACTCTTAATCTTGAAGTAAGATATGTACCAAAAGAAACATCCGCCGAAAATCCATATCCACCGGATTCATTCTCAAAAAACGGTCTGAAACTATTTTCGCTATTGTTATTATAAGAACTTAGGGCCATAGCCTTATTAAATCCAAATGTAGCCATTACAAAAGGTCTAAAACTTGATTTTTTTATAGGTTTCAAATGATATTTATTCAGATATGGCATCTCTGAGTTTTCATTAATAACCAAGAGGCCGTTCTGAGTAGGAAGTTTCTCTAACATCATGATTTCCCTAACCTGAGATGTTGTCAAATCATAAGATATGGCCCAATTTTGTGACAAATACGACTTAAAAGAATATTCCTCTACTATTCTACCCACTCTGCTTTTCAAGTATCCTACTCTATCTGACCAATTGGGAAAGAAATCTTCTATTTCACCTTTCCTTTCTAACGTATATTCTTCTGATAGATTTATTGCTTCATCTTTGTGTAATTTGTTTTCGTTATCCAGTGTAATTACAGGTGATGTACCTATTAAAGGTTGAATTTTTTCGTGATTTATATGTCTTGTTGTGGGAGCCATTTCATTTGCGACAGAAATAGAATTGCTGCTATTAGAGAATCTTCCTATTAACAGACCTGCAATAAATACTCCAAGTCCACCCATAATCCAAAAGAAAGGTATTCTGTTCCTCCGTTTCGAAGGTAATTTCGATTCTATGGAACTCCATACCTCATTCGTATCAATCTCAAAATCCGAACACTCAAGTATTTCTTTAAACTTTTCTTCTTTATTATTTAACCTATTCATTTTGTTTAGGTATTATATTTTTTAATCAATCTTAAATTGGTTTTTTCATCTTCCGCCATAAAATTGTCTTTGATCATCTTTTTCGCCCTAGTTAGCAAAGATCTTGAGGTACTATTATTAATATTCAGATACTCCGCTATCTCCTGATGACTAAAACCTTCTACCAAATACATATTAATTACAATTCTATACTTCTCTGGAATGGTATCCATGTATCTCAGTACTTCCTCTTTTTCCAGTTTCCATCCTATATTACTTTCTGTTTGCATCGTCTCTCCTTCTGACAATTCCGAAAAAACGTTTCTTTTTTCCTTTCTTATCTGTCCAATACATTTTCTTACCGTTAGCGTAGACATCCATGACTTAAATGCTCCTTTTCCATCGTATTTATCAATCTTATTAAAGATTTGAATTAACGATTCTTGCAAACAATCCTTAGCAAAAGGCACGTCTTTCGAATATCTCATACAGACATTAAACAAGTATTTGCTATATTTCTCAACAAGCATTTTTTGAGCAAGTCTTTCCTTTCTCTTACAACCTTCTATAATCTCAAAATCCGTCACTTACGATTATCTATTTTTTGCAAAGAATATTTCCTTCTAATCTAAATGTGCTTGCACTCGCTGGATTAAGTTTTTGCATCCAAATATTTCCTCCCAACTCTATGTTGAAATAATCCTCCCCGTTCAATTTTACGTCAGAAATATTACAGAAATCAAATCCACAGCCTGCTTCCGAATTTTCACAATAAATATAGTATCCTCCGTTTTCCCCAAAATCAGCGTCATGCATTACCATATTCACATCCATAGATCCATAAATACCAGCGGAAGTGCCTCTCACGAAAAAAGCTAAATCACTGTTTGTTGATCTAAAAACAAGCCTGTTGTTTTCCACATAGGAAATAAACATATCATAGATTTCCACTTCTTCATTAATAGAAAGTAAAGTAAAACCTTCTTTCAACTCTTTGCAGGCAGTTAGTAGAGGCAATTTATCAGTACCTTGACGCAATCCTACAGCCATTATTTCCTCTCCTAATTCATCAAAAGTTTTTAAGTCTAACTGATCGGCTGAACAAATGTCAATCCAAAAACCTTCAGACTCCGAACTTGGCAAAAATATATGTTCATTATTCGAGGTATATTCTACTTCAGCACTAATAAAATCTCCTTGACAATCTAAAATCGTTGTTGACACGTACTTTAGCCCTAAATCATCTCTTACGATTGAATTATTCAGATTACTTAATTCGCTTTCTATTACATCAACTTCAATATGCTCATTTGATATACAAGCACTTGAGATAGAAATCCGAGAAATCTCATTCTCCGGCAAATACGCCAACCAGTTGCCATTTTTCGTTGTTCTTAACTTAGAGTTGTAAAAGGAGTTTTCAACTTGAAGCGGCACATACGAAACAGCTTCTCCTTCTGAATCAATATTTCCTTCACAAAACACAGCAGGTCCGTAATCAGCTATGGCAAATAATCCTGCATTAGTTATTTCAAGACTCGTATTAAATTCTTCTTTGACAAGCATCCACTTATCATCTTCTTCGTTAAAAAAGAACAATCCCTTATCAGATATATCTCCAACAAATAACTTTAAAGGTGCATTTTCGTCTACCGAAGGGATGATTCCCTGGCTTGTCTTAAACTCAAAGTAAAAAGTCTTTTCAATGTTCATGTACTGCGGTTCAAATCTTGAATTCAAACCATGATTACCTAATTGATTTTTAAATTCTTCTCCGACAACCTCTCCATAAAATATAGAGATGTCTCCACCTATCTGTTGACCTCCATTCAAAAATCTGACTCCCGTTAAATCAAGTTCTAAATCTTGTCCTATTGTAATACTACTGCTTCCCGAAGATGAAATATTTAACTCATTCCAATCATCGAAGTAATAAATATTGCGATAGTTTATGTCACGTTCCTTAAGCAATACATATGCCATCGATTTTAGAATACCATTTTCCTCAATCTTAAGGCTCTGGCCCTTTTTAGAAACCTTAACTAAATCAAAGTCGAAGTGAGAATCCTCGACTATATAGCTTTCACCATCTACTTCTACTACATGATCGGTCCCATTTTTACCTGATGGGTCAATTATTTTTCCTATCAATCTGGTGTCTACTTCTACTTTCGGTTCAGGTTTGTTTTCGATTATCTGTGTTCCATCCTCATCCTTATAACAACTAGATAAGAAAATGAGAACAAGTAATATTTGATATTTTTTAATCATTGAAATATTGATTTTCATCCGTTGTACTTATTAGAAGAGTTGAACTATTAAAGTGCTGCGATGAAGTTAATTTTTTTAAGGTTATATTTTTAAAGTTAAAAAAATGAAGCCATTTTCCGCCGTTGCATAATACTTGTCATTTTGCTGCGTAAAGATTCTTGTTAATCTTTTCTTAATAACATATAATGAAAAAATCATCTACGAAAGCTTTCGTTATTTTTGGTCTCCAAACATTTTTTACACCTTTGTCGTAATGTTTAAATGTAAAATAAATTTAATATGATAACCAATATCGACATAGAAGCTCTCAATAAGCAAATCTATTCAGATAGTGAGTTTTTGAATAGACTCAATGAAGAATGCAGTAAAGTAATAGTCGGTCAAAACTATATGCTTCAAAGATTGCTATTGGGATTATTGGCTAAAGGACATGTCCTTTTGGAAGGATTGCCTGGGTTGGCAAAAACATTATCAATTAAGACCTTGTCTAATGCGATAGATGCCGATTTCAAAAGAATACAGTTTACGCCCGATCTATTACCTGCTGATGTTTTAGGTACCATGATATACAATCAGGCCAAAAACGAGTTTGTGGTTAGAAAAGGTCCTATTTTCGCCAACTTCATTCTGGCGGACGAAATCAATAGAGCTCCTGCTAAAGTACAAAGTGCTTTATTAGAAGCGATGCAGGAAAGGCAGGTAACTATTGGAAAGGAAAGCTTTAAACTCGAAGAACCTTTTTTGGTATTGGCCACGCAAAACCCTATAGAACAGGAAGGCACCTATCCTCTGCCTGAAGCACAGGTAGATAGATTTATGCTCAAAGTAAATATAAGTTATCCTGATAAAGAGGAAGAACGACATATTATTAGAAAAGTACTTTCTGGGGAAACATTGCAAAAAATAAATGCAGTAGTTAGTCCTCAGGATATTATAAAAGCTAGAGCATCTGTTGACAAAATTTATATGGATGATAAAATAGAAAGTTATATTCTAGATATAGTTTTTGCCAGTAGACAACCAGAAAAATATGGTTTATCAGATCTTAAAAGTCTAATAACCTATGGAGGTTCTCCAAGAGCAAGTATCAATCTGGCTAAAGCATCTAAAGCCCACGCTTTCTTAAATCGTAGAGGCTATGTCATCCCCGAAGATGTCCGAAATGTATGCAAAGACGTAATGAGGCATAGAATAGGAATAAGCTATGAAGCAGAAGCCGAAGAAATCAGTTCAGAAGACATCATCACCAAGATTATTAATACAATTGAAGTTCCATAGTGGTTGTCATTAAAATGATTTACGATTTTCTTAAAACTGTAAAGTATATCAAGTATTCTTATTTGATACTGACTTTTCTAGTCTTGAATCTAAACTCCGGAAGATCACAAATAGCTTTTTCTAAACATTACGTATCCAATCAATTTGAGGAAAATCATGATCAACTATGGCTGAATCAATATGTAGGCTATTTAGATGGTTTTCATCGTTTTGAAATGATTTTGGGAACTGATGGCAATGAAGTTCATGGTGTATATAAATACAATGACGAACTAAGTTTTGAAATAAGTGGTATTAAGAAAGGTAATGTGTACGAATTGGTTGAATTCGATAAATCGGGAAATCATTCCGGAATTCTAAAAATTGATTTTCATGGAACATCAGGTTTGGGTGAATGGTCTAATTTAGAGCAAATGGGAAGTATACCATTCTCATTGAACGTTGAGGATGCAAAAGAGCATGAATGTTCTGGTCAGATATGGAGTCAATATCTGTATGGAAAAAGTCAAGAAAAAACAATTGACCTCTATATAAATAAAGAGTTTGACTACTACGAGGCAAGTCTTTTTCACAATGAACAACTCATTAAAAAGTTAAACAAGAAAAGTAATTCTACATTTGAGGTATTGAGTGCAGATTTTTCAAATTCGCCTAATTTGAATAAGATATCAATAAGTATAGACAACGGAGTTATAGGAGTAAGTTCAGAAGGGTCAAGATTAAAAACTCGTGATACATATTTCCAGCAGGAAGTATTATCATCTGTTTGTGAAAGTGATATAAATTACAGACAGAAAGTGTCAATAATATACCCCAAATACAAGGACAAAAACTTTAACCAAATCATCCATGAACAAATTAAAACATGGAAGAGTCAAATTGAAGAATATCATTTAAGAAGTTATAGATCAGATCCTGCTGATATAGCTAAGGATCGTCTCATTGATGAGTCTTTCATATGGTATGAAATAGATGTATTGAACAAAAATATCATTAGTGGAAACCTTTATTTCCAGTGCTCGTGGGATGATGGTGTTCAAAAATTCAATTTCAATTATGACAACAGGAAGAATAAATTTATTGAGCCAAAAAAATTGGTTAATAAAAACATAGATTTAAATCTGTTTTGTAAAAGTTATTCGAATGACATAAAAAAAACGTTCCAATATATCAATATCAATCATACCGGTTTGGTATTAAGAACAGATTACGATATCTTTTACGGTCAAGATGAAAAACACTTGCCTTTTAGTGAGATTGGTGGCAAACTGAATAAAAAATATTTTTCTAAAAACTAAGATATGGATACGGCGACGTTACTGAAAAAAGTTAGAAAAATAGAGATAAAGACTAAAGGCATCACTAATCATATATTTTCTGGTGAATATCATAGTGCTTTTAAGGGTAGAGGGATGTCCTTCAGTGAAGTAAGGGAATATGCCTATGGCGATGATGTCAGGAATATAGATTGGAATGTGACAGCGAGAACAGGAAATCCATATATTAAGATATTCGAAGAGGAAAGAGAACTTACCGTTGTGCTACTTATTGATGTTTCCGGAAGCACTCTTTTTGGTACAAGAAATCAATATAAGAAAGATTTGATTGCTGAATTATCGGCTGTACTGGCATTCTCCGCAATTACCAATAATGATAAGGTAGGAGCCATATTGTTTGATGAAGAAATCGTTAAATATTTGCCTCCAAAGAAAGGAAAACAAAGTATCCTGAGAATAATCCGTGAAGTACTGAATCAAGAACCCGGAGGAAGTGAGACCTATATTTCAAAAGCTATTGAATATCTTAACAATGTTCAGAAAAAGAAGGCAATTGTCTTTTTGATATCAGATTTCATGTCCACAGATTATGAGGTACCTCTGAGAATTGCAACCAGAAGACATGACTTCATAGGACTTCAGGTATTCGATAGGTCCGAATATGAAATACCTAATGTAGGATTGATCAAAATAAAAGATGCTGAATCCGGAAAGGAAATGGTCTTGGACACTTCAAATATACAAGTAGCTGAAAATCTTACTAAGTATTTCAATGATAATACAAAATATTTTACCAACATCTTTACCAGGTATGGAGCAGATATAATTAGTATATCTACCGATCAGGATTATGTCAAACCACTATATCAGTTTTTCAAAAAAAGAAAGAAGTGAGTAAGTATTTATTGATCATATCAAGCATATTTTTTTTAGCATCGTCAGTTTTCAGTCAGACTGAAGTTATTCTTACCACTGATAAAGATTCTATCGAAGCAGGACAATCATTTAATCTTACTGTCGATATAAGAACTGACAAACCAGAAAATATACAAGGACTTGATTTTAATGACTATCAACAAATTGATAACATACTTTTTGATTCTACCTTTTTTGATGAACATCTGGATATTAAAATTCTTAATGCCGGCTCCTGGCCATTAACAGGTAATAGAGGATACATCAACAAAAACTCACTGACATGGACAGAAGAAAATGGCCGATTTCAGTGTAGAAACGTTCTCAAAATTGGAGTCTACAATTTTGGAATGGCAAATATCCCTGCTCCAAAATTAGAATTCAAAGAAGATGAGGAAACCATAAACTTTCAAGCACCCATTCTTGCTATCATTCCCTCAGCTAACATGACTCTGGATTCGGCCAGTATTGTATCTATCAAAGATATTATTGAAGAGCCAACCACATTAGAAGATTTTTATCCACTTCTCATTGGATTGCTTGTGTTAATAATCATCGGAAGCATAATATACTATCTCACCAAAAGAAATATTGAAAAAGAAAGTGAGCAAGAAATTGAAGAAATTGAAGAGCAAATAATTCCGGCTCATATCACTGCATTAGAGGCTTTGGACAAACTAAGAGAAGAAAAGTTATGGCAACAAGGAAAAATTAAAGAATATCAATCTCAATTGACACATATAATTAGAGCCTACCTTGAAGAAAGGTATCAAGTTCCTGCCTTAGAATTAACTACATCGGAGATTAACACCAAATTGAACAAAGTAGATTTTGATCAAAGTTATACCCAAGATTTAACTGAAATACTTACTGTTGCAGATCTGGTTAAATTTGCAAAAGCAACACCTGATGATAACATTCATGAGGTGTTTATGAATAAAGCATATGATTTTGTGAATAATACTAAAGTGATAATGACTGAAGGAGAATGATAGAATTTTTCAAATATCTTACCTTTCACAGCCCGTACTGGCTATTAGCTGTATTGCTTTTACCCTTGATGTATTATTTCAAGATAAGAAAGCAGAGCACTACAAGTCATATGCTATTTCCAAACTCCAATAAGATCGAAGCTATCACTAGTATTCGTTCTCTTTTATTCCAGTATTTACCTTGGTTACAATATGTAGCTCTATTATTCATGATTATTGCTCTGGCAAGACCCCAATTGACAAGTCAGGAAGAAAAAGTTAAAGCTGAAGGTATCGACATTATGTTAGTAATGGACTTATCTAGTAGCATGTTATCACAAGATTTTCAACCTAATCGGTTAGAAGTAAGTAAAAAAGTAGCCAAAGATTTCGTTGACAAAAGAAATTTTGATCGTATAGGTCTTGTGGTTTTTTCGGGTGAAAGTTTTACACAAACTCCAGTAACAACCGATCACAATATTCTAAAGGACTTCTTAGACAATCTTCAAGTAGGCATGATTGAAGACGGTACCGCCATAGGAATGGGATTGGCTACAGCTGTTAACAGATTGAAAGATCTTGAGACAAAATCCAAAATTATTATTCTCTTGACCGATGGAGATAATAATGCAGGCTATGTACAACCCATTACCGCTGCGGAAATTGCAGAAAGGCTTGGCGTTAAGGTCTATACAATAGGTGTAGGTTCTCAGGGCTACGCCAAAAGTCCTATCAATAGATTAAAAGATGGACGTTATGTTTTTGGTAGAGCAAAGGTTAAAATTGACGAGAAATTACTTAAACAGATTTCGGAAATGACAGGTGCTAAATATTTTAGAGCTACTGACGAACTGAGCCTTGAAAAAATATATGATGAAATCGACCGACTCGAAAAGACAGAAATAGAGGTCACTTCTTTTAAAAGATATAAAGAGCAGTACAGATATTTTCTGCTAATTGGAATTGGAATATTATTACTTCATCAGGTATTAAAATATACCTATCTAAGATCGTTGTCGTAATATGTTTAGATTTGAGCAATCCGTATATTTTCTGATTTTATTCTCCGTTCCTTTATTGGTAATACTCTTCTATTGGATGAAAAACAATAGAAAGTCTTCCATTGCCAAATTAGGTGATCATCAGCTTGTCAAGGGTTTGATTTATCATTATAATGCGAATCGAAAGAGGTTGAAATTTATTCTGACTCTTGTTTCTCTGGTATTTCTTACCATTGCTTTAACCAACCCGCAGTGGGGAACAAAAAAAGAAAAAATTAAATCTACGAGTGCCGACATCTATATTGCTCTGGATATTTCTAATAGTATGTTAGCAACTGATGTTTCCCCAAGTCGGTTGGAAAGATCTAAAAGGTTTTGTCAAAAACTAATTCGACAATTAAAAGGTAACCGGATAGGTCTTATTTTCTTTGCCGGCAGTGCATATCTACAAATGCCTTTAACGAATGATCTAGCCGCTGCTGAAGTAATGGTTAAGTCAGCAAACACTAATTTAGCAGGAACGCAAGGAACCGTCATCGGTGAGGCTATAGACCTTGCCATGAAAGCCAATCCTGAAGATGTACCTCATCCCAAAGCGATTGTAATTATATCAGATGGTGAAAATCATAATTCTGATGCGAGCAAGGCAGCAAATGAAGCCGCAGATAACGGTGCCGTAGTATATACCATTGGTGTAGGAACGGAAGCAGGAGCTTATATCCCGATTATCAACAAAGGGAGAGAAGAGTACAAAAAAGATACAGAAGGAAATCCTGTAAAAACAGGAATCAATATTGATATGATGCAAGAAGTTGCAAGAAATGGAGACGGAGAGTTTTATTTGGTTAATGATGGAGAAAGAGCTATTGATGCCTTGATCAATCAATTGCAAAGTTTACAGAAAAGAGAAGTAGAACAAAGGTCATTTACCGAGTATGCTTCTTACTTTCAGTATTTTCTGTTCTTAGGAACATTGTTACTATTAGTGCAACTTTTTTTGTCAGATAGCGTATTAGATAATAAAGAATAATGGCATGAAATTCATAGTAACATCTCTGGCATTTCTCTTTTTAGTTATTGGCTCAGCCCACTCTCAATCCGCACATAAGTTAAAAAAGGAAGGAGACGAAGCCTACAAACATGAAGATTTTATTTCTGCTGAAGAAAGTTATCGGAAAGCAATAGACAAAGAGTCCGATGGCCGGGCCAATTATAACCTTGGGAATAGTTTGTATAATCAACAACGATTTGAAGAAGCTGAGTATTATTTTGGAAGAGCTACCAACGAACTCCAAGATGAAGAAAAACTCCAGGCATATTTTAATCAAGGAAATGCATTCTTACAACAAAAAAAATATGATGAGAGCATTGAAGCTTACAAAAAAGCCCTAGAAATAGATGAAGAAGATGAAGACATCAGACAAAATCTTAGTTATGCTCAAGGCATGAAGAAGATGGAACAAATGATGCAGCAGCAACAGCAACAATTTCAACAGCAACAACAACAGAGAGAAGAACAGAGAGAAGAACAAGAGCAACAACAAGAACAGCAACAATCCCAAGAACAACAGGAACAGGGAGAGGAACAACAAGAACAGCAACAAAACAATAAATCACAGGAAGAGTCAGAGCAAGAAGAGTCTCAACAAAATGAGACAAATGGTGAAAACGACTCAGAACAAAACGATTCTTCCGATGGAGAAGAAACAGATGAATTGAGCAAAGAAGAAGCATTAAAGCTTTTGGAAATCATAGAAGATGAAGAGCAAAAGGTTCAAGAAAAGCTTAGAAAAATAGATGGTAAAAAGAAAAAACCTGAAAAAGATTGGTAACAAAATGAGAAGTATTATGAGAATATTAAATCTTGTTTTCTTGTTGATATTTTGTCAAATCGCAAAATCACAAACTATCTCTGCGGAAGTCAGTAGAGATACTCTGTTAGCTAACAATACACTTACTTTAACCATAAAACTGGAAAACTTCAATGGTGAAATTGAAAAACCCGAGTTGATAGGGCTTAGTTACACCGGAGGGATATCACAAAGCAGTAACATGCAGATAATAAATGGTGATATTTTAAAATCTATGGAATATCGCTATACTTTAATTGCTGAAGAAGTAGGCTCTGCGAATATAGGTCCAGCCTTTGCCTACGATGATAAGGTATCCTTAGAAACCGAACCAATAAGCATTGAAATACTTGCCAACCCTGATGGTACCATAGAAAAAGATCCCCAGTATAAATCAGGAAATCAGTTTTTCTTTGAATGGAATATGGAGCCTAAACCACAATATGACTCTAGAGAAAGAAAAGAGAAGAAAACGAATAAAAGAATAAGGAGAATCTAATGTTAAGAGGTAAGCTGATCATATTATTGTTTATACTCCCCGCCTTTCTTATTGCTCAGACTTTTACTGCCAAGACTGATGCAACCAAAGTCTATGAAAATAATACCTTCAGGGTTATTTTCGAATTTAACAACATGGAAGACCAGGGCTTCGAACCGCCAGATTTTTCTCCTTTTGAAGTAGTAGGTGGACCCAGTCAATCCTCCAGTTATTCTTTCATTAATGGACAACAGACTAGTTCAAAATCCTATACTTATACCCTATTAGCGGAAAAAAAAGGTAGGTTTACCATCCCTGGAGCTACAGCAATTATAAATGGACAAAGAAAAAAATCTAATTCCGTAAGTATCCAGATTGTTGCGTCGAATGTCGCTGGAAATATGGCAAAGGATGATACCGGAATGAAATTTATGGTTGATCTAAAGCCTGATTACACGAAAGCATATGTAGGACAACAAATTACCTTAGATTATGTAATCTATGTACAACAAGATGTGAGGCAATTTGATATATTAAATGAACCTAAATATGATGGGTTTTATAGCGAACAAGTAATTAAAAGTAATTTTCCTACTCAACAAGTCGAAATCAACGGCGAAGCATACTTCACTAAAATAATGAAGAGAGTAGCTCTATTTCCTCAACAAACAGGAGATTTCACAATAGAACCCATAGTTGTAAAAATCGGCGTGGTAGACCCAAATGCCAGACGAACTGGTTTTTTTGGCACAAGAAGATTAAAAACTTTAACTGTAAAAACAGAGCCTATTACTATTTCCGTGCTTGAAGAACCTTCAGATGCTCCTAAAGATTTTTCAGGAGCCATTGGTAAATTTCAGCTAAAGACCTCCATTAATAAAAATAAAATCACCACTGATGATGCTGTAGTCTTAGTTCAGGAAGTACGTGGCGATGGTGATGAAAAAACCATTATACCTCCCAAAATAAATAATACGGAAACTTGGGAAGTCTATGACCCCAAAACCATTCTTGAACAAACCCAAGAGTATAACGGAAAATTCTATACTGTCAAACAATTTGAGTATTTGATGGTTCCAAGAAAAACAGGTTTGCTTGATCTCAATATTGGATTCACTTTTTATGATCCTGACAGTCTACAATATGTGACTTTGAAAGATCGAAATTATAGAGTGCATGTTATCAAGGGAAATCGTAGTGTTACCTCTGATAAAAGAGAAGTGGTTCCACTAAATGATATTTACGAACCGGACAAAACAAATAATTCGACTGATACAATTGGAGATCTTAGAACTCCTAATTCCTGGTGGATGAGTTTTGGAGTTTTATGTATGGGACTGTTAGGATTTGTTGGTTTCAAAAAATATCGATTGATCAAAGAAGAGAATATTGATCCCGCTTTGAAAAGAAAAATATTGGCCGAGAAAGAAGCCGCTAGACAATTGGCAGATGCTAGATCATTGATGGAAGCAAACAAACTAAGAGATTTTTATGATGAAATTTCTAAGGCAACCACTAGGTACTTGAGTAAAAAGTACCAAATCCCATTTTCAGAACAAAACAAAGAAGGAATTACTGCGGCACTTAAAAACCAGCATATTTCTCAAAATCATATTGATGGTTACCTTTCCATTTTGCAGTCGTGTGAGATGGCCTTATTTGCGGGCCAATCAAGTACTCCCATGGATGAAGTATTTGAAAAAACGAAAACCTTATTATCCGAAATAGAATTGTCTTGAAGTAATGGTTTTTAAGAAAAATAACCTTAAAACTTATCAATAAAAACGGCCACAAATTAAATCTAATCTGCAGCCATTCTATTAAAAAACTAACTTTAAGTTTAGAGAAATTACTTTTCTTTTTTCAGGCGATCTATTTAATGTACTACCCTTTTATAAATAGTTATTCCATTCTCTCCTTCCAATTTTATAAGGTAAAAGCCTCTCTGGTCAACAGTCCAATCAAATAACTTTTGTTCTCCTACTTTTATTTGTTGATAATACTTCACTAAAACTCTTCCCGTATTATCCAATATCTCTACAAACTCTATCTCAGCCTTTGAGTCATTTTCTATAACAAAAGCTCTCATTATTGGATTTGGATAAACGCTAACATTGTCCTCAAAATATTCATCATCCGTACTTACCACACTATCTACCTCAAACTCTTGTTCCACCGTACACAAATTCTCATCTGTAATGATCACTTTATAAATACCTGATGAGAGATTATCAATGACTTGAGAATCTTCTCCTATTAAATTATCGGATTCATCAAACCATTTATATTGTAATGTTCCTATTCCTCCTTCAACAGACGATATTGTTATAGAACCATCCATTTCATCAGTGCCTGTCGTATTGATGATCTCAAATGCACTAATGACAATTTCCTCAGGTTCTATTACATTTATATCTTTTATTTCTACTATACAACCTTCACCATCCTCTACAGTAACACTATAATCTCCAGACATTAAGTTGTCTATACTTTCCGTATTTTCTCCGTTCGACCACTCTATTATCACTGCCTCCGAAGCATTGGTTAGAGTTAAGGTAATTATACCATCATTGGCTCCATGGCAAGAAATCCCTTCTACCTCATGTGCAGCCATTAACAGGCACCCTCCTTCATTTATTATTATTGCATCAGTTATCTCACAATCGTTCGCATCTGTTATTGTATACGAATATTCTCCCGGTGCTAAATTTTCTATACTTGCCATATCTCCACCATTTGACCACTCATACGAATAAGGTGCTGCTCCACCAGTTACTTCTAATGATATAGAGCCATCATTCTTTCCTTGCTCAGATTCATTTGTCACGTCCGATGTTACCTTTATCTCCTGAGGTTCTTCAATTACCAAGTTGTCCTCGATTACTGTGCATTCATTCTCATCGCTTATGGAAACACCATAAGATGATCCCGCTGATACATTAAGCAGTGATTCTCCTGTGGAACCATCAGACCAAAGAATAGAATATTCTCCTGCTCCTCCTAGAACATCAAGAGTTATCATTCCATCCTCTCCACCAAAACAGGAAACATCCTGTATAGTCAAATTATCAATAACCAATTCTTCTGGTTGAGTCACCTCAGTTTCATAAGTCTCATTGCAGTTGTTTTCATCAGTTATAGTGGCACTATAATTGCCGGCTGAGATATCTGTCAGTTCAAAAATGTTTTCTCCAGACTCCCAAGTAATAGATTTCATTCCTGTTCCTCCTGTAACTTGTAAAGAAATATTTCCACTCATATCTCCAAAACATGCAAGATGGGCAATCTCATCATCCACTACTATCTCCTCGGGTTGCGATATTTCTATCTCTAATTCATTACTTGTGCATCCCTCAGCATTACTTGCTTGCACTAGATATTCACCTGCTACCAAACCCGAAATATTCTGAGTGGTCATCCCATTTGACCACATATATTCCACATCTCCTGAAGTATTTATTTCTATATTAATACTACCGTCCATTCCTCCAAAACATTTTACATCAACAGCTTCTTCTAATGATAAACTTAATTCCTCATCAACTTCGATTTCCACATCATATATAATAGAACAGTTGTTCATATCGGTTACGGTCACAGTATTATTGCCTCCCTCTAATGAAATAGGCATGTTACCTGTCTCACCATTATCCCAAACATAACTATATCCTCCAATTCCACCGCTGGCATTAATTACAACAGAGCCATTATTTACCCCTTCACAACTTGCGTTCGCCTTGTCACTTTCCTCGATCACCATAGATTCAGGCTCCATTACTTCGAAATCTTGAGAAATAGTACAAAAATTATTATCCGTTACTGTAACCGTATAGTTCCCTGCCACAATGTCTAACAACGTACTTCCAATATCACCAGTATCCCAGTCATAAGATAGATTTCCAGTTCCCCCCTCTGCTTCTAACACTATGGATCCATCTTGATTTCCAAAACAACTCACATCATTAACATCCATAATACTAAACTGAATTTGTGTTGGCTGATCTACAAAAACATCCAATTCTTTTATACAAAAGTTGGCATCTTCTATTGTTACAAAATATTGGCCAAAAGATAAATTGGAATTAACAGGACCGGAAAAGCCATCTGACCAATTATAGCTATACCCTCCTACTCCTCCAAATGCTGCTATTTCCACTACACCATCATTGGAACCGAAACATTTCGTTCCATCGTTTTCTACAATATTCCAAGTTATTTCATCCGGAGAATCTATAGTTACATCAAGTACGAATTCCTGTGAATTATTGTCCGTAATTGTTACTTCATGATATCCCCTTGACAAATTCGATGCAGCTGCATTTGTTTCTCCATTATCCCACTCATACGAGTAAGGAGTTGTTCCTCCTGTAACACTTGCTTCGGCACCTCCATTGTCACTATCAAAACATGTTGCATCGACAATATTGATAATATTTCCAGCTAAAGGAGCAGAAAAAGGTATGGCACTAGTAGATGATGAAAAGTACGTGTCATTTCCTGTTCCAGAGCCATTACATAAAAGCCCTCCTGTATAAAATGTAATATCCCCTGTTGATGTAGCTGGAGAAGTCCACGTAAAATCCCAAGTATACGAACTCCCCGACATGGATTGAGGAGCTATATTTTCAATATATATTCTTCCATTTGGTGTACAAGAACTCGTATTAGTTGGATTGCTTGGATCAAAAATTTCTGTACCGGAACCCGGAATCCATGTGCCAGAATTATTATAGGTGCCAGACTCATCCTCAAGTGCAACTATCTGGAATCCTGTGTTTACCGGGCTTCCTGAACTAGCACTTATAGTAACCGAAATGTCATAATCAGTATTTGGTGCTATTTCAGCAGGGTCTCCATCAATCGATATCTCAATGCTTCCTGTGTATAATCCTCCATCAGAGTGACAAGAATAACAAGTGCCTTCTCCAGGTGCATTTGTAGAAATTGAACAAAAGAAGTTGCCCGGTCCAGTTAGGGAAGCCGCACTAAATATTAATAAAACGATTAGAGCTGATAATCCGTAAAGTATTTTCATAGTTGTAAGTTTTGTGGTGGCACCCATGTTGTTCTTTATGGATATGCGAATTAAATAAAAAAGGTTGCCCAATAGACTTTCCACAATTCATGAACCTGTCTTAACAACCTGTTCAACAGATAAACAAGTATGGCCATTTTGTATAGTAAGATTTAAACTCTCTCGAGAAATGGAAAGAGTATTTAATATCAGTTTGATAAAATAATCTTATTGATAAAAACTTTGTCCTTAAATACGGTACGAAGAAAATAAATACCACTTTCGTAATTAATAAATATTTTTTGTCCCTTCTGGACAATTCCTGTGGCTAGAAATTGTCCCTTGCTACTATATATTTCGTACTTGACCTCTTTCACATCAAACTCATACTTTAAAGTTATATAATTAGTAAAACTAGGATTAGGGACGACATTAATTAACTCGTAATCAGAGTGAGAAGATATTTTCGGAATATTGCTTAATATGTTCTCACAATCTAAATCAGGAAAGTCAAAAGCAATATTAAATTCTTCCTTCATATGATCAATGATGTGTTCCTTCCGATTATTTGCGAAATTGATAAGTTTTGAAGAAATACTATTTTCCCAACTACTAATTGAGCTTGGATAATGCCATCGATTTATATGATCCTTTACTCCCTCTGTATATTGATTCTTAAGATCTTCTACAGTCTCATTCACCCTATTCGCCTCAAAGTCATTTTCCATTAAGCATACCATTCGTTTGACAAATTGCTCCTTAAACTCTTGTGATTCAATCAATTTCCTAAAAAGGAAAGTGCCATCTTTTTGAGTCTGGACTGAACATCCTATCGTATCTGAAATGCAGCTCAATATATTGTAACTATTACCTAAATACCCCCAACCTCCATCAATATCAAATAGAACTTGTTTCCACAATCCGTTTGAACCAATATTCCAAAGCTTATTGTTATATCTTGGCCAGTCTTTATTATTGAAATAAATCTCTGCACAATAATAATCTATGATACTCTCAATGTCCAAAAACTGCCTAACCCGCTCGTAATTCGCATCCAAAGTTAAATCGTGATGGTTCAAAAATTTGTAAAGTTCAATATGTCCTTGGTTACTGCCTTCTACCGTACCCCAATCTGTAGGCAAAGTGGGTTGGTTGCCTGACATGTGCAGGACAATGTTAACCGAATCCTTATCAACATTATATTTTTCCGATATATAGTTATGATCAAAATATTCACGTATAGTTTGTATACCCCAATACTCGCCATTTATGAATACAATTACTGGCTTAGAATCTAGCGTTTCAAAATTCAAATCTTCACATATCTTTGCCGTGGCTTCATCTTTGAAAATGGTTTTATTCCAACAACTCATTGAGTTCTTCAATACCAACCTATCAAAGATTCTTTTTTCATCATCTTCAAAAAATGCATAGTTTATTTTTGGGCTTCTATATTCGGAGCGAGCATATATCCGTAAAGACTTTTGAGGATAATTTCTTCCTTTTCCGCCATGTATTCTCAAACCTACTTTCTGTTCAACAAGAAGATTTCCCTTAGGATCAAAGTATTGAAAATGTCCAGTTCTTTCCCATTCAATACCCTTTTGAAAATAATTTCCTGTCCAAACCGAATTAGATGGGTCAAAATGAATACCAGGTACATATATTCCTGTATTCTGATCAAATAAATTGTTTTGATCGGTAACAATTGACACTAGATGAAAATCATTAAATTTTGATCCAATACTTTCATCAATTAAAAAGGTCCTATGATAAATCCTTGAACTTCTCTCTCCGCTATTAAAGGTTGCAGCCTTGATAACATGAGCATTAAACTGATCATTTGTAGGAGCTATCCAGTTCGGGCTTGTAGAAATATTTGCCAAGATATCTGGATGATTTTTTAGATAACCAAGCTCAATACTTCCATTAAATAATGTGGAATTAACACTTGGATCCGAACCATCTGTGGTATAATAGATATCATGATCATTATTTGCTGACATCATAAAAGTTATTGGCTCCGTATAAAAGCCAGAATGGTGAGAAAAAGTAATTCCACTTACACTTACATTCGAGGCATTCGGACTACTTACTGACAATACTTCCAACTGCTTACTTCCATCCATTGCTCTGCCATAGGCTATATCTTTGCTCAATGAAACAGGTTCAATCTGATCGACTATTTCAGAATTAGGAGCTGTTAACAAAATATGTTCTCCATCATTATTTAATCTAAAATTAGTGTGTAAAGCTTCATCTGAAGCTCGATTCTTTCCTGATGCGTACACCAAAATAAAACCCTTGGGAGAGATAGTTATAGAAGGAAAAACCCACTTGAACGGCATATCAGGATCATCTGATAATCCAAAACCCTCTAGATTAACGGGGGTAGTATTGGGATTATATATTTCAATCCAGTCAGGGTAATCAAAGTCCTCATCAACCAAAGTAACACTATTGGACAACATAAATTCATTAATCAATATGTTATCACTCTGGGTATAAAGTTGAGTAACAATTCCTATAAATACAGCAGCAAGAATTTTCTTTTTTACTATGATCACTTAAACACTTTGGTAAAAAATTCCAAAACATGATCAATTGCGTTGCATGAATTAAAGCAAAAAAGGCTGTCTGAGAGACTTCCAACGATTTTTTCACTTATTTTTTCAACAATCAGCTATTTAGCTGAGACAGACATTGCCGCTCCGATAATCCCAGCATTATTCATAAACCTTGCAATTTTGATAGGTGTCTTAATTTTAATCTGATCAGCGTATTTTTCCCATTTTTTGCTTGCACCCCCACCTATTATGAAAAGATTGGGAGAAAACACTCTTACCACATGCGATAAAAAGAAGTTAAATCTTCTACCCCATTTTTTCCAACTTAAATCCTCTTGTTTTCGAGCCTTGTCACCAGCATAAAACTCTATGGGCTTACCATCCATCCCCAGAATTCTACCCAATTCGATATTTGGAACCAACTTTCCGTCGTAATATATTCCCGTTCCAAGTCCGGTCCCTATGGTTACCATGATTACCATTCCTTTTTCACCTCGACCTGCTCCTAGGTTCATTTCAGCCAATCCTGCGATATCCGCGTCGTTATGAATCACATATTTGTGTCCAGTTTGAGCTGTTAGTAAATCATCTATTTGAACTCCTACCCAGGATTCATCAATATTTCCGCAGGTAACTGCCTGATTATCTATGACCACAGTTGGAAAGCTGACACCAATTGTTCCTTCATAGTTAAATTTTGATACCAATTGTCCTATGGTTCTGGCAATGTTATCAGGTGTAGAAGGTGTAGGTGTATCGATTCGTATCCTCTCAGACACTATCTCTCCAGTGAGTGTATTCACTATGGCTCCTTTTATTCCAGAACCTCCAACATCAATACCTAAAATTTCCAAATTAAAAATTTAACAGGACCAAATTAAGAAACTGGCTGTATCAAGTCCCAAAGATTACCATACAAATCAGCAAAGACCAGTACCTTTCCAAAATCTTCCTCTGAAATAGGTCTGATTATATCTACCTCATTTTTTTTAAGGTTTTCCAAATCTCTAAGGATATCGTCAGTATGTAAAAATAAAAATACCCGTCCTCCTGTTTGGTTTCCGATTCTACTTCTTTCTAATTCGTCTTTTGCCTTTGCTAAGAGTATTCCGCAGCCCTCAGATCCCTTAGGTCTGATTCTTACCCATCTTTTTATCTCAGATAATTTCGTGTCCTCTAACAAGTCAAACTTTAATACTCTGGTATAAAAATCGATCGCCTCATCGTATTCCTGAACTACTAGAGCAAACTGTGCTATAGATTGGACCAATATGCATGCATTTTACCAATCAAAAATACATAAATTTTACAACCCTAAATACTTCTTAATTTCTTCCTCTTTGAGAACATATGTTGTTTTCGAGGAGAATTAAACCTCTTGTACTTATTAAACTGAGGAAAATCCTCTAATCGTTCTTTTTCTATTTTTTTTCCATTGATTCTCATTTCACCATCTTCTATCTCAATTCTTAATTCCGGTGCCTCCCAATCTAAATCTTCACCTAACATCTCTCTAAGATGGTCCGCATCAAAATTAAAATGTTGGAAATTATCAAAATAGTGATCCAAGTCCTCATTTAAGTCAAGAATTTCAAAATCGAAATCATTACCGTCAAAATACAATTCACTGGAGTTGGATAATAATGAATCTACATTTGGAAAATCAAAATCCTGATGATTGAAATAAAAACTATTAGCCCCTGACATCAGAGAATCTAGATGGTAAAAGTGAAAATTGTCGTCATCTGAATTAAATCTATATGATCTGGAAAATAGTGAATCCATATCAGGAAAATATATTTCTTCATCAATCTGGATATTATAACTATTCAATAAACTATCTATATTCTCAAACTTAAAATTCTTAAATTCTTTGGTAATTTTTTTCATCATAGAATCTACATCCAGTCTTTTTTTATCACGTTTGATTTTAGGAAGGGTATCTACTATCATGCTGAAGTCTTCAATCCTTTCTATTTTAGACACTAGGGGGGGTGTCTCCACTAACTCTTCTTTTAGTTCTATTATTTCTTCCACTTTATCTAACAACTCCAGTTTTTCAACCTTCCTTTTGCCGTTATATTCAGAGTAGCCATAAGCACTCATTAGGAATATAATCAAAAATGAAATTATTAATAGAGAAGGGTAATATTTGTATTCTCTTTTTTTATCAAAAAGTCTTTCTATTCGTGTTTTTAAACTGTTCTTATTTTCAGTCATGGACATTACTAATTTTGGTTGATTTAATAAAGATAGTTCTCCTACTTTCAGCAAGGTTTTTGAATATAAAAACACGTCTCCTTCCTTTCCCAACGCCATCTGATCACAGGCCGATTCTCTTTCCTGATCTATATGTCGTCTTAATATCCAAATGACTGGATGATAATAAAAGAAAACAGTAATACTATTGATTACTATGTTCTTCAAATAATCATTTCTAGCTATGTGTGCCAATTCATGCTTGAGTATCATAGACACTTCTTCTACTGAAAGATGATTTACCCAACCAATTGGAAATAGAATAATTGGCTTCAACCATCCATAAGTAATCGGGGTAGATACTTTTTTACTTTCATAAATTCTTACCTCACCTTGAAAATTGATATTCCAATATCTATTGAGAATTGATGTTAGTTTCGAATTAGGCACCAATCCATCGTTCATCCTTGAAGGCAGTATCATATACAAAAATGTAAGTCTGAAAACCAAAAGCACCAACCCAAAGAACCAAGCATTAATAATCAGAGATTTATAACTGCTTTCTGGAGTTTCGTTAATCAACATGGATGATAATCCTGTGATTTCGGATATAGAGAAAATACTAGTTTTAGTGTTCAGTACAATGAGTACAGTACTTAGAGCAGCAATAACGCAAGATACTAATGCTGAGAAGTAAATATTAAAACGAACTCCCGGATTCTTTACACGACCATATCTAACAACGAATATAGAAATAGTGTAAATCAATGGAATTTGCCACAAAGAATGTAAGAGACATTCACTTATACACTCTATCCAGTCATTTGGCAGTATTTCAATCGTTTTCATGGTTTCTTTGATTTTCGAGTTCAGAAATGAATTTTTTGATTTCGTTAATCTCCTCTTGTGAAGTATTTTGACTTCCTAAAGCTTGTAGGACCAATTTGGAAGTAGATCCTTGAAAAACCTGTTTTATTATATCCTTGACTACATTCCTCTTTACCTCTTTCTCTTTAATATTTGCCTCATAGATATGCGTTCTATTATCAGTATTTCTTTTCAAAAGTTTCTTGTCAATCATAATCTGCATGATCTTCAAAGTGCTTGTGTAGCCTACAGGCCTGCTGAGATTTAATGATTCATTTATGGTTCTTACAGATGATGGACCATTCGTCCACAAAAATTGTAGAATTTCTAGTTCGGAATCAGTGGGTTGGTAATTTTTGCTCATAATACGAATCTTTTCGTACTACAATAATAATACACTTTATTCTATATGTAAAATGCACTTACGAAATTATTCGTATTTTAAGAATATTTTAACGAAATGTGGGGTGTTTAATTAATTATGAATGCCAAATTATAAATCTTCTTTTCCCTTTTATAAATTTGTAAGTATAATTTAAATAATGTAATTATGAGTATTAAATTAAGATGGTGCATCTTCGTGTTAATCACAATTTTTGTTCTATCCTGCTCACCTAAGATAAATTATATTGGAGATCAATATCCACCAACCTCAGAAGTAGATATATACTATGACATGGCTGATGTTCAGAAAGACTTTCGAACCATGGGTATGCTTTCCGCTAACAATAGTCAAAATACTTTTCTAAGTTTAGAAGATATAAAATCCAAAATAATAGAGGATGCTAAACAGCGAGGTGCTGATGCTATTGTTTTTATTAGTTTGGTATCTAACAATAATGATGTAGATGACCAACATTTTATTGAGGCTAAACTTTTGAAATACGAGTAACCCTCTTACTATTTGAACTTGTAATAAACAATTGTTACCTAAAGCTCTTCTAAAAAATTCTTTTTTCTACTTCTTGAAATAGGAATAATAGTTCCATCCTTCATTGTCAAACTGCCCGCTTTACCTTTATTATACTTTTTTATATATCGAAGATTAACTAAATGCGAGTGATGAATTCTGTAGAAACCTTTGCCTTCTAACATTTCTTCAATTTCTTTAAGGGTTTTAGCTACTAGGAGGGCCTTTTCTCCCTTTCGATGAATATAGGTATAGTTACTGTCCGATTCGCATCTATGTATGCTTTCAATTTCTATAAATTCCAGTCCTTCTGATGTAGGTAGGACTACCACTTTGTAAGATTCATCTTTCATACTAATGTTATCCATAAGCATAGTTAATCTTGTCATTAGTGTTTCATCCTGATTGGTATCCATAACCTTTTCCAAGGCCCTTGCTAATTCCTCTTCTCCGACTGGCTTTAAGAGATAATCGATGGCATTAACCCTAAAAGCTTTGATGGCATATTGATCATACGCGGTCGTAAAAATGATATTGAAATTAATCTCTCCCACATATTTCAAAAATTCAAAACCATTCATTTCGGGCATCTGAATGTCTAGAAATATAAGGTCCGGATTATGCGTCTCTATGATCTGCTTTGCTGCTTTGGGGCTCTGTATTGTGGCAATAACATCAACTTTATCCTTCCAATTTTCCAATTCCCACAATAAAGAATCTATACTACCTCTTTCATCATCAATTATTATTGCTTTTATCATTTATTCAGATTTTATAATAAGTACCACCTCTGTTCCTAGAGCAACTCCATCTTTAGTTCTGTGATCAATAACTTTGACATTATTAACATCAGTACTTTTGTTATTAATAGCTATTCTGTTTTTAGTTATATCCATACCATAAGACTTGTGTTGGATATCAGTTACGCTATTTGATTTGGCATAATCTCTTCCCACTCCATTATCTCTAATTGATATTTGCAGGCTTCTATGTTTGATAGCCTTAATCTTAATTTTCAAAAATCGTTCTCCATTCTTGTTCATCAATCCATGCCATATCGCATTTTCTACATAAGGTTGAATTATTAACGGAGGTACTAAGAATGATTCGAGATTATCCGTTGCACTAATCTCATACTCAAATTGGTTATCCAATCTTAACTTTTCTATATCCAGATAGAGTTCCAAAGCCTCTAATTCTTCACCTATAGTGATCTTTTCTTTTCTTGAATTACTTAGAATTAGTCTTATTAATCTAGAGAACTTATTTAAAAATCTTGTGGCAGTACGGGGTTCATTTTTGGCTATAAAACTCTTTATGGAATTTAGGCTGTTAAAAACAAAATGAGGGTTCATTTGAGCTCTTAATGCTTGTATTTCTTGATTGGCCAATTCCCTTTCATATTTTTCTTTAACCAACTCATTCTTTCTAATCTGATTTAGTTTTATCCTCCTAAATAGAAGGAAACTGAAGAGAAGAATAACTATTACCAAAAGAATCAAAAAATTCTTTATCAAGTTTTGCTTTGAAATCTTTAGTTCATTCAACTCCTGATCTTTCTCAAGACCTCTTAGCTGGCTCCTAAATAATTCGTTGCTAGCTTCTTGTTCTATCCTATAAATCTCTTTCAATTGATCAATACCATAGATTTTCGTCCTGGTATTTTTAATATAATCTATCAATAAAGCAGCTTTTTCATAGTACTGGTGTTCAACACATATTTTCTGCAATAACTCCATTTCTTCCAGTAGTTTGGGATAATCTTGAACTTCTTGAAGAAGGTGAATTCCGTATTTCATTGAATCTATTCCTCTTTCAATTTGATTATTTAATACCAGCAGATTTCCCAAGCTTGACACATTGCTTCCTATCTGTTGCTTATCATTATATCTTCTATTAATTCTAATTGCTTCTGTAAGCATTTTTATCCTTTCATTTAAAGAGTCCTTTTCTTCATAGAATTGAACTTTATTTGAGAGAGAAAGTGCGTAGTTCTCTTCATTTTTCTCTGCTATTGAAAGTTGAATAGCTTTATTAATACTTTTCTTAGCATTAATAAAATCCCCTTTACAATGATAATAATGAGATAGGACGTTGTAGTAACCAAAACGCAAATGCCACGAGATCGAAGAATCGTTTTTGATATCTTCAATATCCTTCAAATGTTCTCGTATCACTTCACAATCATTAATTCTCCATGCAATCCATGCTAATCTTATTTTGGCACGAATTATACCTGTTTTGAAGTTGGCTTTCTTAGAAGTTTCATATGAGAGAATTGCAAATTTCGTAGCATCAGATATTCTGCCTAACCTATACATTCCAACCGCCACTTGAATTACTCTAGAAGCATATTTGTCCATCCTATTCTGGCTGAGATAAATTCTACTGAGTAACAATTGAACATCTAGGTAATGTTTGTACTTCCCTTTATGATAATATGCAGAGCCACAAGTCCTCAAGGAATCTATCTTCATTTCTCTCTCTTCTTCTTTCATTTCCAATATTTGATTCCAATATTCATCTGCCAGTCGGCTTTCATAAACCCTAGTATAATTAATAGCATTACATATAGAATCTACCGAAATGTAACTATTCGCTTTTGAACCTGACGTAAAAGGTAATATTTCCTGAGTCCACAACACTCCGGGTAATATTACAATAAAACTTAAGTAAGTCAGCAAACGCCACCTCATAATTGAAATTTGAACAGGTTAAATTCCTTTGTCAATAAAGTTATAAGAAATAATAGCTTTCCACTACTTCAATTAGAAAGAAATGATGACTTAAGAAATAGTCACCATTTCTCAACTTAGCAAAAATTTAGAATAATAAACCACCACTAATTACTAGTGCACTTCCATCACCTACGATAAGCTTGGGCTCCACATAAATTCTCATATTTCCCATTGGTTTTTGAAACGAAGCTCCTAAATTTATATTAGTGTCGGAGCTACTGACATCTCCAAAAATAGTCGAAACACTTATTCTGCTGATGTTTAATCCCGCAAATGGATAAAGGGCTATGTCGTCAGAAATGGTCGTCACAAAATAATGAGCATCAAAGTCAAAACTCCAAAAGGTAAAATCCTCAAAATAATAGGTAAATGTTCCGCTTGCATTCCAATCTTCATTAATATCATATAATGCTTTTGCTTGAATACCAAAGGAAGACGGGGATTCTAAATACAATGAAGCTCCTCCTCCGTATGAAATTTGAGCATTTACGGACGTGATAGATATGGTAGTAATTGTTAAGATAATTAATAATATTTGTCTCATTCTCTTCTTTTTATTAATTCAATAAATTCTTGATTACAAATTGACTATAAGTTTATTTTTTTGATAAATAAATAAAAATTGAGCAACCCAACTGGTTGTCCTTGCCTTCGATTTCTAATCTATTCCCTCCGTTTACTGTACGAAGTGCATGAGTTTCGCAATAATTGTTGCTATCACACATTATGATTCTATTATCATCCTTCACTTCATAAGTTCCTGCTGAATTTTCCGATCCAAAGCCCTCTATCGTAACTACCGAATTAACAGTGCCATCGGAATTAAATGTCCATGTTGCCGATATTCCTGAACAAGGAAAGTCTTCTCCATTTTGATTGCAATTATTGTTTTCTATATCCCATAAGAAATTATCCTCTTCATTAAAGCAGTTATAACTACTCATTCCAACCATGGCATATGCTCCCACAATACCAGTATCCATATTATCATTTTCATCATCTCCACAGCAAATAAAAAGGCACAAAAAGCTCATTACAAATAGTAGTCTATTCATCTTGTAAAGTATTTAGTTTTAAAAATCATTGAAAGCTAAGGGGTGAGTACAGTTTATTAGTCGCAGTTGATATTTTCGACATTCGAATACTCCACATCTGTCATTTCCAAAATAGTTTCATCTCCATATCTACTGATAGCACAGCGAGCATTTTCGAAGCTTACATTATTCAACTTCATGTAAGCACTTTCACAACAGGTCCCCACTTTACCCAGCCTTAAAGAGGTTCTAGTACTTGCACCATCAAAAGAAGAACTGGCACCACCACTTATTTCTGTATTCTGAATTATATTGGATTGAGATAATCCTTTATGATATATACCCTTCCAGTAATTTGGTAAATCTTCATTCCCCTTTAATTTTACTCTACTACCAGGTTGCCCAAGGATTTTAAGTGTACTCTTACCTGCTACGTCTATACCGGTGTTTTCGTCAAATAACAAAGTATTGCCCGCTTCAATAGTTAATGACGCAGGAGCATAAACCTCATTAGAAACATAAATAACATCATACAATGAACCTGCTTCAATATAATAAGGAATCGAATTCTCATGGAAAGTCAAGTCCATTCCTTCGTACTGATTTGCCTTCACTCTGATTTTTTCAATGTCATTTTTAATATATAAATTTTCTCCCTTCAGAGAATTTATATTTATAATGTTAACAGACACAGGAAAAGATGTGTTATCTGAAATTTCATTGTTACTAAACTCTACCAGAGCATCCTCTTCGGCATATTTATCTAATATCACTCCTACTCCTCGATTGTAATTAATTTCTGAATTGATTATAGATACTCTACCTGAAACCGCTACAGCAGAAGGTTCGTCATATCCAGGCCATTTTTCATTTCCGGCATTTTTAATTAAACAATAATCAATTTTGTTCTTCAACGAATTAGACTCGAAATGAATGCCTCTCCATGTCCCCTGTCCATCGGTTCGTCCTCTCATTACAATTATTTCATCCGCGGTTCCAATAGCTTTTATCGAACCCCCATCTGCTATAATAATCGAACCCGATGATGTGAACTCTAATACGGTACCGGCCTCTACGATTACATCAGCGGTGATGTATGTTTCACAATCTATCACATAGTCAATTCCCTTGTTTTCATCATTTTTAAATGTAAAGTTTTCATCAATATTACATGGTACTTCATCCGATGCGGCATCAGAGCTATTATCCGAACATCCTTGAAGGATTAAGAATAGGCAGGGCATTAAAAAGGTTAATAATTTTTTCATTTTACTAAGATTTTAAGTTTTTATAAATTCTTAGCAAATGTATGTCAAGCAAAGGGTGCAATAACAACGGTTGTTCCTACTATCGATCAATCGGCTCCCGTCATTTAGTAAACAGACCTCATTAACGACTTTAATAAGCTTTAATAGGCCTAATGTAAGTCGTTAAAGCTTGTAAAATGGTAGTTTAACTACTTCTGCAGGTAATCTTTTCTTACCTGCTTGGAAAAATATTCTGGTGCCCGATTTATTATAAGGTTTCTTTAAATAAGCCAAGCCTATTGGTTTACCTAACGATGGAGATTGAGAACCAGAGGTTACTACACCTATCTCTTCTCCTTCTTCATTGAAAACTGTGTATCCCTGCCTTGGCACTCTTCTTTCTTCTCCAATAAATCCGGCTAGCCTTCTAGTAAGTCCCTCTTCTTTTTGCCCTTTAAATATCTCCTTCGATGAAAAGTCTGCCTCTATATTAAGTTTTGTAATCCAACCCAACCCTGCTTCCAAAGGAGAAGTAGTATCATCGATATCATTGCCATACAGGCAAAACCCCATCTCCAACCTGAGAGTATCTCGAGCTCCAAGCCCACAAGGCTTTAACCCAAATTTATCACCAACTTTCATTATTTCCTTCCATAAAACCACCAAATCTTTATTATCGGCATAAAGCTCAAACCCACCGCTACCAGTGTATCCTGTGGCTGAAATCAATACATTATCAACTCCAGCTAGAGTCCCTTTTTTAAAGGTATAATATTTAATATCTGAAAGATTTTCTTCGGTTAACTGCTGAAGCATAGCTACAGCATTGGGGCCCTGAACCGCTAACAATCCAGTCTTTTCGGATATATTAATAATTCGAGTTTCAAATTTATTTTTTGAATTAATCCATTCCCAATCTTTATCCATATTACTAGCGTTTACCACTAATAAAAAAGCTTGTTCTCCTTCTGCACATTGATCCTCATAAAGCCTATAGACTAACATATCATCTACTATTCCTCCCTTATCATTAGGAATACATGAATACTGTGCTTCTCCCGGAGAGATGGCCGAAGCATCATTACTGCTAATACATTGTACAAGGTTCAGTGCCTCTTTACCTTTGACTATAAACTCTCCCATATGAGATACGTCGAAAATTCCAACCCTTTCTCTTACTGCTAAATGCTCTTCTTTAATTCCTTCGTATTGAAGAGGCATATAATATCCCGCAAAATCTACCATTTTGGCTCCTAACTCTTCATGCATTTCCTTTAATGGAGTGTTTTTCATGTGTCTGTTTTTATATCTATTAATGATACATTATTATAATACTTTCTATTCTATCTCCCACTTGTATGTCATGTACTACATTCATTCCTTCTACTACTTTTCCAAATATGGTATATTTTCCATCCAAATGAGGCGTAGGTGAATGAGTTATAAAAAACTGAGTTCCCTCAGTATGATTCCCTGCTGAAGCCATACCAATATATCCTTCATCATCATAATACTGCTGACTTAATTCCGAACGTATCGAGTAATCCAGAGCACCATATCCATCTCCACGAGGGCAACCTCCCTGAATAACAAAATTTGGAACAACTCTATGAAAAGTTTTTCTATTATAGAATTTGTCCGTTGCTAATCCTAAAAAGTTTATTACCGAACCAGGAGATTTCTCCGGAAATAATTCAAGTGTTATATTTCCCTTTGTTGTCTTAATAACTACTCGCGAGCTGTCCGAAAAATTATTCAAAATTTCCCATTTTATGTGGTGATTAAACTCAGGTGTTCTTCTTTCAAATGAACTATCTGTTAAATAAGCCTTGGCCTCACCTAAAGCGTTATAGGCTTCGATATCCTTAGGTAATTTAAGAGCCACCATTACCGAATCCAGAAAATTGGTGCTGTCTACTAACATTTTATACTCAAATTCAGGTGTTTTCAATATTTGAGCGATAGTTGCACATTCACCAACGTCATGTTTTCTTAATCTTTCTTTCAAAAAGACTAATATTTTCCTTTTGATTCTTCTATGTCCATAACCAAAAGCTTTAATAAAATTTTCACTGGCCAAGCAGTTATTTAAGGCTTCAATACAGGATGTATTTATTATTTGACTATTAGAGCCTGCATAGTCCTTAATTATAGTTTCATAGTTAAAAGGATCGTGTCCCAAAGCTCGAATGTAAGCGGCTTTTTCATATCGATTATTTGTGGCCTCAATCCTGTTTTTTATCTCTTGAACAATTTTAAACTTTGTATTGGTATAATAAATAGGAGTATGTTTTAATATAGCAGTATATATTTTCGCATTAACACTCCAATGATTGTCCTCAGAAATTAAATCCTTATAAGTCAATGCAGCTCTTCTATCTCCTTTCTCAATTAATAGTCCAGCAGCTATTTGAGCTATATGTAAATTTTTGTCCTTAATTTTTCTAAATAGGGCATCGCTGATTAAAGCGTATTCAAAATTTCTTAACGCTCTCAGAATATTACAGTTAACTCTGTAGTCAGTTTCCTGCTCAAGTTTGTTTTTCAGAGCATTCAATACTTCACTATCCTTTACTTTTCCTAAAGCAATCGAAATAGCCATCTTTATGTTAGGCTCCGAACTTTTATTCAATAAATCAATTAACCTGAATTTGTACCCTGATAAATCTATGTTTTTAGCCCTAGCCAAATAGTGAGCAGCCATCAGTTTTACCTTTTTAGGGATGTCATCACTAGTTACATAATTAACCATTAGATCTGTCGCCTGAGGTTCAATTAAACCTCGTAAAGCAAACTGATATATTGCTCTCGACTGACCTAGGAGAAGTAACGTGTCTGTATTGCGATAAGTAGAAACTGTTGCCAAAGCCTGCAAGTCCTCCACGTCTCCGGTTTTCCCTACTGCTTCTAAAATATTGGCATTGGCAATATTGTCAATATCGAAAGTATCTTTACCTATAAAAGCATTTATTAGATTCTCGGTTGTTTCTCCATTACCTACCTGCCCAATGGCGTAGGCGGCAGCTCCCTTAACATCATAGTTTTCATCAGAAAGTAAACCCACTAAAGAATCAATGTACTTTATATTCTTAGTAGCATTAAAACTCTGTGCTGCCATGAAGCGATAAGTTGGATTTTTATGTCCAAAATAATTCTTCAAGCTATCAAAACTTTGTTTATCTGCGAAATTCCATATTCTTTTCACCTCACTGTCCGCCATATCAACATTGACATCAGTGATTACATCCTCACTTGGAGGCACACAACCCAAAGCAAATATTAGTAGTATTCCTAAGTATTTAACACTTGTCATTAAGTACAAATCTTTATAATTGCAAAGATAATCATTTGGTCATCTTGCAACTGATGTTCTCCAATACCTTTTAACTCAAATACTTTGCCACAATAGGCATTCTTCTCCCCATTCCAAATGCCTTTGAAGACACTCTTAGTACGGGAGCCGTTTGATGTCTTTTAAATTCATTAATATTAACTAATCTCAGAATCCTTTTAACCAGCTTTTCCTCATACCCCATATCAATGATATCTTGAGGATCCTTACGCATTTCGATATACTGAAACAATATTTTGTCTAACACTTCATAATCCGGTAGACTGTCACTATCCTTTTGATTAGGTCTCAATTCTGCTGAAGGTGGTTTTACTATTGAATTCTCCGGAATAATCTCTTTATTTCTATTGATATATCGTGCCAATCTATATACATCCATTTTGTACACATCTCCTATCACGGAAAGGCCACCACATAAATCACCATAAAGAGTTCCATATCCCACTGCCATTTCGCTCTTATTTGTAGTATTTAGTAAAATATGTCCGTGCTTGTTGGATATTGCCATATTCAATATTCCTCTTATCCGTGCCTGAATATTTTCTTCCGTTACATTAAACTCCTTTCCATCAAATAAAGGGGAGATCTCATTGTATATGCTATTATATATTTGCTTTATCGGAACAATATCATACATAACACCCAAATTTTCTGCAAGCTCCCTTGCATCATTTATGCTATGGTCACTGCTGTATTGTGATGGCATCAACAGTACACGTACATTATCCGGTCCAAGAGCTTCTGCCGCCAGAACTAAAGTTACAGCGGAATCAATACCTCCCGATAGTCCCAACATTGCCTTTTTAAAACCTAATTTGCCAAAATAATTCTTAATACCACATATCAAACCTTGATATATAAGTGCTACCCTATCTTTCTCTTGTTCTTCTGTTACTATCCCTTCCTCTAAATCTGATAAATTAAAGTACTGAAGGGATTCTTCAAAATACGGTAACTCTACAAAACTTTCGTTAGGGCACATTACTATACTTCCACCATCAAAAATAATCTCAGTTTGAGCTCCACATGTATTTACATAACAAATAGGAATGCCGTATCTTCTGACATTGGCACGAACCACTTCAAATCTTTCTTCCGTATGTCTAGGATTAAAAGGTGATGCCGACAAATTAAGAATTAAATCAGGCTTCTCTTCCTTCATCTCATCAAGTGGCACAATAGTGTATAGGGGATTGTTGGTATGAACATCCCAAATATCCTCACATACTGTTAAGGCTATTTTCTTCCCCATAAATTCCACAGTCGACCACTTACTAGCGGGTTCAAAATATCTATACTCATCAAAGATATCGTATGTGGGTAACAGTGTTTTGTGCTGAACTCCTTCTATCTTTCCCTTGTGTAAGAAATATGCTGAGTTGTATAAATCCTTTCCTTCTGCAACCGGATTCTTCGATGGACTACCCACTACGATAGCAATATCATGACTATAGTCTAATAAGGTATTAATACACTCCTCTGCTAAATGTATGAAATCATCGAACTCCAAAAAATCTCGGGGAGGGTACCCACAAGTGGCCAATTCACTGAAACAAATCAAGTCTGCATTTTCCAATAGAGCTTTGTTAATAGCTTCTATCATTTTATTGGTATTCCCTTCAAAATTTCCAATATGATAATTAAGTTGTGCTATCGCTATTTTCATATTATTTAAAAATTAGGTCATTATTCTCACTAACCCTGTACGTACACCACATATTTTTCTTCAAAGTATTCATGAGGAAAGTATTTATAAATATGACGAGATTCTGCATACTCTCCTTTAGGGAGTAACTTCAATTCTTTCTTTATTAATCCTCCTTTTAAAGCGATCAAACCATTGGGGTATTTGTTTTTGTGTTTGTTATGAATCAGACGTCGACTCCAAATCATCAACTGATCTATCTTAGCTACCGCTCTGGAAACCACAAAATCATATTTCTGCTTATGTTCTTCTGCTCTTTGATGAATTCCTTTTGCGTTCGTCAATCCCAAAGATTCTATCACTGCATTAACTACTTTGATTTTCTTCCCTGTACCATCAGCTAGTACAAAATTTGACTCAGGATACATAATCGCCAAAGGTATTCCCGGAAAACCTCCTCCCGTTCCTAAATCAAAAACTTCCGTTCCAGGAACAAACCCCATATACTTTGCAATACTCAAAGAATGTAGAATATGATGCTCCAAAATTTTATCAATGTCTTTCCTACTAATCACATTGATTTGACTGTTCCATTCTTCGTATAAAGACTGAAGCATCGCAATTTGCTCCTTCTGTTCTTTATCTAATTCGGGAAAGTACTTCTCCACTATTTCCAAATATGATTCTTTTTAAATAAAAGTAAAGGTGCAAAAATAACCATGTAAACAAAGTATGTAATATCTAATAAAGGAAAATACTTCATTAAATCTTCAGACTTAAGCTTTAATGCCGGCTTATATAATATCAAGAATTGAACTAGCCATTTGACTATTATGATCACAAAGATTAGAAAAAAAGAAACACCAAAAATCAACATCAATACACTCAGGGTCCAAAATAATATGTGCGTAACTGCATATATCCCTAACAAAAGTTTATGAACCGGTTGATATTTCACTGAAGTACTATGATGTCTGACTTTTTGTCGTTCAAGTGAACTCCAAGTCCCCACTGCGTCTGAATAAGTGAATCCCATATCATTGAAACATATTGAAACATTTTTGGAATTGGCAATACGTTGAATCATCATATCATCATCTCCTGATATCAACCCATCGTGAAGTAAAACATCCCAATCCAAAGGCAAACATTCTTTTTTATACAACAGATTTCTACCCACTCCCATATAGGGTAAACCCGCTAATGCATATGACATATATTGGACAGCTGTTATAAAAGTTTCAAACCTTGCAAAATGGTTAACCCATCCTTTTTTATCATAATACCCCCCAAAACCCAAGACAATTTGCTTGCTTCCTAAGGAATCTACCATTGCTCTCATCCAGTGCTTTGATAGAGGTTTACAATCTGCATCTGTCAATAGGATAGTTTCAAACCTTGAGTATTTAATACCATCGATAAGGGCTTGTTTTTTTCCTGGAATATCCTTACTTGCTTTTATTATTCTCACCTTCGAATCATCCACCAGTACCTGCTGATCAGAATCCGAAAAATCATCTACCAATATTATTTCGAATTCAGGATATTGTTGTTCCAACCAATATGGTAGATTTCTTTCTACATTTTCTTTATCATTTTTATAACATACTATAAGACTTAACGGAACATAAGATGTAAGCTTTTCTTGCGTATTTCTATAAAATGTTAGTCTCGAAAACAAAAAAACGTAGTAGCTCAGATGGATCACAAGTGTACCTATCAGGATGTACCAAAATATTGTGATCATTAATTTCGGTTATCTAACCCCCAGTTCAACTTTTCACTGACTGTGGAAATAAAAGTAGTATTGCTTAAAGAAGCAAGATTAACACTATAGTTACATTTACTCACCAAAATCTCGTGACTCATCGGCACTATTTCATGTCTTGAATCCAGTGTACATAAAAAACTATCCGTACGTCCCTCTATTCTTAGTTTTATTTTTTTGTCATCAGATATAATAATAGGCCTTACCGTTAAATTATGTGGAGCGATGGGAGTAATCACAAAATTTCCCGAGCCTGGAAAAACTATTGGTCCACCACAACTAAGAGAGTATCCAGTCGAGCCGGTAGGAGTAGAAATAATTAACCCATCCGCCCAAATAGCATTTAGATATTCATCATCAATATAAGTATGAATGGTTATCATCGCTGAGTTATCTCTTTTAATAACAGTAAAATCATTAAGAGCTATGTTTTCACCTATAAATATATCGAAATCGGCATTTACGGTAAGCAAAGATCTTTGCTCTATCTTTAATTCTCTATTTTTTACCGCCAGCAAAGCCTCTTTAGTTCTACTCTTTTCTGTACTTGCCAGAAAGCCTAATCTTCCGAGGTTGATTCCAAGTATCGGAATCTGGCTATCCATAACAGCAGTGACAGCTCTTAAAATAGTACCATCTCCACCTAAACTAAGTAAAAGTTCTATTTTCTTTTCTTTAATTTCTTTTACACCTGATACTGTTGTATAATTCGAAGCTAATGAAGAGTCAATTTTGTCTAGTTGGGAATATAAATTGGCATCAAAAAAAATTTCCATCCCAATTTCTCTAGAAACCGATAAGATCAATTTTAAATGATCCACATCATTTGCCAAAACCCTCTTACCAAATAAAAGAATACGCATGATCTTCTAGCCAAGATTCATTTCTGGAATATCGCCTTCTATCACTAGCCTTCCTTCTGTCGCCTCCTTTATCTCATCAACAGAAACTCCCGGAGCTCTTTCCAATAATTTAAAGCCCTCAGGTGTAACATCTAATACCGCTAAATTGGTAACGATCTTTTTTACACAATTAACTCCCGTAAGTGGCAAGGTACACTTCTTTAGCAATTTGGATTCTCCTCTTTTATTTGTATGCATCATAGCAACGATTATGTTATCCGCCGAAGCCACTAAGTCCATAGCCCCACCCATACCTTTAACCATTTTACCTGGAATTTTCCAATTTGCTATATCTCCGTTATCAGACACTTCCATTGCTCCCAGAACTGTCAACTGAATATGTTTCCCTCGTATCATGGCAAAACTTGTCGCAGAATCAAAAATACTGGCCCCAGACATAGCTGTAATGGTTTGTTTACCAGCATTGATCATATCGGCATCTTCTTCTCCTTCATAAGGGAAAGGTCCCATACCGAGAATTCCATTCTCAGATTGAAATTCAACACTAATGCCTTCAGGAATATGATTAGCGATTAATGTGGGTATTCCTATACCTAGATTCACATACCATCCATCTCTTAATTCCCGTGCGATTCTTTTCGCTATTCCATTTTTATCTAACATGATTCTTATTCTGGTTCTAAATTATCTTTTTCTTACAGTTCTTTGCTCAATGCGTTTTTCATAGTTTGTACCCTCAAAAATGCGTTGAACAAAAATACCCGGCGTATGTATAAAATTTGGATCTAGTTCTCCCGGCTCCACTAATTCTTCTACCTCCGCTATTGTAATTTTTCCTGCCATTGCCATCAATGGATTGAAATTTCTGGCCGTCCCTTTATATATCAAGTTTCCCATTCTATCTCCCTTCCATGCTTTTACAATGGCAAAGTCAGCATGAAAAGCATGTTCTAATAAGTGAGGTTTGCCGTCAAACTCTTTTACCTCTTTTCCCTCTGCGACCTCGGTTCCGTAACCAGCGGGAGTATAAAAAGCGGGAATTCCTGCTCCCGCGGCATAACACCTAGCGGCCAAAGAACCCTGTGGAACCAAGTCCACCTCCAACTCACCACTTAGCATTTGTCTTTCAAATTCTGCATTCTCACCAACATAAGAAGAAATCATTTTTTTTATCTGTTTCTTCTGAAGTAATAATCCCAAACCAAAATCGTCTACACCTGCATTATTAGAAATACATGTTAAACCCATTATTTCCGCTTCTACTAATGCTGAAATACAATTTTCCGGTATACCACACAGTCCAAACCCACCTAACATTAGGGTCATGTTATTTCCGATACCTTTTATTGCTTCGTTGGCATTCTTAACCACTTTATTCATATGTATATTTTCAGTGTTTTTTTTATTGCTATACGAAACTCTCAGGCAATTATCTTACTGTATTAAATGAGTTCGTTCCATATATTGTGTTTTTGTAAATATAACAATTGTCTAAGTAAAAGTTACACTTACGTTGCCCAACCCTTCAAAAGTAGCTTCTACTTTATCTCCTGCATTCACATTGGCCATTTTCCCCAAAGAACCTGATAGAATAAGTTCTCCCGCCTCAAGAGGTGTTCCATTCTTAGCCATTGTATTGGCCAGCCATAAAACGGCATTCAACGGTGAGCCCATGCAATTAACCCCAGACCCTTCAGACATCAACTGATTGTTAATGGTCATTTCCATACGACAATTAACTACATCGAATTCATCCAATGTTCTTGGAGTATGCCCAACTACATAATGGCTTGCCGAGGCATTATCTGCTATTGTATCTGCTATCTTAATATTCCAGTTTTCTACTCGGCTTCCTACTATTTCTATCGCCGGAAGTGCATAATCAATAGCACTCATGATATCAATAATGGTCAGTTTATCATAATCTAGATCTTCAGCCATTACAAAAGCTATCTCTGCTTCTACTTTTGGTTGAACAACTTCAGAAATCGATAAAGAAAGTCTATTCAAAACCTCCATGTCTTCAAATAGAATTCCAAAATCAGGTTGATCTATTCCAAATTGCTGTTGCACTGCCAGTGAGGTTAGTCCAATTTTCTTTCCAACTATTCTATGTCCTTGATTCAGTTTATGAAGGGTATTGACCTGTTGTACCTTATATGCTAACTCAACATCATTGTCAATTTTATCAAAAATAGGATCAATGGTCATTTTTTTTTCACCTGCCTCACGCAGGGCTATTGCCAATTCTTTTAGTCTGTTTTCCATATTTTATAATTGAATACACACATTTTTAGGCTCCGTAAAAAAGCGAAGTGCTTCAAAACCTCCTTCTCTACCCATTCCTGAATTTTTTACCCCTCCAAAAGGAGTTCTCAAATCTCTATTTAACCAAGTATTTATCCAAACTATTCCTGCTTCCAACTCTTTTGCCATCTTATGGGCTCTTGTCAAATTTTGAGTCCAGATAGTTGCTGAAAGTCCATAATCAGTCGCATTTGCTTTTTCAATTGCCTCTTCATCTCCTTTAAAACTCTCAAGGGTTACCACAGGGCCAAATATTTCCTCTTGATTAGTTCTGCATTTCTGGTTTAACCCTTCTATTACTGTTGGTTGAATATACCATCCATTCTCTCCCCCATTAGGATGCACCGCCTCTCCTCCATGTATAATTCTACCTCCTTCCGATTTCGCAATTTCTATATAGCTCTTGATTTTTTCATAATGAGGTTTAGAAACAATAGCCCCCAACTTAGTATCATTTGCATTTGGTAAGCCCACTTTAATATTTCTAACCATGGCAAGAAAGTCTTCCTTAAATTTTTCATAGATTGATTCTTCTACTAAAACTCTTGAGCCGCATAGGCAGATTTGCCCTTGATTTGCAAAAGAAGAGCTAATAGTCGTTTTAAGCATTTTATCATAATCACAATCAGCAAAAATCAGATTAGGATTTTTACCACCCATTTCCAACGACACTTTTTTAAAATCTCGTGCCGCTATTTTAGCTATCTCATTACCTACACGTGTGCTTCCTGTAAAAGAAATAGCTTTAATGTCTTTATGATTCGTCAAAGCATCTCCAACTACATGACCCTCACCATGAATTATATTTAAAACCCCTTTGGGCAGTCCAGCTTCAATACACAGTTCAGATAGTAAAAAAGCCGTCATAGGAGTGACCTCAGAAGGTTTTGCTACCACTGTATTTCCCACGGCCAGAGCGGGAGCTATTTTCCAACTAAATAGATACAAAGGTAAATTCCATGGTGAAATACATGCCACTGGGCCTAATGGTTCATTAAGTGTATAGTTAATTGAGTTATTGCCAACGTTTTCGAAACACTCACTTGAAAACTGAGTAATGGCATTTGCAAAGTACCTAAAATTGGATGAGGCCCTGGGTATATCTACTTTTTTAGCTAACCAAAAGGGTTTCCCATTATCTTTGGATTCAGCTTTTGCCAGTTTATCCAAATCTCTGTCAATCAAATCAGCAATTCGATGAAGTAATCGGCTTCTTTCTCCTATAGAAGTTTTGGACCACTCATGAAAAGATTCTTTGGCCGATACCACAGCCTGATCCACATCTTCTTTCGTTGAGTTAGGTGCTTGCCCATACACTTCTCCAACTGAAGGATCAAAAATATCAATCGTGTTATTCGAGCTTACTAATTTGCCATTTATGTAGTTCTTTATTTCCATTTTAGATAGACTTTATCCTTCACTTTCAACTTCCATTATTGTTCTAAACGCTAAGCAATTTTGCCCATATCTATCAGTATGTTCCTTTTGGAGTGCTGGTGCTTCATTTTTATTATAATCCAGTAGGATTTCCATATTCTTACAAATGTATTGAATAGCATACGTTGAACCATCCCTATCATCATCTCCCAATATTTTTGTCATCAGGTATCTTTCGAATTTACCTGTATTCATGACATCAGGAATATGTGTTTCCTGCATCCACTTATACCAGTCGTCTACTACATCTCTCGCCACCTTAACAGTCACATTATACAATATTTTCTTGTTCATTTCCTATTGTTAATCATAATAGTTTTAAAAGCAAGTCATGGATTCTAATTGTCTAGATTTCATCTCCTCTCAATCTTCTAAATCTCTTTCGAGCTTCTACCGCAAAAGTGGAGTTTGAAAAGTCTAAAAATAATTGTTCATACAAAGATTTAGCCTTTTCTAAATCACCCAGGTATTTCTCATATAATTCTGCCATTTCAAACATGGCATTGTCGGCTCTTATTTCTTCATTATATTTTTCCAATATTTTCTCATACATCTCAATGGCGTACTGAAACTCCTTTCTTTTCTTAAAAATTTGAGCCTTTAAATAATATACATCATCTTCTAATCCATGATCAGGAAAACTCATATAAATAGTATCCATTTTTTCAAAAGCGTCATCATATCTATTCTGAAAAACCAAAAGTTCAGCGTTTGCGTATAGCATCAAAGGAACCTCAGTGGTATCCAAGCCCAAATTATCCATGATAAAAACCGACTTATCAATGGCATCATTGGAGATCAATTTAGTCGTTGCAGATTTAAGAATATCAAACTGTTCTTGAGCCCATTCAAAATCCCCCATGTAGTAAGAAAGCAAGGCATTTCTATAGCGGGCCTCTTCTCCCAATCTACCTTCTTTGAAGTCCTTATCTACCTGTGCATAAAGCAACGTCGATTCCCACCTATCACCTTCCATCAAAAAAATATCTCCTAAGCTTAATTTTGCCTTGGCTAAGATTTCCTTTTTTACACCACCAAAATCTATGAGTAGCTCCAAATTCTCTTTTGCACTAGCTAAGTCATTTAGTTGAAATGCAAGAAAATCGGCGTACTCATGAATCAGCTCTGCGGATTGGCTATTCTTACCATAATCATTGAGGAATGACTCATATTCCATTCTCAGTGCCAATAAATCCTCCTGAGTATGATTCACGTCATCCGTTATCTTAAGTTTCTTAGCATTTAAAAGTCCCCTCTTTGCAGATAGATAATATGATGTGTTTCTACCCTTTTCTGTAGTTATATAGTCATAAGCATCGATAGCTGTATCATAATCCTTGTCTGAAAAAGAAATTTGTCCAATATTATACACACGAGTACCATTCTCTTCCAATCTACGATCTAACGCCTTGGCCTGTCTTAATGCTTTGCTATACTGTTTTGATTGAATAAATGACCACTCCAACAACTCCGGATAGGAAATATTATCGCTCTCATCCTGTATACTCTTATATAGTTGAGCTTGTAGTTCCTTATAGTCTTCGGGAGCCAAACTTCTTTCCAGCGTCGTCTTCAAGTAAGTTAGATTATTATTGTATGTCTCTACCGATTGGATATGATAGTAGATCATTTTTTTCTTATCTCCAGATCTTCTATATAAGTCGGCCAAGGATCTAGAAAAAGCATTTTCATCCTTTAATAGCTTCTGTCCCTTCTCATAAGTTTTGATAGCCAGATCATACTTGGCTATATTCAGAAATGAGCTACCAAGCTTATTTATTAGGTTAGGGTCTGCTGGTATTCTTTGAATAGCGAGTTCATATTGTTTATCCGCCTCCTCTGTTTTAAAACTTCGTTCATAAACATTTCCAAGCGTTACATATAATTGAATATCATTTGGTTTATTTTTTATCTCACTTTGAATTATTTTCTCAACTTTGGAAAACTCCTTAAGTTCAATTAAACAATTCGTATACTTCACAAAATAGAAATCACTTTTACGATTTTCTTTGTAGAGTTTTTCGTATAATTCGGATGCTTTTTCGTATTCACCACTTCTAAAATATTGTGCAGCCAGCCTTGACTCTTGTCCCATCAAGGATAGGCTGATAAAACTGATCGAAACAAAAAAAACTGCAAGAAGTAACTTAGTGACTATTTTATCCATTTAATTCCGTTATATTGGACATAACGCAAATTAACGAAAGTTAGTTGATTATATAATCATTTATATCTAATTTAACCTTGCAATTTAAAAGCAACAGGCAAAGTATATAAAACCTTTACTTTCCTTCCATTTTGGTGTCCCGGCGTCCATTTTTGTTTCATTTCTTTCATTTTTTCGACAGCTCTTACCGCTTCCTTCCCACATCCGGCACCAATATCTCTTACCAAAACTATATTCTCGACCAAACCATCTTTTCCTATGGTAAACCTCACTACCACTGTACCTTGTACATTATTATCCTTAGCTATCGCAGGATATTTAAGATTGTTTCGAATAAATCGCAGAAGCTTTGCGTTAGTACATGCTTCTTTTTCTTTATTACTCACAGCATCTTGACAACCTGGAAAAACAGGCATGTTTTGAGCTGTAATGACTGGAGCATCGTCTTCCTTTTTAGGTATGGGAAGCGTAGGAGCCTTCTTTTCCGTTGGGGTATTGTCAACGACAGCCACATTTTCCAAATCCGCATCAACCAGATCATCTTCAACTTTTTCGGGTATAAGTTCAGGTAAAACATCATCCGTAACTTCAATAATTTTATTGATATCCTTTGGAGGCTCGATCTTAGGAATTTCTAGCTTTTTCTTTTCGTGAATCGTTCTGTCCGGTGTCACCTCTATTAAGGGCATTTCGTCGTCATAACTGGGTATATTAAACTCCAAGCTTTTATCAGAGGTAATATTAAAAGCAAATAAAACAAAGCTCAATGCTAATAATAGTCCAACAGAAAAGAAAGTTTGCCGGAAAGCAAAGACATCACTTCTAGGGTGCTTAGATCTCTTAGAATAAGTTTTATCAGAATATTTGCTCTGCCAAAATTTATTGGCCACTCTCTTAAATAGGTAATAACCAGGTAAAGCTAATAACAAGAGTGCAAGCAGAATAAAATTAGTAACTGGTGAAAATAATGTGAACATATATTGAATTTTATAGTCAATTAATCCACATCTAAAAAAGGCCCGATTTAAATGTTTTATAAGTTAGATTCGAAAAGATATAGTTTTGGTGCATGGATACCATAATTCTTTAAATTTAATCATATGAAATCAAAGAATGGATACCCTTAATAAGGTAAGAACCCAACCTTTCAGTTCAACACTAACGTTTTTAAAATGTAACAACTAATAAGGCTATACTATGAGATCGATTTTATTCATCATATCACTTTTGTTAACGTTAGTATCATGTTCGAAAGAAGAAAGTGAACAAAATATTATCACTGAACCCGTAAAAGAAGGAAACATTGATCTCTCAAACCCACAATATGGACAAAAGTCATACTATCTTTCTTATTGGTACAATTGTAATGAAACCAGTCCTAAAGTATATACTGGTGATACACTTGTACTGGAATATTCCAAAAATAATTTAGGTGAAGATGTACTAAAAGAATATTATACCTCTGGTAGTACGCATCAGATAGATTCTATTGAATATCCAGCTAATTTTGTTTCTTCGGAATTGCTTATTATTGACGATCGTATACGGTCCAGACTGTTCAATTTCTACGCCAATGATAGCCTTTTCCTTTCTCCTAATTGGGAACACAAAGTGCAACAACACGAATGCAGCATCAATTTAGAAGATTCTCCTTTTGAAGGAAATGCAATAGCTTGGATCCCCATGTTCTCAATTCATGATATACACTTGGAGTTAAAAACAGTAGTTTCTTGTGATCCAATAATTGAATTAGAGGGGTTTTTGATATATGATAACAAACAGCTTGTTATGTCCCACAGATACTGGAGGGAATCGTGGTTTACAAATCCTGATTCAATACTTTCACAAACTGTGGAAGGCTTCTATCTAATCAATGAGTAGATCTTTGCAAAGCCAATATTCATCCCATAATAATAAATATTTCCTTGTTACTAATATTAGTGGTAGTACTTATTAGCCCTGTTAAAAGAAAACCGTTTATCCAATAATTTGTTACTTTGCTGAATATGTCCGCGACAAAAGAAAATCTGGTTTTTTTTGATGGCCATTGTATACTTTGCAGTAGATCAATGAGTTTTCTTAATAAAAGAGACAAAAAGAAAAAACTCACTTTTATCTCACTAAGTGAATTAAGAGATTATCCTATAATTGATAATATTACTGAAAATGATTCATCTAGTATTATCTTTTCTAAGAATGGATATTTATATTATAGATCGGACGCTATCATAGAAATAATGAAAAGCTTAGGCGGTATCTATAGTTGTTTTACCATAATCAAGTTAATACCTAAAGGTTGGCGAGATCGAGTCTATAACTTCGTAGCTCAAAATCGTTACAAATGGTTGGGCAAGACAGATACAAATTGTGAACTATTTTAACAAAAAACTGAATGGCACTTACTGAATCTAATATGTTACCATTGGGAACTAAAGCCCCAAACTTTCTTTTACAGGATACATTGACTGATAATTATATGAGTTTTGATGACATCAAATCTCCCAAAGGCACGATCGTCATGTTTATTTGCAACCATTGTCCATATGTCATCCATATCAATAGACAAATCGTTGATCTCGCAAAGGAGTACAAAAGTCAGGGATTTGGATTTGTTGCAATATCATCCAATGATGTTGATAATTACCCTGATGATGCCCCTGATAAAATGAGGGTAGTTGCCAAAGTACTCAAGTATCCCTTCCCCTATCTATATGATAAAAGGCAAGAAGTAGCCAAGGCATATGACGCCGCATGCACCCCTGATTTTTATGTATTCAATACAAACGATAAATTATATTATAGAGGTCGATTAGATGACTCAAAACCCGGATCGAGTATTCCTCTTAGTGGCCAAGATCTGAGAAATGCTCTTGATTGCCTTTCTAAAAATGAACCTGCTCCTGAGGTACAGATTCCTAGTATAGGATGCAATATTAAATGGAAATAAACTAAGCTCCTAACCAGGATTTAAAGTCCTTTACCCTTTCACGAGCCACTACTATATCTTCGTTCAATGGAGGTAACAGTTCTAGTTTTAACCTACTATTTGTATATGAACTTATCTTATCTATTCCCGAATTTCTTACTATTACTTTCCTGTTAATTCTATAATAAAGCTTTGGATCCAGCTGAAGTTCTATGGCATCTAAGGATTCATCTAGAAGCAATTTATTCGCTGAAGATGTAACCAAATAGGTAGAACTACGGTCCGAGAAAAAATAGTTTACCTCACTAACCGGGACCACTTTAAATTGTTGGCCTATTCTAATCAAGAACCTCTCTCTATATGTCCTTTTCCTTTCTGAAATATAACTATCTAATAGACCTTCAAATCTTTCTACAGGAAGAATGGCATTTCTAACCCTTTCCACGGCATCATTTAATTCTCCTTTATCAATGGGTTTTAACAGGTAATCAATAGCTCTAGCACGAAAAGCCTTAACTGCGTATTGATCATAAGCAGTTGTGAAAATAATTTGACTGTGTGGTTGTATTTTCTCCAAGATTTTAAAGCTCAGCCCATCCGCTAATCTTATATCTAAAAACATTAGGTCAGGATGTTCATTTTTGCTTAACCATGCTATCGTATCTTCAATACTATCCAAAAACTCAACTATTTCAATCGACCAATTTGCTAGCTCCGACAACAATTTTTGCAATCTTTTCGCAGCAGGCATTTCATCTTCAACTATAATTGCTTTCATATTGATTCACTTTTATAACAGGAATTGATACGCAAAACTGATTATTAGTTTCTTCAATATTAATTGATCTGTCGGAGAGCATTAGATATCTTGAATTCAAATTCGATAAACCAATACCTGATGACTCATAGGTCCTGCTCACTTTTTGAAGATTATTGCATACTTTAAGTCTGCCATTATCTATTTTCACATCAATGTGAAGTGGCCTGTTTTTTGAAGACACATTATGCTTTACCGCATTTTCAATTAATGTCTGGATGCTCAAAGGAATAATGTATTGATTCATATGCTGTTCTTCAATTGCGAACTCAAAATCCATACTTTCTTCAAACCTTGTTTTTAACATATGGATATATGCATTTACACATTTCATCTCTTCCTTTATACTAATAAGTTTTTGGTCCTTAATATCCAAAATATACCGATACACTTTAGCCAAATTTTCCGTGTAGTCAACAGCCAAATCTGGGGCTTCGGGTATTATCCCAGTTAAAGTATTAAGACTATTAAATAAAAAATGAGGGTTCATTTGACTCTTTAACGCCTGAAATTGAGCTTCAGAACTTTCTCTTTTCAAAACCTCTTGTTCTTTAATGGCATCATTATAAGATTGAACGACTTCAATTCCAAAATATAGACCCAAAACCGCAAACGTTATTAAAATTGAAATACCGATAGTTTTAACTTCATGATTAGTATTCACCTCATACGGAGCGAAGTAAGACTCTATCCATAAACCCAACATCTGAACAATAAGTACATAGGCTATCACTCGTAGACAAAGAATAGTTACAAACTTTTTATTCTCCTTACCAATAGGATAGCTTGATAAAGTTCTATAGAAAATTATTTTATTTCCAGTCCATAAAACTGTAGCATGAAACAAGGTTACCAGACTTGCAACCAAAAAACTTATGAACCCTCCATTTCTATGTTCTACACCAAATAACACAAGAGGAACAAAAAAAGTAATTACAAGTATCCCGACTATTTTAAGCCAAAAATCATTGAACCCCATTTGATCTCTTACCACGGTAATAATATTCTCTACTCAAAAATACTAAAACCAAATCTGATATCTGACATCAGGGAAAAACCCTCTCTGATATGTGGTTTCAACTCGACCATCCGATTCGTCAAATTCTGATAAAAAGACATTCTTACGATTCGTTATATTCTGCAAGTCTACTGAAAAGCTTTGACTAAATCCTTTGGCATTATGTCTTATTCCTATCTTAAAGTCTATCCTTAAATAAGGATCATACTGTTCCTCATAGGTTTGGTCTTCGAACAAAACTTCATCTTTTAATCTAATTGATTCTTCCAAATCTATAGGTGTATATCTTCGTCCTCCAGCATAAGTAAATTTGCTATCCAATGTAAGTATCATGTTATTGGATACATTAATCTCTTTACCTCCAAGGGCATTTATTACATAGTTTCCATTATATAATGTGTTACGGGACACACCATCACTCCCTTTATATTTACTATCAAAAAATGAAGCAGTGAGCAAATAGTAATACTGTTTTTCAAAGAATTTTTCGACAGTCATCTCTATTCCATAGTTAAATCCCGTGCCATCATTATCCAAACCCACTCTGTCCGGAAAGGTGAAGTCTGCACCACTATTTATCATTGAAAAATTAGAAGACTCCTGATCAACCGCTACGTCATACAAGTACTGATAATACGACTCCAGTTTAATACGGAGGTTCTTATTGAGTAAATGATCCCAACCTACAACACTATGAACACTCTTGAACATATCGAGATTCTTATTTGGTAAAATATTGTTGCCAAATTGGTCCAATCTACTCTGAAAATACACTGGTAATGGTTGAAGCTGACTATGCAAACCAAAGCCTAGATTATAGGAATTTTTTTCATCCTTTTTATATTTTACTCCCCATCGTGGTTCAATGGAATATGTATCATTTAAATGTAGTTGAATGGCATGAACCCCTACATTCATTGTAAGTTTATCATTGAATCGATGTTGCCATTGGACATACTCTCTACTTACATTCATAGTGCCGTCAAAATTCACTACTTCATCAAATATATCATTGTCAAATCTGGTACTATCTCTAAAATCAAATACATAATGGTCAAAAATAAAACCGACTGATATAGTATTTTTAACATTAATCTTTTTATTCAGTTTCCAATTAACAGAATACTTTTGGTTAGTTAGATTTCTTGCAAAAAATCGCACCCTTTCTCCGTCCATACCCAGCGTATCAGAAACCACATTATTTTCATTGGCTGCTACGACCAGATCGATCTTCGAAAAGGTATTATTATCGAAAAAAAAGGTGTGCGATAAGCCTCCAAACCCAGTATTAGATACTACGTGGGTCTCCTCATTATCATCAGTAAATAGATTATTGGTATCTCCATCGGGCAAAAAATCTATATTACTATAACCTCCAACTCCCCAAACACTGAATTTCCCCCATTTTTCAGTTGGGAGGTTTACCTTGAAGGTAAGGTCCTTATATTCTGGAACAGCTGACCCTACTCCTAGGTCAAACCCAAGCTTATCGAATACCTCTAAGGTAGAATATCTGAAATTTGCCATATAGGATGCACTTTTACCCACTCCCAATGGCCCTTCAGAACCTAATTCAAAACCGTTGAAACCTATCTGTCCTATGAACTCGTACTTATCGGTATTTCCATTCCTCAGCTTTAGATCGAACACTCCACTGGTTCCATTTCCATATTCTGCCGGAAAAGCAGAGGTAATAAAGTCACTGTTTCTAAGATTATTAATATTCAACATACTCACGGGCCCTCCTGTCGTTCCAATAGTCGCGAAATGATTGGGAGAAAGAATATCTACCCCTTCCATTCTCCAAATGACACCTGTCGGAGAATTCCCTCTGATAATGATGTCATTCCTATCATCGCTTGCTCCGCTCACTCCAGCATAACTTTGAGCCATTCTGGCCGGGTCGGAAATGGTCCCTGAAAATCTTGACATTTCTTCAACACTCAATGTTCTTACACTTACAGTAGCCATTTCGTTTATAGCCTTATGTTTTTCACCGTCAGCAGTTATAACTAATTCTTCCAAATCATTAACTTTTTCTATCATTTCGATATTTAGTTGTGTTTCCTTCGCAGAATTCACTAAAACATTAGTTATGATTACATCCTCGTAGCCAATAAAAGAAAAAGAAATAGTATTTCGACCTGTTGGAATATTCTCGAGAATGAATATCCCGTCTATATCACTTGTAGTGCCTACAAATTCATCACCTACGTTACATATCACATTGACCCCAATTAAAGGAAATTGTGACTGTTTGTCCAATACTGTTCCTTTAATACTTTGAGTTAATCCATTATCTTGAGATTTAACGGTAATTGAAGATATTAAAACCAACAAGATTACAATTGATCGAATCATTATACTAGAGTTTATTATGCTACAAAGATGAATGAAGTTAGTCGATGATTAAAATCGGTTTTGTTGAACTGTCATATAATTGGGCTGTACCGTCATAATCATACTCTAACAGTAAAAAACAAATAACTCACGTTAGGTAAATTATTACGTTTGACTGCTTTCTACTAAAAAAATATTATACCAATATTTGATACGTAACTCAAAACTTTGCACATTTATAGGAATTTGTAATTCGAGAAGGAATTAAATGTCTCATAATCACTCACACGATCGTAGCAATAATAATTTAAGGACGGCCTTCTTCCTCAATTTGGCATTTACTATTTTTGAACTAGTCGGTGGAATTTATACAAATAGTGTGGCTATTATTTCTGATGCCATTCATGATTTTGGTGATAGTCTATCTTTGGGTACAGCATGGTATCTTGATCATAAATCGAAGCAAAAAGCGGACAAAAACTTTTCTTTTGGTTACGCAAGGTTTTCTTTATTGGGAGCCCTATTAAACAGCATAATAATAATTGCCGGATCCATATTTATTATTAGTGAAGCCATCAAAAGGATTCAGCATCCTGAACCCTCATATGCTAAAGGGATGATTTTTTTTGCCATTGTTGGAATCATGGTCAATGGATATGCCGCTTGGAAAATGAGTGGTGGAAAATCTCTAAATGAAAAAGTGGTCTCATGGCATTTGGTAGAAGACACCTTAGGTTGGGTGGCTATACTAATCGTAGCGATCATTCTTCAATTTAAGCAAATAGATTATTTAGATCCCATCCTATCCCTAATGATTATGGCTTATATCCTGTGGGGAACTACCCGTAGATTGAAAGAGACTTTATTTATTTTTTTGCAAGGGACTCCCAAAGAAATCGATGTCCTGAAAATAGAGAAACAAATCTTGTCTATTAATACCGTCCTTTCTGTACACCATACTCATGTTTGGTCTTTAGAAGGTGAACATCATGTCTTTTCGACTCATATTAAGCTCAAAGAAATAGAAAGTCAACAGATGATCTTAGATACCAAAAACGAAATCAAAAAGATACTTAAACCCTACCATTTTAAACATTGTACAATAGAAACAGAATTGTTTGGAGAAGATTGTGGACGTATAGAACCGTAATAATTAATATTAAACAATTCTTATTAGTTACCAACTAACACTAATTATCTTTCAAGAACAATTTAGAGATGTTTTATAACATGCTTACGGAATCTCACTTTTTTTCAAAAGTCCAAATTGGAGCATCAGCGAGATCATTATCCGAATGCTTATTTTTATCTATCCAAAAACCGTTTGTTGTAAAAACAATAGCTCCTATCTCTATATCATCAACAATCAAAAAGAGCCCTCTATCATTTTCTATCGTAAAGTATGAAGATGTTTTTTTCGAAAAATTGATGCTACAATCAGACGAAGACAGCTGCTCAGGATAAAGAACGTCATTTTTAATAGTGAGATCCGCTTCTTCAAACATCCATGTAATATCACCGATTTCAAATATACACGCTACCCCAGTTATCCCACCTTCTACTGCAACAAGGCTCCATTCTCCGATAAATCGATCACTTTTTCGCGAATCATTATCAGAACAACTAGTTAAAAAAATAATTCCTAAAAAGAATAATGCTATTTTCTTCATGATTATACAATTTAATATCATAAACGATTTGTATCCTAAAAAAGGTTGGGTAGTAAGAAAACTTATTTTCAGAAATATCCTGTCAAAAAGATGAGAAACACTGGTTGTGAGAAGCAGGATTAAGTTTTATTGTTAAACTTTTATTAATTCACTTATTATTCAGATTAGAAAATGTTAAAGTCCAATGACAAACGTTGAATATTATGATATTTTTGCCTTAAGTGAGACTTACGATTTACATATCCATGTTAATGGCTGTTCTTACAGCTCTTCAAAGTTGTGCCAGCTTCGGCACACCAACTGGTGGTGATCCAGATGAAGATCCCCCTGTTTTAGACTTGATTAAGTCTGAAAAAAATGAACAAACTCAGTTTACCAAAAAGTCTTTCGAACTTTATTTCGATGAGTATATCGAACTAAAAAATGTTAGTAAACAATTGGTAGTTTCTCCACCTTTATCGTACAAACCTAAAATAGAAGCCAGACTAAAAAAACTTAGCTTCATATTTGATGAAAAAGAAGAATTAAAACCAAACGCCACTTATGTAATAAATTTTGGTGAGAGTATAGTCGATTATAGAGCTGGTAATGCCTTAAAAAACTTTACTTTCGTTTTTTCCACAGGTGATCAAATTGATTCCCTACAACTAAAGGGACAAATTGCAGATGCATATGAAGGTAAAGCGGTTGAAAACATTCTAGTAGCACTTTATGATGATTTGACGGATAGTGTTATTGTCAAAAATCGCCCTTTTTACCTGGCCAAAACAGATAAAGAAGGAAGATTTAGATTAGGAAACCTTAAATCTGATACTTTCAGAATGGCGGCATTTGAAGATTTAAATCTTAATCTCAAGTATGACGAAGCTACCGAAAGAATTGGTTTTCTAGATAGTCTTATTATGTTAAATGACTCTAGTTCGACAGATTTTAAGTTGGAAATATCTAAATCCCTTACTATCCCTAGGTATCTTAAAAATGTGAGCACTCACCGGGGTATTACTAAATTGCTTTTTGATTCTTCTCCTGAAAAAACTAATTTCATTACAGAACCCTCTAACATCTTTTATTTCCACTATCCACAGAAAGATACACTGCTATTATTTGGAGAAAGTACCATCGACAGCACTTTACTATATATTGGCGATGACACCATTGTTACCTATAGAGACACTAGCCTTTCCTATCCCGACGAATTCAATTTAATTGATCAAAAATTCCGAAAAACCTTAAGTAGAAAGGACAGTCTCTTTTTTTCTTTTAATCACCCTATCGAAAGTTTAAATCAAGAATTCATTCTTGTTAATGACAGTCTCAAAATCAAAAAGGGATTATATTTCGAAAATAACATGTTACGAATTGGGTATCCTTTTAAGCAAGATAGCAGTTATTCGATCACCATATTACCTGATGCAATAACTGATATATTTGGAAATACTTTGGACACAATAAGTACTTCTTTTCGGATACTAAATGATGAGGACTTAGGAAAAATAAGTATACAGATTGACTCATTGATCGCTGCTGATCAATATATTATTAAACTAGAAAGTAAAAAAGAAAAACTCGCTGAGATAATACACTCAGATAACAACTCATTTACATTGGAAAAAGACTTCGTAGCTCCAGGTAAATATTTTATTACAATTTTAGAAGATGTAGACAAGAATGGAGTTTGGACTCCTGCAAACTATTGGGAGAAAAGACAAGCCGAAAGGTTTAAGGTTTATGAGCTCGAAGACTTAAGGGCTAATTGGGAATTAGAAGATGTTCTGATTTGGAATGAAAAAAAATCAACCAATGAAGCATCTACGAAATAAATATTGGAACTACGACAATTTAATAGGGGTTGGAAAAATTATTCATATAGAATCTTGTAAAAAAAGGCAGATGATTGTTTACAAGTTACACCTAACCTTTAAAAAGCACAAAATAAACAGATGAAATTAAGAGCCGAAAATCTTGTAAAAAAATATGGTGCTAGAACCGTTGTAAACCAAGTTTCCATAGAGGTGAGTCAGGGTGAAATTGTTGGTTTACTTGGTCCCAATGGTGCTGGTAAAACCACTACTTTTTACATGATTGTGGGATTTGTTAAGCCGAACGATGGCAATGTTTATCTGGATAGTTCCGAAATCACCTCTCTGGCAATGTATCAACGAGCCCAAAAAGGAGTGGGCTATCTCCCTCAAGAGGCTTCCATATTTAGAAAATTATCGGTAGAGGATAATATTAGAGCTGTCTTAGAAATGACTCCACTATCAAAACAAGAACAAAAAGACAAGTTAGAATCACTTATTGACGAATTTAGACTACATAAGGTTCGTACCAACATAGGAGATTCTCTCTCTGGAGGAGAAAGGAGAAGAACCGAAATAGCCCGTGCCTTGGCATCAGACCCAAAATTTATTTTACTGGACGAGCCTTTTGCAGGTATTGATCCAATTGCGGTTGAAGATATCCAGTTTATTGTATCAAAGTTAAAAGATAAAAATATTGGAATTTTGATTACCGATCATAATGTTCAGGAGACACTCTCTATTACAGAAAGAGCTTATCTAATGTTCGAAGGGAAGATTTTGAAAGCTGGAACTGCTGAAGAATTAGCCGCAGATGAAATGGTAAGAAAAGTATACCTGGGTAAAAACTTTGAGCTTAGAAAGAAAAAAATATTTGATGAAGAGGCTTAGTTTATTCGTATTGATAATGTTTTTGACTTTTTCATGCACTCCGGACAAGAGAACAACCATTTCCGAAAAAGAACGAAAATATGCTGACTCCCTGTATGGAGTTCAGTTCGATTCTTTAAGAAAGCATAGTGAAAGATTATGTGATTCCATATATACAAATTATATGCAAGAGGTGATAGACTCAATCAAACCTGTAAGAACGGAAGAGATTAAAAAACTTTTTAAATAAAGCTCAATGAGACAGATTCTTTTCTTCCTTTTTGTCCTTTTAGATATCTCTTCTTGTATGCCCGATCAAAATGAATTTGACTATGATTTGATCAACCAGAGGCTGAATAGTAGACAAAACCAATACTTACAGAAGAAATTAGAAGACTGTAAAAATCGGGCGTATGAAGAAGCCGTCGAAAAAGTAGATGAGCTCTTAATAGATGAGCTCAATCTTTCCTTGCTTGACAGTATTTCTTTTCCTCGCAAACCTTCCATTCCCAAGCACCCTGGTGATATTGAAATAGATGACAGCACTCAAGTGAAAAAGATTTTGGTTCAATAGCGTTACATTCCACATCAGAAACAAATCATTAAGTCCGATGACCTAAATCATTAATTGGCACAGTATTAAAACATATATTTAAATAGTAAATATTAGATAATGGAAGTTCAACTGGCCAAATTCTGGGGATTATACTTAGTCATTGCCTCGTTAACCTTAATTTTTAGTCCGAATAGTAGAAATACCTTACTTAAACTATCAAAGGAGAATAATTTTGGATATTTAGCCGGATTTATCGCATTGATTTTGGGATTAGTTCAGATATGTCTTTATGCCGAATGGAATTCTGATATTTATACAATTTTAACCGTATTTGGATATTTAGCCATTCTTAAAGGAATTATGCTCATAGGATTTCCTAACTATAAGAATTATATATTGAACAAAATCGACGGAACTACTTATTCTATAATGCTAGTATTAATATTAGGCTTAGGAATAGTCTTACTTTGGCATGGAGCCTACTTTTTTTAATTAGCTTAATCTCCAAAACCAAGAGAAGTTCCAATAATAACTCCTCTATCCAATAACCCACCATCATCTAAGGACCAAGCATAGTCAAGCCTTAATATTCTAAACACGGAAAAGCCAATACCTTCAAGACCAATTGAAAATTCGTAATAATTATCCTGACTTTCTCTAAGGAGAGATTTTGCCTCTATCACTAACCCGGTTCCGATTCTATTCAAAATAGGAATCCTATCCAAAACGTATCCATCCCAATGATGCGACAGATGAACATTTAGATAGTCGTTAGAAGTGCTATAGTCATAGTGGGGCATAAGTTTAAACGCTCTATAATAATTGTCTGATGCTCCAAAGATGCTTTCATTACTGTAAAAATGATTAAAGTCCATCATGTAGCTTCTATTATCCGATAAAAACGTTCCCGCATCCAGGTGATAACTGAGATGACCAAACATTTTTAGATTCAAATATCGATCTTCAATTACAATATTCAGTTTATCAAAGTCCGTATTCTGTCCATCATATACATCTTTAAGTGCTTTTCTATAAGTTATTCTTATATCAGGCCAATTAGATCTAATACGTTCTCGGTACTTTCCATAACTATTATATTTCTGAAACGGTCTAATAAGGAATCCAACTCGGATTTCCGTAAAATAATGTTCGTCAAACGCATCAGAATAATTGTTTGGCTCTACAGGATTATTGGATTCATATAACTCTTCTTTATCGAAAAAACTATAATGACTATTGATAAATAAAGGTGTTCTCTTTCCTGTTAGTACCGAACTAAATCCCCATAAACCATTTTTCAGTTCTCGCATATAACCCAGTCTCAATCTTCTGGCTTGGTATAGTCTCAGATAATTCTTTTTATAAAATAATGCCGCGTATGTTGCTATAGGTTTAGGTACTGGTTTTTTACTATTAAACTCAAAATAGTCATCTGCCAGACTCAAGTGAAAGGTCTCATTGTTAATTCTATTGGTCCTATACTCCAAATTAAGGGCTGCCTTAACCCTTTCATCAGAAAATCCATAACCTAATTTGAGTTTCCCTTTAAATCTTTTAGTTCTTTCTTTATTCCTTTTTACCATAGAGATATTCGTACTCAGACTTGAGCCCTCTACTGGGTTAAATCGGTAAGAAAAAAGAGGGGAACTAATACTGTAAGTGAGATAATCAAAAGATTTGTTGAATTCATATCCAAAAAATATATCCGACCAGCTAAATCTGTTCTCGACACGATCAATACTATCTCTATATTCCTCTGAACTCCAAAGCTTAGTCAAACTGTCCTTCCTAACATACTCTTTCGTTTCAGTCTCTGTCAATGGAATAGGTCTATGTTCATTCCAATAATCTACCTCTTTTTCTTCGGAGTCCTCAAGTAACCTAAAAACCTCAGAGTCATTTTTCAACTCTTTATCAAGCATAACATTTAAATCATAATCTGAAAAAATATGAGTGAACTCTCCTTTCATTTTAAATCCGAATAATCCCGCACCAAAAGACATTTGTTGATGGAATACCGCATACTGTTCATCGCTTATTGGTAATAAAACTTGTGCAATGGTTATTGTATCAAAAAAGTATGTCTGAACCGCCTTACCTGTTAAACATAAAGACACTTCTGTTGTCCTCCAGGTATCCTCTTCTATATATAAATGTCCAAAAAACAAAGGCCTGTTTTTGGAGCTAGGAATTACCTTTATCTTATTGATCAATCGTCCATTTTTTCCAATTGAAACACCTTCTAGTTCATAATCATAATTCATAAGTGCATTATCAGCAATGGGAGACATCACCGTTCTATTGAATTCGTAATATTCATCATTCACATTGAAGTAAACATTGGAAAGCATATTTGCAGTAAAGCCTGATTCTCCTTCTGCTACCTTACTTGAATGCATGATCTCCTTTATTCTATCGGGATATTCATAGATAATATCTGACAATGATTCAGAAAGATAGACTATTCCTTGCCCTGTAGAATCAAGAATTCCTTCCAACGTCCCTATTTCTTCTCCTAGAACTTTTTCTGGAGTTTCAAGCATTTTTACCATCCCCTTGGCATATAACTTTGCTTTATATTTCTTAATGCTTTTTCTGTAAAAATCCCTTTTCTCTATGGTCTTTTTTATGATCGGTATGGCTGGATTTTCATCGGCTACAATGGTAACTTCATCCAAAGAAAATTCAGAGGGACTTAATGAAATATTCAATATTTCTAACTCCTCTGCGTTTACTATTCTTTTCTCAGGATCATATCCAATATGTTGAAATATAATGTGGTGCTCTCCTGTTGGAATATCTAGCTTATAATATCCATTTTCATTTGCTGAAGTTCCTATTGTAGTTCCTTCAATATAAATCGTAGTAAAGGGTAATTCTTCTCCTTTGTTATCTGTTACTTTACCTTCTAGTTGAGCATATAACCAGACAGGAGAAAGGAAAAATAAGATCGTCCAAAAAGTTCCTTCTTTAATGAATATCATGTTTTTTGCTAGTTGATCTATTAACTTAATCGAATCTAACTAAACAATTGTGTTTCGAATTCCCAGAATTAATCTACTAAGGCTAATTTGGGATCGACCAGAATGTTAAAATTGAAATTTTACATTTCAGATAACAGGGCTACCGCTTCTTTGTCTCCCAATTGAGCAGCATCCTTTATATCCTTTACGAATCCGTTTTTTCCCGCACTCTTTTTCGCTTGACCTCTTAATCTTAGAAGAGCCGCTTTGCTTATTCCATCATTTACATCAGGTAATTCGGATGCTTTTTCGAATGCAATCAGAGCGTCACTAAAATTTTGTTTCTGCATTAAAACAAAACCAAAATAAAAATATGCCCATCTTTTCCATCCATAATTAGGATTGTCTTTACCAAACTTCCTATTGGTAAACAATTTAAGGTCAAACTCAGCCTTGTCATATTGTTTTAAATTAATATGACATTTAGCCTTTAACCTTCTCGCTTTCCAATAAACTGTTTGTAGGGCTATAGATTTTTTTATAGTGTGGTCAAAGTTTACGATAGCTTCTTCCCATTCCTCTTTGAGCATCAAGCATTTCGCTTTACCATAAAAGGCAGTGGGTATGGAATCATCCAAATTGATACATTTGTTGTAATCCCGAAGGGCATCATGATATTTTTTGAGAATAAAATTGACCTTACCCCTCCTCTCATAAGCCATGGCATGCCTGTCATATCTCTCTATCGCTTTCGTAAGTTGTTCTAAAGCTTCGTCTTCTTTTCCTTCTTTTTTTACTAAATCGCGACCTTTCAAAAATGATTGAACAGCCTTTTTATCAGAATCAGGTTCAATAGTGTCAAAATGCATTATTTCTCCTTCATTGATCATCCAACCTCTAATAGATCCAGTCAAAGCAAATTGAGCACAATAAGTCAAAATATTAATCGTATTCTTATAAGCTTTTTCTGATACATTTCCAACAAAACGAGGAATCTCCAACGTATAATTGTCATGATCGAAAAGCTCTTCTTCCTTAAAAATAACCAGATTCTTATGGTAGTTTTCTACCCTGTACTGATACATTTTTAACACCTTGGAAAAGCTTCTTTCTTTTCCAAATTCCAATCTCCCTTGTACAATAGTTTTAAAAAACATAGTTAGACTTATTGCATTACAAATTCAGCGTTAATAATTAATATATGTAGTAATTGAAAGTTCCTTTCTCCACCTGGAATTATACAAAGTTCTGAAATAATTGATGGAAAAAAGAGTCATCGATCAACAATATTCACCTAAAAACAGATATTTATTTTCTTAAATAATATTCCCTTAAAAACCACACCCCTAAGTATATAAAATTTCACTATCTAAGACAAAACAGAGATTTTGTAAATAATACATCTCCTGCTTTAAAATGCAATTTATATACTCCTCCACCGGAGCTAAACCTACTCTTGTCCAATGTTAGTTCGTGAATGCCTCTTTCATACTCCTGAGAACTCTGCCAAATAATCTTTCCCGAAATATCAACCAGTTGCCATTCGACCGTTTCCCTTGTTGGCAACTCGAATTTTATAGTTGTTAATCCATTAAAAGGATTCGGTGCATTTTGGTGCAAAGCGATTTTTTCTATCTCCTCAGCTCTATCTTCTGCTTTTTTACTCTTTATATCGAGTGACGTATTGAAAAGCTCATATTTAGTGCCAACGGCTTGACTATTACTATTTAACTTAATCGCATCTCTTAAGCTTCCGTTTCCTAAAACATCGAATTCCAGTTGATAAATAGGTTGGTCAAAAATAGATTTTGCTTTGGTAGAAGTTTCCAACAAACGAATACGTTGGTTCCTTGCTCCATTATCTATTTTGTAAAAATAATTATTTGATTGAAGGGTTCCACTTTTAACAGTTTTTAAATCTAACAAACTATTATCTATTTCCAACTCAATTAAAGAACCAGACATATGAACATAATTTGAAGCATACAGTTCAACCAATACTGATTGGTTTTTTTCTATATTTTCATCAATTATATTAAGATTCAAAGTCTTGTTGGTAATATTTTTCGTATCTGTACGAAAGCCAATAAAATCAGCTTCTTCCACTGAAGTATTCAAGTTTTTGTAATAGTAAGAAAAGTTCAATTCTTTAAACTGTTGATTGTTGTTTACCATTAGATCATTTCTAAATATAGACATTTCCTTTTTTGACTTAGTGTCAGATAGTAGGCTATTTCTAATTTCTTCAATGTCTAAATAATTTAACTCCCTTGAGTTATCTATATCTAACATCAAAAATTCATAAGGATTATCGAATTCATATAAATCGAATAAGTAATCATTAAGTTTTACCAAAGACATCAGTGAATGTGCTCTCTTGGTTTCAGTCTCATTGGTTCTCACTACATAGTCATTGGCTTCGGCTAAATCATTGAAAACAAACTCTCCTTTAGCATTAGATTTTGTTTTTTTAAACGTTTCTCCCCCTTCGAGTATTATTTCAATATTTGGAATAGCATCTCCTTCTGTCGTAGTAACCTTACCGGAAATTTGAAGATTTGAAGGATTAGTTCCGAAACTCAGAAAACAAAATATATAGAAGACAGAACACACTACTTTAATCGGTTTTCGCATGGTCGTTGATTTATTTTGAGACTATTAATAAAACATTCGAAACACAAAGATATAAAGCATATTACATATTACAAAATATTTTAATATGATTTTGTCTTTTTTAGGTTACCTTTGATTGTCTTTTGGTATATCTTGGATGAAAAAGGAGTTTTACGTAAATATTATAATTCTCGTTGCTATTAATGCCATAGTAAAACCCTTTTACCTTCTAGTTGTAGAAGTCAATGTTCAAAATATCCTTGGAGGAAATACTTGGGGTTATTATTTTGAATTGTTAAGTTTTGTTTATTTGTTTCAATTTATCAATGATCCCGGTATTCTACAATACAATACGGTCAATCTTGCTAAAACCGATGATAAAACCAACGTTGAATATATACTGGGTTTAAAAATAATTTTAGCAGGTCTTTTCTTGAGTTGTATTATTATTTCCCATCTGGTCTTAGGAGATAGAAGCTTTGGAATGCTGTTTCTAATATCCCTCAATTTTATCCTTGCCTCCCTCTTTATTCTGATGAGATCAAGTATCTCTGCTACAGGGGCTTATAGGACAGACAGTATTATTTCTTCAATGGATAAGATCATTTTGTTAGTTCTATTAGTGGTTATTCTTTGGGGTATCAATCTTAAAGATACTTTTACCATATGGTGGTTCATTAGCTGTCAAGTATTCTCGTCCTTTGCAGCATTGGTTATTGCATTCTTCATTTTCTCAAAAAAGCTAGGCTCTGTAAAGATTCGTATTTCTAAAAAAAGGTTCAGAAAGATATTAAAATCATGCCTTCCATATACGATTTTAATATTTCTAATGACCGCTTACACTAAAATGGATGGTGTGATGATAGGCAGACTACTTCCTGAAGGTTCTGGAGAAGCAGGAATTTATGGTGCAGGCTTCAGGTTTTTTGATGCTGCCAATATGGTGGGTGTACTCGCCGCTGGAATCTTACTTCCCATGTATGCTAAAAATATTCAAAATCCCAAGACCCTATATCAGTTGCTCAGATCGGGAACCCTGGCTCTTTCACTATTGATAGGTTCTGGTGTCATTATTTTACTCTTATTTTCTACTCCAATACTTTCATATTTTTATGTAGAATATACTCCTTATTATGATGAAGTTTTCAAGTATATTATTCTCGCACTTTTACCTCTTATCGTTGTGCATGTATTCGGTCCCATATTATTAGCACTAAGAGCTCTCCGAAATATCAACAAAATTTTTTTTATCGCTGTAATAATAAACTTTGGGTTGAATTACGTTCTGATACCGTCTCAAGCTGCTAAAGGTGCTGCCATGGCCACGCTCATTACTCAAGTTATAGTGGCTGTTTGCCTAATACCTGTCACTTTATTAGAAATAAGAAAATACACTATTTCTAAAGTTTAAATTTATTTTTGTCGCTTGTTTATCAAATTTGATTTCAATGAACAATGAATATAGTCTCGTCCATGTCTTCAGTATTTTAAAAAAATGGAGAAAAAGAATTCTTATATCCACCATATTAGCGGGTGTGTTGGCTATTCTCTTTTCTTTATTTATGGATAATTACTATAAGTCTACAGCATTAGCCTATCCAGCCAATGAAGATCTTGCCAAGCCAATACCTTTAGGGTCTTTCGAAAGGAATTCAGATTATTATGGAGCAAAAAATGAACTCGACAGGCTATTAACTACAGCTACATCCACGGATTATATCCTTAAAATCATTGACACTTTTGATCTTTACAAACATTATGAAATCAATAGAGATAAAGCCAGAGCCGAATTTCAAATACTGATGGCCTTCTCCAGTCTTTATGAAGCCAAGAAAACCAAATATGGAGCTCTGGAGATTTCTATGGAGGATAAAGAGCCAGATATGGCGAAAAATATTGTCAAATATGCTATAGAATTATTAGATTCTGAGGCTCAGAAATATGTAAAGAACAATCAAAATATTCAATCAGAAGCCCTAAAGCATACCATTGCTGAAAAAGAACTGAGAAATAAAGTTCTTAATGATAGTTTAGCTAATCTTCGAGACAAATACGGAGTACTTAATACAGAAAGACAAGGAGAAGTTTTGTCTGAAATTCTGAGTAACATCAGAGCTAATCTTAATGAAGCGGAGGCTAAATATCAATATTATAAGACTAAAGGTATTTCAAGAGACTCAACATATAAATATGATGCTGCTCGGGCTGGATTTAAGGATAAACTTGAAGTAATTGAAAAAGATGTTTTTAAGTTTAATCAGGGGTTCTCTAAAATAACATCTATTGAAAAACAATTGAAAATTCTTCAAGACCAACTTGCTTTTGATTCTGAAAGATTAAATCAAATGAATACCGCTATAAATAGTAGGTTTCCAAGCATTCTTTTAGTTCAAGAGCCCACTACTCCAAATGTTAAATCAAGACCGAAAAGAATGTTTATAGTTTTAGGTGTAGTAATGTTTGCTTTTTTCTTCTCATGTTTTGCTGCACTAGTACTCGAAAGTTACAAGTCCTTTATTAAATGATAGACAACATTCTAAGACTAGTATCTTCCAAAAAGGAAATTATTCTCTACGGATTACTCGGTATATTGATTTCCTTTGCAACCTATCTATTCTTTTTTGATGACAACCCAATTGTTGCCGTTTTACTATTAGGGGGATTGGTTTTGTCATTATTGATTCAAGATTATAGAATAATATATTTTATTTTCTTTCTTTCTATACCTTATTCTATAGAGGTACAATTCTCTTCTACATTGGGAACTGATCTACCTACCGAACCGCAAATGTGGTTGCTTTTTCTAGTAGGCATCGTACTATTTATAACCAAAGGAAAAAATGTCAACATGACCTTTGCTATGCATCCCATTTCTCTCCTCCTGATATTACATATATTTTCCATTTTTGTTACTGCCTGGTTTTCAACAAATTCTGTGATTTCTTACAAGTTTTTCCTTGCCAAATTATGGTATGTCATTCCATTCTTTTTTATCCCTTTTCACTTTATAAGGGATATAGACATGTTTAAAAAACTCCTTAAATTTTGTATCTGGTCTCTTGCCCTGGGAATTACAATTGTTATTATTAGGCATGGTCTTAAGGGGTTTACCTTTGACACCATAAATAGTGTCATGTACCCTTTCTTTCGTAACCACGTCACCTACGCTTCTATAGCGGTACTGGTACTTCCATTTGTCTGGGCATTTTATAAAACTACTGAAAAAAAGAGTTTAAAAAAAGCATATGCCTTTCTAATAGTTTTATACATCATAGGTATTAATCTATCATTTACAAGAGCGGCAATGGGCTCCATATTTTTGGGAATAGTTGCATACTTCTTAATCGAATATAAACTAATTAAATATGTCATAGGAGTTGCGGGAGTATTACTAATTATGGGTATTTCGTTTATTTCCCAAGGTAATAAATGGTTAGACTATGCACCAAATTATCAAAGAACCATTGCTCATCACAATTTTGATAACTTAATGGAGGCTACCTACAAGCTAGAAGATATTTCATCTATGGAAAGAGTTCATAGGTGGGTTGCCGGGGTACAAATGATTAAAGAAAAACCAGTATTGGGCTTTGGGCCTGGATGCTTTTATTCATCTTACAAACCATATACGGTAAATAGTTTTGAAACTTATGTAAGTGACAATCCTGAAAAATCCGGAATTCACTGTTATTATTTGATGACTTTTGTAGAGCAGGGTTTCTTTGGTTTCATAATTTTTGCTCTGTTAATAATTGCTCTGCTAATTTATGGAGAAAAGGTATATCATAACGCAAGAAATCACGAGGAGAAGTATTTTCTAATGGCTGCTAATATTTGCATAATCATTATTTTGATTCTGAATTTAATTAATGATATGATTGAAGTAGATAAAGTAGGTACTTTCTTCTTTCTTTGTGCTTCCATCTTTGTCATTTTTGATCTTAAGAATCGAAAATCTATAAATCCTACTACCGGATAGTATGCGTAGATAATTTGTAATTTTGGAAAAATAAAAAACTAAAGAAAATGAATTTAGATGTAGCATCATTGGTTCAAAGGGCTTACGAAATGATTTTGGAATATTCACCAAAAGTTGTTCTCGCAATTATTACCTTATTACTTGGATTATGGATCATAGGAAAGCTTACTAAACTGGCCTTACACTCTTTTGTAAAGGCTGGAATAGACGAAACCTTATCAAAGTTTTTAGCTTCGCTTATCAGTATTGCATTAAAAGTAATGCTCTTATTTTCGGTAGCTGCAATGTTTGGCATTAATACGACTTCCTTTGTGGCCATACTTGGTGCTCTTATGGTCGGCGTCGGCATGGCCCTGAATGGAACCTTAGGCCATGCAGCAAGTGGAGTTCTTCTTATGATTTTCAAACCCTTCAAAGTTGGTGACCTCGTATCTATTGGTGGAGGGGCTACCACCGGCACAGTAGAGGCAATTAATGCATTCAATACAACGCTAAAAACACTTGATAATAAAAGAATCATTATTGGAAACAGCAATGTAACCGGAAATGATATTGTTAACATTTCGGGGCAAGGAACTGTTGGTGTTGAGTTGACCTATGGCATAGCATATGATGCCGATATAGACAGAGCCCGAAGTATCATTCTAGAAGTTGGAAGACAATGTCCGTATATACTTGATGACCCAGCTCAAGGAGTCGTGGTGGCCGAACTAGGTGATAGTTCCGTAAATCTAGCAACCAGACCTTTTTGTAAAAGCGAACACTATTGGGATACTATGTTTTTTATGCAGGAAAATGTGAAAAAAGCTTTTGATAGAGAAGGAATTGGAATTCCGTACCCAACAATGGATGTAAATATGTCCAAGATAAAATAAACATGAGATAATTACATGCTTGGGTTTGAAAGCGAAAATTAGAAAAGGGCTGCTGGGGGGACTGAAAGCTTTTAGCTATTTCACCCCCTCTTCTCACCTGATAAAGATATCCAAACTAAAGCATATCCTACCGTTTTATCACACGGTATCTAATAATGATTTACCGCACATAAAACATTTATATCCAGTAAAAAAAACAAGAGATTTTGAGGAAGATTTAGATTTTTTACTCAAGCATTTCCACCCTGTTGACTATGATCGTTTCAAAAATATTGCTACTGGAAAAACTAAACCAACCAAGCCCGTATGTCTTCTTTCCTTCGATGATGGCCTTAGAGAACTTTATGATATTATATGTCCTATCCTAATAAAAAAGGGGATTCCAGCCATATGTTTCCTAAATTCAGCCTTTATAGATAATAAAAGTCTGTTCTTTAGGTATAAAGCCAGTTTAATTTTAGAGGAGACTATAAAAGAGCCCAAGAAGGCATCAATAATTAAATCAAAATATAACTCAATTTCTAATCTTCATAATTTTATTCTTTCCATCAAATATGAAGACCAGTATATTCTTAATGATATAGCCTCATTGATCCAATTAGATTTTAATCAATTCCTTACAAAAAGTAAACCCTATCTAACATCACATCAAATTAACAAATTGATTGCTCAAGGATTTAACTTTGGAGCCCATAGTGTTGACCACCCTGAATATCAAAGGCTCTCAATAGATAACCAACTAGATCAGACTATCTCATGTCTTAATTTTCTAAAAATCAACTTTGATATCTCCAACGGTCTTTTCTCTTTTCCATTTACAGACGTGAACGTCGGTAGTGCTTTTTTTGAAAAAATACAACCTCATGTCACGGCAACTTTTGGTTGTGCAGGTTTTAAAAAAGAAATTATAAAAAATCATTTCCAACGAATTCCACTTGAAAAAGGAACTGATTCGGCTGAAGAGATTATAAAAACAGAAATCTTATATTACTTTCTAAAAATGTCTTTTGGAAAAAACACGATCTACCGATGATCAATATTAAAAGCTATAATGCCGATCAATTGTATACCCTTATCTATTCGGAGTGGTTTAACTCTTTGAAGCAAGTCCCAATAACCAGACATCGTGCATTATCCCAGTTAAAAAACCCTCGATTAGAACCCAATGACACTATACTTCTTATAGCCTTCCAAAATCAAGAAATCGTAGGTTATGTGGGAATTCTTCCTGATCATTTCCTAAATTCTGACAATGAGTTTATTAGATTAGGTTGGTTGACAAGTTTATGGGTAAGCCCAAATCATAGGAGGAAAGGAATTGCTCACCAGCTTGTCAAAAAAAGCCTATCCGACTGGAATAAAAAGATAATGGTAGCGGATTATGCTCCTTATACTAAGTCTCTATATGACAAAATCGGCATTTTTAATGACTACAAACTTCAAGGTATCAGGCTCTATGTAAAACTTGATTTACAAAACATTCTTCCTCCCAAAAGGGCTATATTTTCAAAACTCAAACCTTTTTGGAAGCTAGTAGATGGGGTATTTAATGCAGTATTGGGTATTACTAAAATTCGAGACTCAAAATTAAAACAAGACTTTAATATCCGGCAAGTGGACCATGTATCGAAAGAAACATCAGAATTCATAAATGCTCAACAACATAAGAACCTATTTAAGAGAAACTTCGAAGAATTAAACTGGATATTGCATAATCCTTGGATACTGGAGAAACATCAGACAAAACAAGAATATCATTTTTCTGATACGGATTCTACATTCAAACAAATGGCATTTGAGATATATGATAATAATAAAGTTTTGATTGCATTTTTAGTTTTTAACAAGAGAAAAGCTACCCTTAAGTTACCTTATTGTTATTATTCCTGCCCCGTCACCATAATTGGAAACGTAATTGAACATTTTATAATAAAATGGAAAATTAAAACCTTTACTACCTTTCAACATGATATTGCCGATAATGTAGTGAATGAGATTTCCGGAAAGTTATTCTCAAAGAAGGTAGAAAGAAATTATCTCATTTCTAATTATTTCGATTCTCTCAAACTTCCCAGTGATTTCTCTATTCAAGATGGAGATGCCGACTGCACGTTTACTTAACCGCGTCTTAGTATAACTTCTTCTATCTGGCCGTATCTATTCATTTCAAATATTAATTCTTGGTTGGTCAGCCTAAGAATTTTTACTGTTTTTTCTGATTTGCCATCCTCAACAGTATGTAAAGACTCTCCAAATATCCAATATTTCCCTTCTTCAATTCGACTACCAACGTTCATAGTATATCTACCATCTTCCATAAACTCAAAAGTCATCTTGGAATCAATCTCTTGTAAATCTGTTTTGTTAATCCATTTCTCCGTTAACCATTTACCTGGAAGCAAAGATGAGTCAAATTTACTTCCACAAGCACCTAAAGTTAATAGTATAATAAATCCAAAAGTTAGTAGGTTTTTCATTGCTCTTTTAATTATTATTAAAAAATTCTCGCCACTGGATACCTCCTATGGGTTTGTTCATAGTATGGTGAATTCTTATATATGAACGTTAATTGTTGATACGCATTGTCTCTAAACTCTTCATCCTTGCTCTTTTTATCTTCAAATTTTTGTTTTAACTCAGGATCATTCCGCAATAATTCGACAGCCAATTCCTCAAAAACATAAGGAGAAAAATATTCTTTTTGCATTAAAATCCCATCGAAAAAATTCCAAGCAAAGAAACTATCTGGTGCTCCGGGTTCCAACGTTTCCACGATGTATCTTCTTTTATTCTGGTCAGTATCAATAACAATATCTCCAGCGTAGAACTGAACTTCTTTTTCCACTTCTTCAAGCTTTACCTTCTTATGAAGGTAGTGTCCTTCATAGGCTTTCTGGTCTTCAAAATCCATTATATAGTAGAATGGTCCTCTTACAACCGTATCTTTCTCTAAAACTGAGATTTCCACTTTATTCCATCTGAGTCTTTCTATTACATCAGAGTACCCTTGAGGAATAATGTATTTCTTTGGCACCAAAATCTCTTTGTCCATCTGGTAATCATTGAAGAAATTAACACTTTTCGTATATGGTTCGTTCCTATCGTAATACAACCTGTCTTTTCCTGTTACTTCGCTTTTCTTATATTTCGCGGCAAACCCTTTAAATAAGAAGCTATCCACTTTTTCTTCGTTTAATTTCCAATCTATGGCCACCTTCTTCTTTCCTCTATATTCTGATTCAGCTTTTTCTTTAGCATCTGAAATCATTTCAAAATGATCGGCCACATACTCAAAACTCACATGTAAAAATTCATAAGTACTCATAACTCTGTCTTTATATGGTTTCAGCATATGTGTTTCAGGCATAAATGAAATACAATGATGTAAAGCCGCATAGCCGGACGAGTATCTTGGATAATCCAAAAAACCATAAATCCCTTTATCAGGAGTGTCCGGTGCATATACGTAAGGAGTCATTTCATAATTTCTGTTCTTCATTTCATCGTATAAATAAGGTAACATAGAATCAGTTAGTACCTGAGCTAACGAGGAGGGAAGTTTGTCTTTTTGAGTTGCAATTAATGTCATAACATATTGATAATCTGCTCCATTCGAAGTATGAGTATCTATAAATATATGGGGTTCAAAATGGTTAAAGATTTCATTAAAGGTTTTTGCATTCTTGGAATCACATTTAACGAAATCTCGATTTAAATCCAAGTTTTTAGCATTTCCTCTAAAACCATAATACTTAGGACCTACCTGATTGGCTCTACTGAATGAACTTCTATTTAACCCTCCTCCAATATTATAAAATGGTATTACCACGACCCTTACCTTTTTCAACAGCTCTTCGTACTTTTCGTCTAAGCATAAATCCCTTACGAACATCATCGATGCATCAACTCCACATGGTTCTCCAGGGTGTATCGCATTGTTAATTAATAAAGTAGGCTTAGATTTTTCTCCTTTGACATCTATAACCAAAGTATGAAGTGGGTGTCCCGAGTCGGTCTTGCCATACTTTTCGAGCTTAGTAATATTGCTTAGTGTATTTAACTTCTCATAAAATTCGATTACCTCGACATATGAAGGTGTATGGTCATGATCTTGCTCAAAAGCTATATTTATACCGACATTCATCACATTATTTTTTTTATAATTACAACCGACAATAGTTATTATTGTTAAAGCTATAAATACCTTATTCATTAAGTCAATCGTTATGATTAGAAGAAAATTTAAATATATGCGAAATATCTGTCTTTTAGCGATGCTGATTACATTTTCGTTTGTTAATCTTTCTGCACAATACTTCGGGAAAAATAAACCCAGATACACTGATTTCGCTTTTAAAATTAAAGAAACCCCCCATTTTGATATACACTACTATTTAGATAACAAAGAAGTAGTAAATCATTTTTCTAAGATCACCGAACAATGGTATGACTACCATCAACAAATCTTTGAAGATACATTCAAACTAGCTAGCCCACTAATTCTGTATAATAATCATGCCGATTTTCAACAGACAAACAGTATCTCAGGTGCTATTGGCGTTGGTACCGGTGGAGTAACTGAAGGGCTCAAAAACAGAGTTGTCATGCCCCTCACTATGAGTAATCAGCAAACCAGTCAAGTGCTTGGTCATGAATTAGTACATGCTTTCCAATTCCATCATATACTTGGAGGCGATTCTACCTCTTTACAATCTCTTGTCAATCTTCCCCTGTGGATGGTAGAAGGAATGGCAGAATATATTACTCTTGGGAATATGGATCCCTTTACTTCTATGTGGATGAGAGATGCAATACTCAATAATAATGTACCCACTATAGAGAAAATGGCAAATCCCAGATATTTTCCTTACAGGTATGGTCAAGCTATGTGGTCTTTTTTGACTAATAAATACGGAGACAACGTAATGGGACCTTTGTTTAGGGCCACTGCAGTTTACGGTGTTGAAATCGCATTTCCTTTAGTTGTACGAGAAAATATCGAAAACTTGAGTCTGGAGTGGATCACAGCTATTGAAAATCACTATGAACCTTTTTTACTCAGATCAAAGGAAAGGCCCAATGGAAGAGCTTTGTTATCAAACAAAAACTCAGGAAGAATAAACGTCTGTCCGGTACTAAGTCCTAATGGAAAGTATGTAATATACTTATCTGAAAGAGATGTATTTTCTACAGACGTCTTTTTGGCAGATGCCAGAAATGGTAAACCAATAAGAAAAATGGCAAGCTTGATTAAGGATGGAGATCTTGATAATTTTAATTTTCTTGAATCCTCAGGCACTTGGTCCAAAGACAGCAAACGATTTGCATTTGTTGGGTTTAAAAAAGGTAAAAATGTCCTGATTATTAAGAATGTAGAAAATGGCAATACTGAAGAATCCATCTTTATACCCGGAGTTCCTTCTATATCCAATCCCACTTGGTCTCCAGACGGTAAAGAAATCGTTTTTACGGGATTAGTCGATGGTTGGCCAGATTTATATGCTTATAACCTAAAGAAATCAAAAGTTAGAAGATTAACTAATGATCCGTATTCGGAGATACTCCCTAGTTTTTCATCAGATGGAAGTAAGCTCGCTTTTTCTTATGACAAGCGTAGCATGATAGAAGGTAGAAAGTATGGTAGATTTACCTATGATATTGCCATCATGGATTTCGAAAGAGGAACTATTGAAACCAAAGAGCTTTTCAATACCGCAGATAATCTGAACCCAATTTTTGATTCTGAAGATAATATTTACTTCGTTTCAGATAGAGATGGGTATAGAAATCTCTACTTTTTTGATGTAAAAAAGGATGAGCTCTTCCAAATGACTAAGTTAATGACTGGTATATCTGGAATAACGAGATACTCTCCAATGATTTCTAATTCACACAAAAAAGACAGAATTCTCTATACTCATTATTTTAATAGTGGTTATGACATTTATAAAGCAAAAAAAGATGATTTCAACTTAACGCCCGTAAATAAAAATGATATTGATTTTAGTGCTGCTTTTTTACCGGGAAAGACAGAAAGAGAGGACATTGTCAATAGAAATCTTGCCAGTATCGATCAGTATCCTCTCATAGATGATTCTGAATTAAAAGATGCCGCATATAAACCTAAGTTTAAGCTCGATGCTGTTGGCGGCGGTGGTGGGATCGGAGTCGGTGTAGGTAATACGACCTTTGGTAACTATACTGGATTACAAGGTGGTCTATATATGTTGTTTTCAGATATGCTAGGCAACCACCAGTTGTTTTCTCAGGTATCTTTAAATGGAGAAATTCTAGACTTTGGAGCTCAGGTATCATATTTAAATAGAACCAAACGATTAGCGTGGGGTGTTGGATTATCTCACATTCCATTGCGAGCAGGTTATCAAAACTACACAACTGAGACGATCAATATTGTAGGAGTCGATGAAACATCTTTGGTTAATAATATTAATCTAATCCGTGTTTTTGATGAGGGCATCAATCTTTTCGCCCATTATCCTTTTTCTACTACATTAAGATTAGAAGGAAGTATCGGAGGTTCCTATCGAAGCTTCAGATGGGATGTATACAAGGATTATTTTGTACAAAGAGGAGGAAGGTATGTCTTTGCTCTGCAAGAGAGAAATAAAGTTGAAAACCTAGGAAACGAATTAGATATCGATAGGTACTATACTATTGTTAAAGGTTTTGGAGCTAATGTTGGAACCGCATTAGTAGGTGACAATTCATATTTCGGCCTTACTTCTCCATTAGCCGGGTATCGATACCGATTAGGTGTTGATCAATACTTCGGTAATGACAAGTATACCAGTGTTATAGCCGATTATAGAAAATATTTTTGGAAAAAACCCATAAGTATTGCAATTAGAGGTATGTCTTATCTCAGGTTTGAGCAAGAAGCCAACTCAGTTTATCCTTTTTATGTCGGTCAGATGGGCTTTGTGAGAGGGTACGGAACTATATTCGATCAAGACTTAATTGAAGACCTTGGGAGAGATTTTTCGGAAGTTTTAGGTTCTAAAATGCTACTTACCAATTTCGAGATCAGACTTCCATTCACCGGACCTGAAAACCTAAGTCTTATTAAGAGTAAAGCTCTGTTCTCTGATTTAGCACTTTTCTTTGATGCAGGTGTTGCTTTTGACAATTTTAGTCAACTAAGTGACGGAAGAACTGTCTTTGTTTTTGATCCCGTAACAGGTCAAACTGTTGAGGAACAAAGAGATATTTTCATAGCAACAAGTGCGGGCTTATCACTGCGTGTTAATCTATTTGGTGCTTTGATACTAGAACCATACTATGCTATTCCTTTGGTCAAAAATGGAAAAGGTGTCTTTGGATTGAACTTTATACCAGGATGGTAAAAAATATGAGTGACCTCAAGTCATTGCCTAAGATACAAATCTTGAGGTCACATTCTTTTTTGATCGTCATACTATTTGAGCACACGTTTCAATCTTTGAGGAAAAAAAGTAAATATGCCGTCAGCATTAAAGCTTCTGGCTTTTTCCATTTCTACCAAAGAATCGACTCCTCTAACTTTATCTCCTTCTTCAAGCCATAACCACAGTTTTTTGCCCGCCTTATGAATAGTTGAAGCTAGCCTTGGTGATATAATAGTTTTACTATTATGTTTTATTGGAAGCATTACTATATCAGAATCAAATGAAAAAAACGAATTCAATCTCAAAGCATTTATCATGAGCAGTCTTTTCGCTTCTCTGAGAGAAAACCCGTAGTCCCAATGAGGTCTCTTGTTCCTTAGAGAACTAAGAATATGATGATATTTAGATACGAAAACTATATTATCACCATTTTCAAATGATTCTATTATTTCAATTAATAAATCGACAATCCTATCATCTCCACAGTGTATATCAATAAGGAATTTCCCATTTGGATATGATAAAAACACATCAATAAGAGAAGGTATCTGAATTTCCTTTTCTCTGTAAGGATACTGCCCATCCAAAAAAAAGTGGTATCCTGCATTTTGCAATTTCAACTGTTCAAACGAAAGACGTGATATTGGAAAATCAACTGAGGTAATGCGTTCGAGATTATCATCATGAAACAAAACTACTTCACCATCTTTAGTCATATGGATGTCCATTTCAATTCTCCAATCTTTATTAGTTGTCTGGCAATGTTCTATAGCCTCCATAGTATTTTCGGGCATTTCTCCCTTTCCACAGGCGTAACAAATTATTTCCATATTATTTTCTACTTTATTTTTAAATTCATATTCATCACTAAAGGGTGGTGAATTAGGACATTCTTTCTTGTTTGGCTCTAAGGCTGGTATGCTAAGATTTCTATGAACTCAGCATCTTGTAAAAAAAGTTGTCCCAACTCATCCTTTGGATCATCAAATAATTTATTGTCGTTACAATCATAAGGGACTGGCGATATATCAGCACAATGATTATCTATTAAATAATAATCTTCCCCTTCAAAGTTCCAGTGTTCTAAGTAGTTTCGGCAACCCAAATTTTGTTCACAATACAATTCCATATCATATTTTTCCAGAAAAAAATCCAAGCATTCAGAATGTCTTTTGTCACAGTCATTATCACAGTCGATACTTAGTTTACATGAATACGTTGCCATTATGAGAACAAAAAAAATCGAATTCAATTTCATAACTTAAATTTATTGATACATTGGTTCCCTTAACAGGAAACTATCATTTTGTACCGCAAACAAAAGTTTTAAAGATGAATCCTTCTACTTTTAATGACAAATACAGGTACCATTGCTTCTAATGGCACTTAATAATTAAAGGTTGATCATCAATTTACCTATGATATTTGAATTTACCTTAGTCCCTTTTTATACTCCGAAGGAGACAATCCGGTCAACTTTTTAAAAATCCTATTGAACGACGTTTTCGATTTGAATCCCGCTTCATTTGCAATTCCCAACAGAGTATAGTTATTGTATTTTTCCAACGACATCATTTCTTTTACCTCCTCCACTCTCTGGCAATTCACATAATTATAAAAAGAAGTATTCATATGCTGATTTAGAAGAGTCGATAGTTTCTTATCAGTAGTGGAAATGCTGCTTGCTAATTTACCTAAGGTAAGGTTTTCGTCAAGAAAAACCTTCTCATTTTCCATGATCGTCTCAAGTCTTACTTTAAGTAAACCTATTTCTTCATAATTTAACACACTTTGACGCTCTTGAGGGCTATCAATAACATCTATTCTCTGTTTATTTTCTCTTTCAATCAAAAAGTCCGGAATCAAAATTCTTGATTTCGAAACCCCATTATAACCTAAAAATATGATCAAAATAATAAGAGAAATAATGGTCAGAATACCTGTTTCCCACTCCAATACTCCATATATTGACTCATATATAGTCGTGGAAAGATCAATTACAGAAACGACCAATGTACCTGCGAGTAGATTTCTTACCCAGATAAAATCTCTTTCTTCAATACTGGAATAATTTTCCATTAGTGCCCTATTGTATTTGAACCAAATTCCTAAGGAAATAAGAGAATAAACTATAAGGAACAATATCTGAAAAGGTATTAGATAGTCATATTTCTCAACCAAATTGTGATAAGGAACTATCCATTTGTTTGTTAAAATATAGCACCATACCGGAATCGAAATAAATGTAAAATATATTAGAAAGGGTGCAAAATGTAACCAATGCCTTCTAAACAATCGTTCTGTATTGTCGAACAAAGATTTAACATAGAGATAAATTAAAGGGCCCATTAAAAAGACTACTGGATCCTCGACCAAGAAAGTAGCAACTACTAACCATTTTATCTTGTGTAACATCGCGTAAAAGAACAATACGCTAAACAGAAAAAGTCCAAATATAATTATTAGAATGTGATGTGATGTATCGGCCTTCTTCTTACTACACAACAGCCATAGAATGATAACAATAAGTACCATTCCAATTACAAATATTAAGTCAGTGAGTAGTTTCAATCTTAAATTAGCTCAAATAACATCAAATTAAGGGCTAATCTCTTTTGAAAAATGATCAATACATTGTTTTTTCGATAAAAACGACTTTTTAGTAGATAATCAATTTGAGCGATATTGGCATTTTTGAATGTAATGGGTTTACAAAGTTGTAACCAGATTAAAAAAATGAGAAAGACTTTTTTAAGTTAAAATTTAAATCACCATAATAAAATGACGAAAGTATGACCTCAAGCAATTACTTACGATTTAGATCTTGAGGCCATATTCTTAATTGATCATTTAAAATCTAAATGATCAATCAATCTCAATAATGACAGGTTCTAAATCTATTAAAAATTCCGCGTCCATACAGATAAGATAGAAATCATAGCTATCAATATTCCATTGTATATCCTGATCTACCCAATGTTGCGACGGATCTTCCAAATCATCTGCAATATTTTCGGACCATTCTATACAGGCATCATGTTTGCTACCTCCATTAGAATAAGATGTGGCTGCGAAAAAAAAGGTTAAACAAGCAAAAAAAACTTTTTTCATCATTAATTATTTTTATTTAGGCCTACTTGAACAGGGCTTCGGCATTCCCTAATATCATATACCGTAAAAAGACCTAATCGCTACACAAACTGAGAGCTTTTAAAAATATTTGTTCTAAATTCAGATTTGAGTTGATTCTCTCATTCTAGATGCTATAAATAAAAAAAGTCCCGAACTCCTTTGAGTCCGAGACTTTGGCATTCAACCCTCAGTTAATATTTATCTTGTAACTTCTCCTGTAGGAAAAGCTAAATTTTGACCCATTTCGTACGATACATGGTCCTGAGCATCGCTAGGTATCTGACCAACTAGTGGCTTTAGTAAGAATGGTGCAGAACTATTATCTGGAACAGGCTCTATACTTATTACCGCTGTACCTCCTGCTAAGTCTGTTGGAAAAGATAGCCCTGAAGGAGCATTAGACAAAAAGTCCTCTCCTGGAAACGGAGGTCCAGCCATTGTTCCACTGAATGGAGCTGCATCATCCATCATATCTACTTCCGTAAAAGTTCCAGTACTAACTGGTGTTCCATTAATTACTGCCCAACCTTCATAAGCCCAACCATCAGGAAGTGTTGGTAAATCAAGTCCAACAGATGGAGATCCTGTACTAAGATCTAAAAACCAAATTCCACTATTTTCGTTGTTCTCCATTCCATCTGTAGGTGTCGCCAAAATGTAAGAACCGGCGGCAGTTCCAAAATCGTTTCCTAAAGCAGCACTATCTCTTATTGTTAAAGCAGCGGAATTACCACTGAAATCTCCAGCCAAAATGTGTACATCACTTGGAGAAGGATCACTGTCAGGGCTCGGTTCAATAGTTAAGACAAACTTGGTAGCATTAGCCAAATCGTCTTTGCCTACACTAAAACTGGTTTTTGACAAATGTCCATCTGCATCTACAGAAAATGTTCCGGTAGTAACTGGACTGCCATCGACTATTATCCATCCTTCATACAAATAATCACTTCCTAAATCCTCAAGACCATTTATTGATAAATCAAAAGAATCCATATCCGTAGTTTGAGTATCGTCATCATCACTACATGAAGCAAACATCATTGCTATCAGTGTCAAACTGAATAAAAATTTAATTCCCTTTTCCATTATTCAAAAATTTTGTTGTTAAATAAATTTCTTACTCAGTATATGCAACCAATTAATAATTGGTTGCCTGAAAAGAAAAATTTATTCAAAATATTTACATATATATAAATTTGATATACAAATTATTACAACAAAAAATGCTCAAAGACTAATCGTCTTTGAGCATCACTAATGAAATAATCAAAATTAAACAGTACGAAGCTTAAAATTGACTGATAAGACTTAGATTTGTTCCTATATTAGTAATATATGTTCCTGGATCCGAATCCAGATTTATCTCTCTGATTGAATTTATCGATTTGTCATAAGTAGCATTTAACGAGATACTAACCTTTTTATTCATATGATAAGTCACACCGATTCTTGAAGTATAAGAATAAAAAAGTTTGTTAATACCATCCATCTGTATATTCTCTTTTCTATCATTCATCATCATTTTGCTTCCGTGGTATAGGCTTCTGTCAAATGATTGATATGTATCAAAAATATAGTTGAAAGAAAGCCCAGCTCCTACAAAAGCGTTAAATTTCTCAAATTCTAAAAAGCGGTAATTAAGATTTAATCCCACTCCAAAAATGTCAAAACTCTGATCGATCAAAGTATTATTCTTCATCACTGTTTGATCGTCAATCTCTTCACTTCCCAAACTAAACCTAGCCTCAGCAATATTTCGTCCTATAGGAGTTTCAACTCCCATATCTCCAACATATACTTTCTCATTATTTACTAATATTTCATTTGCTGATTCATAGGTTTCTTCGCCCATGTAGTCACTTTGGTTATTAAGATGTCTATAAAAGGTATTTCCCTCTAGAGTCCATTTATCAAAATCCTTCGAAATCCCTAAGCCAACCGTATAACCGGAATAATATTTCTCATACTTGGTTAAAGAAAATGGCTGCTCACCGATATTATTCATATTTAAGGAACTAAAGGTAAGTCCTCCGTATACCATCGCCTTAACTCCTCCTTTATTTACATCCTCCTCATCCTTACTACTATTTACATGCTTAAGTTTTATTGCCACAGGTTGTTGATTGATATCCAAATCTCCCAATTTTAGACTTTCCACATTATCAACAACCATCAGTTCTCTTTCATCACTAGAAATGGTCACAACATTATCCTGATTAACAGGAATATGTTCAATGATTTGAATATTCTTACTTTTTTCTCTGATTTCTCCTATCGGTGCCTCAATATCCTCTTTACTTACAGGAATATTAGAAATAGTATTATTGGCTACATTTGCATTACTACCCTTTTCAGAATTAACAACATCATCAGATACAGACAAAACTTCTTCTGTTTTCAATTTTTCCAAGTTCATCGATTCTAGTTGAATCGCATTTCTTTCTTTTTCTAATTCTAGATTTGCATATTCAAGTCTCTCAATTTTGTTATTCAATTCGCCTAGCTCACTTTGAGTTTTCAGCACATAAAATAAACCAGCCGTAGTCAACAGCCCTAACAATATCCATAAAACTATTGGTCTTCTTTTCCTATCCCCATCATTAACTTCTTCCATAGCCTCAAGAAAAACTGTATCGTCAGGAATATCCCAACCATTTGTATCAGTTCTATCCTCTAAGAGTCTATCCCTAAAGAACTTTTCTAATCCATCAAATTTATTATCACTCATACTATATAATTTATAGTAATACTTCTAATTTTTGTTTTAACAATTTTTTAGCCTTAAACAACTGTGATTTAGAGGTCCCCTCACTGATCTTCAGTTGCTGTGCTATTTCTTTATGACTATAACCTTCTACCACGTACATATTGAAAACGATTCTATAACCTTCGGGAAGGTTTTGAATCATTTCAGTCAAAGCCTCTGCTGACAGTATATCAACAGGCGAATGCTCATTAGACTGTAAGTCCATTTGTTCATCTACATCAGCTGTTTGCCAGTTTTTCCTATTTTTCCTTAAATACATCAGATTTTCATTAACCACAATTTTTGAGGACCAACTTTTAAAATCACCTTTTCTAATATCAAACTGTCCAATATTAGAAAATATTTTAACCAACGAATTCTGTAAAACATCTTGAGCATCAACTTGTCCTGAATTATATCTTAAACAAATTCGATACCAATATGCCTTAAACTTATCATAAAGCATCCGTTGAGCCTTGGTGTCTCTCCTTTTAACCCTTGCTATAATTTCTTTTTCCAACATATTAACTGACCGATTGCAATGTATATGCATCGCTTAACCCAAAGGTTGCCTGCTATTAAAAAAAAATTAATTGCTCTCCATATTTATCCTTTTGTTCGTGCAACAAAAGTTTCCTTTTTATATCGAGTCCCCATGCAAATCCAGTCAAAGACCCATCACTCCCAATCACTCTATGACAAGGTACTACAATTGGAATCCTATTCTTTCCATTGGCGAGACCCACCGCTCTTACTGCCTTGGGGTTATTGAGTTTATCCGCAATTCTTTGATATGAAACTGTGGAACCAAATGGAATTTTGCATAACTCATTCCATACCGCAACCTGAAACTGTGTTGCCTCTTCAAAGTCTAAGGGTATATCAAAAGTTGTCAACTCTCCTTCAAAATAAGCAGATAATTGCGTCTTTGCTCTTTCCGTATGGTGATTTGAATTGGGTTCGGCTAAAATATTGTCATCAAAATCAATTTTAGTGATTCCAGTGTCGCTGGCATATATTTTGATTTTTCCTATCGGGCTTGATATACTATCAAAATATTTCACCATTTAAAGGATTTTGGTTGAAGATCTTACACCAAAGATCAAAATAACTATTGAATGTTTCTTGATATTTTTCAGGATAGGTAAAGAAATAATTAATATGAACAATCCTTATGTCATCGATTTTATAACCTAAGGTTGCCTCGATATCACCTCTCTTAAATCCATTAATGGCTTCCAACCCTTCCCATGTTTGGTCAGCAATAATCGGATATCCTTTATCGTAGACTTGAAGATAAGCCTCCGCATATCCATGCATTACTATGTTATAGTACTGATCCGAATGTATCAATCCCGGGATCAGATGAGAAAGACTAAAAATGAGTGTTCCATCTTCATAAAATGTTTCCACTGTGTGTAAAAATTGCATCCGAGGTGAAGGAAAAGGATGTTTATATAAAAAAACTCTATCCATATCTCCTATCAAAAAATCTTCATTTCCCATATTCATCATAATACCCTGTGAAGCAATCGCACACTTCACATCTTCAGGAACCTTTCTTTTTTCCTCTCCTATAGAGGTAAAAGCTCTGGCCTCCAAATATAGGCTCATACGAGTTTCATATTTCTCCTTGTCAGAATCTTTCAATTTATTGTAATACGGTGAGTACTTTCGTAACCAGACCAATAACTCTTCATCCAAAGGGACAGGTTTTTTGGTATGGTACCAATAGTCAATCTGTGGATGCAAAGTATATATGGCTACAAGAATAACTAAAGGAATAATACTTGTCCACCAGTATGTATCATCAACCTCTAAGATATAATATAGTATCCCTGCAAAGAGAATCACGAATGGGAGGGCTATTATTTTCGAAAAAGAATATATCCTCATTTCTACTCCATATCGTACTGATAAGATATAACAAACTCCATCCCGGGACCAAAATCTGACAGAGATTTAGTAAGCATCATATTTGCTAACACTCCTATCCTCAATTGAGCATATCTATTCCCAAATCTATCCAGTATTAATCCGCCTTGCACCGCCATATCATTTACAGAACTATAACTCAAGCCAGCCCAAAAACTGTTTTCCATTTCATATTTTAATGAATAAATAACATCTAATACTTCTGGCTTGACATAATTAATCATAATGGAGGGTTCGAAATAACTGTCATAGCTATATAATCTTGTTCCGATCATAGCATTAAAGTGATTATTTCTTTGAATACTCACAGAATCCAATGTTACATTACTTGCATATGCTTGAGCAAAAGCCAGCCCAAAAAAGAAGCGATTGGTATTTCTAAATTCTTCATCATTAGAAATGTAATACAATCCAGCTCCTATGGTGGGGTAAAATTTACTGGTATTAGCCAACTCTAATACTCCATCACCTTGATCATTAAAAGTTTCGTTATCGGTATTAATACTGAAGTTCATAAAGCTGGCAGACAATCCCGCCGAAAGTTGGCCCTTGTACCCCATTTTCATTTTATAGGCATAATTTAACTTTATCCCCATATTAGAGATAGGTCCTGTTTTATCAAATATTAATAATCCCCCCGCACTCATATTATAATCTAAAAAAGGCATTTGATAAGAAGCAAAGCCAGTAACAGGTGCCCCATCGAAACCCAACCATTGACCTCTAAAAAAACCATCTACACTCATCTTCGTTCCATATGCTGTGGTAGCAGGATTCCAATATGCCTGAGCTTCATGCAAAGGACTAGAATATGGTATTTGCTGTGCAGAAAGTTCAATATTGAATAAAAAACAAATCGTTATATATATTATCTTTTTCATGTCTTTCTATTTTTAATGGTTAATCAATAATAATAGTCAATGCTTGTTTGAATTTGAATCCATCAAACTCCAGAATGTAATAATAAGTTCCTTCCGGCAAAGGATCAATTCCTCCCTCCTTACCATCAAATCTTTCGCCGTCGGTCTGATATCCTGATTTTTCGTAAATGATATTTCCCCATCTATTGAAAATCGTCAGTTTATTATCAGGGTATATATCCAAACCTTGAAACTCTAGCACATCATTCTTCCCATCGTCATTAGGAGACATCATCGATACAGGATCAAAACCAATAGTCGGATCACTGATTACACAAACAAAAACGGAATCCTGATACTCACATCCATTGTTATCCACAATAGTCACATGGTAAGTAGTCTCTACTATGGGGCTTACAGTTGGGTTAGCTACATCTAACCTACTAGTAATAGAATTATCATCCTCCCATAAATACTCTTCCCCACCTTCAGCCATTAAATCAATCGACCTTCCTATCACCACACAGGTATCTATTCCTGCTGTTACACCTTCCACTGGTTCGAACACCACTACTTCAAATGTAGCTACATCTGTATTATCCGGACAATCATCGGATACAGTAACTGTATATGTAGTAGTAACCTCAGGATTGGCAACTGCTGTATTATCAGTCGCCTCAATAGGGCCTGTATTGGCAGACCAATCAAAATTAGTGCCCCCCGAAGCAGTGAGATTCATCACCTCATCGTCACAAAGGCCATTGAGATCTCCTTGTAAGTCAGCCTGAACAACTGCCAATTCGGTAATAACCACCTGATCCATAGCCGAGCATCCATATTCTGAAATTACCTCTACACTAAATGGTTTCCCTATTGACATGGATGGGTTTGTAGAAGTAACTTGAATACTACTCACATCCATTGATCCATTACTCCATTTGATAGTATCTGTTGGGTCAGCACTTACCGTCAAAAGAACAAAATCATTAGGACATAAATCCATATCTCCACCTAAATCCACAACCGGGATTGGCCTTTCAATCACTTCTGCCTCGTCCGTACTTTCACAATTTTTGTCACTAATTGCTTTGACTGATAGCGTGCCCGCACTCGTAATATCAATACTGCTCATATTTTCACCATCAATGAGATCAGTATCTAGGTACCATTCAAAATTAGTAACATTGGACGATGCCACTACTGTTACTTTCTCTCCTTCACAGAAATCATACTCGTCTTCTAAAGCCACCGCTGGTAATGGATAAAAAGTAACATCAATATCATCCGTATTAGGACAATCGAATTCATTAATCACCTCTAAAGTGATCGATGAAGTTTCAGAAACATTTAATGTAGGTCCAGATCCTATTTGCATTCCATTCTCATCTTTCCAAACAATTGAACTTGCCATTTCCTGATATTCTAATTGAATCATAGCTCCTTCGCAATCTTCAAGATCGTCTCCCAAATCTACTACAGGAACTGGATTATAAAGTACCTCGATAACATCCTCGGCATCGCATCCTGTATCTCCCTTAACAATAACTTTATATATACCTGACTCTGCAGCATCTAATGTCATTCCCGTTTCTCCATTTATCAATACATCATCTTTATACCATTCTATCTCCGACCCATTAGTTGTCGCCATAATTGTATACAACATATCCGCACATTGAGTTACGTCATCACCTAACTCTACATTCGGTCCTGGGACAAAATCCAGCATAATCTCATCTTCCGCGGAACAATCAGCGGCATTGGTAACTTCCAAGATGTAATTTCCAGCATCTGTTATTTCAATAGTCTGTTGGTCACCGATAACCATATTTCCTAATCTCCATTCATATATTAAGTTCATTCCATCCGGTCCAGACAACTCAACTGTACTACCAATGCATGCTATCTTGTCATCTCCTAAATCAACCACTGGAATTCCCAATGTCATTACGATAACGGTATCTCTAGTTTCGCAATCAGCAGCATTTTTAGCTATTAAGACATATTCTCCATCCTCAGCATCAAAAGAGAGTGAGTTTTCAGAATATGGCAATCCATCTTTCAACCATTCAAAAGTACCATTTGTGCTGGCATCTATTATTGTTGGTTCTCCTTCACAAACTATAATATCCATGCCAGCATTTGCTTCGGGAGCTTCCAAAAATTCGACAATGACTTCATCATACTGAACGCAATCAAATTCGTTGCTAACCGCCACTTCATATGTTCCTGATTCTGTTACAGTAATACTTTCAGTATCATCAGGTAACATTGCAGAATCTTTAGACCATATATAAGTGTTCATACCAGAACTATTTGCTTGTAGAATCACCTCAACACCTTGGCATTCTATTATATCATCTCCCAAGTTAACAGTCGGCTTTGGGTGCACTTCAATATTTACTTCTTGCGAAGCATCACAATTAAAACTATTGATCACTGTTGCACTATACACTCCGACCTCCGTAACCAGAAGTTCAAATCCTGTCTCGGCAAGAACAACATCATCCTTTTTCCATTCTACTTCACTCTCACCTGTTTCTGCCATTAAAGTAATCGCATCTCCATCACATAAAGCTTGAGGGCCTAATAGTTCTAAGGTTGGATTTGCATTTACAACTACCTCAAAATTCAAACTCTTAGTACAATTATTTCCATCCATTGCTACCACTCTATAATTTCCTGCTTCTGTCACATTAATTTCTTCATCAGAAGAAAGAAGTATATCGTCTTTAAACCATTGATAATCTAGGTTACTATCGTTATTAGTAATCAACCGTTCATCTCCTTCACAAAGGGTAAATACAACAGCACCCAAATCCAGATCATAGGGACAACAGTTTTCAGGAGAAGTAAAGAAAGAAGCTTGTTCGAAAATACAATCAGGGTCGACGGAAAAATAAACTTCAATGCCTCGTGACATTCCATCGGCATTAAGATTAGCTAAGTTGATACTGTAAGGGCTCGAAGATAAAGCATACTCGTCACCATTTACCACGAGCATACCTTCGGTAGGTAATTCATCAAATGTAACTATTATCTCTTGTGAAAATGTATTAGTCATTGGATCACATGCTGTTTGATTTCCAAGTTCTACATCAATAGAGCAATCAGTAATCACTTCTAAATTCGATGGATTAGGTGTTAAATAATAGCAATCACCGTCTCCTAATATTTCCGAAAGCGTTTTTCCAATCCAATTCGCAGGGTCACTATTAATTGGAGGTTCCACTCCCCCAGACTTATAATTAATACTATACAGCTTATAGTCTCCTCCATTTATATTAGTAAAGTCTCCTGTCGTAGAAAATGCCGTAATGGTTTCGTTAGGTTCCTTTACAGCAATTATTGTGGTACTATAATCTGGATCGTTCATCTCAGGATGAAGTACAACATCTCCTGGACCTAGGATTGTCTCTATCAAGGTAGTTCTATTCGGTCCATCAGCATTCCAATAGACCATTGTGTATTCCTTACAAGCTTCTAAATTTGCAGTCATTGAAACACTAAAAGCAATAGCTCCGGTAGGAGTCTGAGTAACTGTTGATGAAATAAAATTACCACATGCATTTTGATAATTGAATCCATCTGCTTCAAACAATGTAACCAGTCCTCTCCCATTCTGAAAATCAAAGTCAAGTACAAATCTGTAACTTCCATCCTGAGTTACAGAAAAATTGTCTGTTTTATAATGATATGGAAAACCATTTGTCTTTGCACATCCCGTTCCTGTTGAATTGTTTGTATATATAAAAAATTCATCCGGATCAGCAGAGGTTGGCCTTTGACTCATGCTTGTTACCTTTTGGCCATCGACAGTAGACAGGTCCAAGTTCAATCCCGGATTTCCTTTTTCAAAAGAATAATCACCTGCGGGACAAATAAAAGATGATGCTGCCAAACAAGTGGATTCAATACTAAAATCATTGTTAGAAACATCAAAGAATTTGACACAAGGATTATCATCACAAATCACCATAATCCTTGCCTGATCAGTATTGTAAAAATTCTCCGGGATTGTAATAGATGCCATTCCATCAACAAAATCAATGTTACTGGCCAACGTCAATGAATAACTAATCCCACCGTCTGTTGACAACATGATGGCAGCCTTATCACAAATCACCTCCGAACCTCCTGTAGACCAAGTAACATCAATAGTCTCTCCAGCCTGAATTGTAACTGAAGTATTGGGATAAGTAACAGCCAACGGGCCCTCATTAGTAACTTCTATATCTAACTCCTCATAAGTAAAAGACCCTCCCTGAGGATTATTATCACGAACGGTAAGTATAAATTTTAAGTCTTTTGCTCTTCTAGACAGCACTTGAAAAGGATCCGCAGTATTGCCTTCTTTGATAGTATTTAAATCCGGAAAATACCTATAATTCTTATCATCAGGGGGGAAACATCTGAAATTCGGAGCAGTAGGGCTATTTCCTGCCTGAGTTCCTATAAATCCTTGTGTAGGATGTCCGGTAGGTCCATCCTCATTAAACTGTTCCCAAGTATAAGTAATATTCATATTTTCATCATCAGTAGCACTTCCTTCAATATAGAAAGGCGTCCTTTTAGGTATCTTATACTCAGACAATCCACATAAATCAGCGGAAACATTTGGAGTGGTATTTCCTATAGAATTTGTGTTAGAACATGTTGCTCCTGAAGCAATATAATCCTCCATCTGCATTAAACTTGCTACATGAAAATATAAATCGTCCGGTCCATCAGGTATATTTTGATTCGCATCACATGATCCACTATATGACATTATCGTTGTACCACTTCCAATCTCGTAGGCTGTAATATCTGATATCGCATCATCACATGCTCCACCAGAACCGTTAAATGTATGTGTAGCTCCAAACATGTGAGCAAACTCATGAGATGCTAAACTATGAAACCTGTATCCAGCATTACCGGCATAAGATCCACTCCAGCCTCCTGCTTTAAGTGGTCCACCGTCAAAAACGCTTGAGTTACATACAACCCCTAAACTTGCGAGCCCACCATTTGACCAACAATCTCCATCCTCATGAACATGAAAAACATGACCTATATCATAACTATTAGAGGAAAAATTACTATTCACAGCTTGCCTAGCTTGTTTTGTTCTTCCCTCTCCTCCTCCACAATCATCCGGGATAAATGGATCAGTATCAGGGTTGTTGTATATTCTAGGCGTCAATAATTCAAAAGTAACCGACATTTCATTGTCATATATAGATTGGATTCCATTAACATCAGAAACAATAAATGCATTGACATCACTATTGTTCCCTCCACGAGCATTATAGTATTCGCCGGTACAAACTATTGCAAGACGATATTTCCGTGCAGGAAAATCCTCTCCCCTCGTTACTGAATATTGATTCTTAAGAAGTTCAACAGGACTCTTGGGTTTATGAATATGATGAAGATCATGAGAATCACACTTATGTGCCAATCTATTCTTAGAAACATTGTCTAAATAGTACTCATTTTCAACAGGAAAAACACTCAAAGGTGTTTTATCTATAATAGCATTATACCAAACCTTGTTTTTGTTGATGGTCAAATTTCCACGATCTCCGTGTTCATTATATAGTTTGTAAGTTTTTATGTCAGGGTAAAGATTAGAAAACTCCGCAGACATTATTTTAATCTCTTCGTATCTAAATTCTCTTTTGACATCATTTCCAAACATTAAGCTTAATGTAGAGCTTCTTGAAGCCAATTGATTGACTATATCTTGATGATTAAAGCTTGCAAGAATTTTCGATTCGGATTGAGAAGAAGATGCGGTGGTAAAACAAAAAATCAGGATCAGCGAAAGCATACATCTTAGAAAAGACTTCATATTTTCTATAGTTTTAACAGGTTAGTTAAGTAGTATTTTCTCTTACCCCAAAGAAACGAAAAAAAAAAGAAGAACAAAAAGCCTTCACAATTCTATCTATGGGTTGAAAAGTGACATTTGATATTTTACAATGTCTAAAAGAAAAACTTAAGACATGAACGAAACGGTTATGAACAGTATCAATGGACTTTTGGACAATGCAATTCAATGGGCTCCGAAATTAGTAGGTGCCATTTTAATCTTAATTATTGGGTTTTGGATCGTTAAACTGATTACAAAGCTTGTGGGAAGATATCTTGACAAGATAGGTCTGGATAAAGATGTGCAGCCCTTTCTCAAATCCCTTATCAGTGTATTACTCAAAATTCTTGTTGTACTTTCTGCCGCAGGAATTGTAGGAGTTGAGATTACAGCTTTTGCCGCTTTACTTGCTGGAGCAGGTCTGGCAATTGGAGCTGCAATGTCAGGAACACTGGGGCATTTTGCTTCTGGTGTCATGATTCTTATTTTCAAACCTTATAAGGTAGGGGATCTAATTGATGTCCAAGGTCAACTAGGTCATGTTAATGAAATTCAAGTCTTCAACACCATCATTACTACTCTTGACAATAAAAAAGTAATCATACCCAATGGTGTAGCTACTAGTGGAATAATCACGAATCTTTCTGAGAAAGGAAAATTAAGGGTTGATTTAAATGTGGCCATGCCTTATGAAGAAGACTTTGAAAAAGTCAGAGCCATTATCAAAGGAGCTCTTGACAAAACTGAAAAAGTAATGTCTGATGAACCTACCATAGAAATCGAAAAATTCGACGCTAATAATATTCTTTTAGCTGTTAGGCCATATGCTACTCCTGAAGATTATTGGGATGTTTATTTTGGTTCTTACAGAAATATTAAGAAGGCATTGGGAGAAGCTGGCATTGCTGTTGCTTACCCAAGAACTAAAGTTGATTTACAGAAATAATTTGATTTGGTTTTAAATGATCGACTCAATATCGATCAACAATAATTAATTTTTGACTTACAAAAGCAACTCGATTGAGTTGCTTTTTTTATTGTTTAATAATGTCTGAAACCAAATCTATCAGGACGTGACCATTATAAAAGCCTTCGTGTTTACAATGTTGTGTTTTGATCAAAAGTACTTCCCATTTTTCTGAAGGTTTGAGTTCAAAATCATACTTCTTCCAATCAAAATGCCCTACTCCTTCCTCTGATGTAGCTGCCAACAATTCACTTTTCTTCATTTTAATGTTATAACCCCAAATTTCCACAATGACGGGATTAACAAACGAATATTCGTTAAACTTATCTGATTTAATAGGACTTGAATATTTTTCGGAGATACACATATGAAGAGAAAAAATATAAGTGGAATCAACAAATAATGGAATATCAAGTCTTTGTGCAACTCCTTCCCCAGAGCCATCTTCTCTAACTACCAAACCTATAAAAGTTGGACCTTCAAAAGGTTCGGTTTGAGAACCCCAAAACTTAGTCCCAATACCATGCACATCAATTGGAGAAACCTTTTCTCCATATTCATAACTATTCCACCCATCTAAATTCGAAAAACTAATTCCTCTTTCGGGCTTACCATCAAAACTCTTATTCTTTACAAAAATAGTATCTTGAGAAAAGAGAGGAACAGTCAAAATATTGAATAATAAAACAATGATATATCGCATGATGATTAATTTTTGAATATTGGGAGATAGATTGGACTATCTCCCAATTACCAATAGATACTAGTTTGTATAGTAATAATAAATCTTTGTTAACCACTTGGAAGGATCCTTTTCTGTACTTGGATCCGTTACATACTCTTCTACACATGGAGCATCAAACATAAGTCCTCTATCGCTCATATAGTCGTCCATGGCATAATGGGCATTCGCCGAACCCGAATAATCTCCGTAGTAATCAATCGTCAAGGCTTTTCCCGCAGGAATACTATAAGATGTAGCTCCATCAATAGCTACCGCTTCCATAAGTGGAATAGCTGCTGCCATGTCTGTCTTACTATTTCCTTCGTCCCACTTGAAGAACAAACCGGAAGGCATGCCAGCCATTTCAACACCTGCTGCTTGAGCCTTTCCAAAAAGAGCTCCAAGATTTTGAGCATAGAATTGAGAAATGTTCGCCATTTCAACCTCCGCTCTATTCATAATGTAGTGTTTTTCTTCCAAATCCATTTGCTTCACAGTAAATCCTCCATAGTTACCAGCATTTCTTTCTTTTAAAATAGGTTCTAAATTTGCCAAACCTTCAGCAAAACTTTTGCCAATCATCTTCTTCCCAATAAAATTCATCAAATTCATAGGAAATCCAGTCTCTCCAAAAAATGACCATGTAACTTTAGAGCCACTTCCTGTTTCCTCGAAATCAAATCTCCCTTTAGCATCTCCCATACCTTCGAAGAGCACTTCAGTATCTATGGACTTATTTTTTTCCGTTGCTACATATTTATATGTACCATTACCAGATTCGGGTCCAACCCATTTGTATTCTGCCCCTGCACCCTTTCTTATATCATTAAACTCCATTGTCATTTCGGGGTCCATTGACTTCCATGGGTTCCATTTTTCTTGTAGCGTCATATCATTGATAGCATTATAAACCATTGAAACGGGCACATCATACTCTCTTGACTCAGATACAGTATACTTCTTAGGAAGTATTAGTGCTAAAATCAATAACAATACAACTAACGCTATAATGAAATAAAGAATTCTTTTTAGTGTTTTCATATGTTTAGTTTTAAGTCTTTTATATTATCAGGATTCGCTAGATAATGCTATGTTATCCTTTGTTCCGTATTCTCATCATTACAAATCCTAAAATGATTAAAAGAGAGAACACACCAAATAACATCATAGGATTTACCATCGTTTTTAGTACTGCCAACGAAACTATTCCCAACAAGAATAAGATAGGAATTTCGCTCAAATAACGATATCCATTTGCGGTATAAGTACTGGTCCCTCCTTCCAATTTCTTAATATGAAGTTTAAACAATACATGAATTACCGTGAGAACTACAATCAGAGTTAATTTCGGATGCATCCATGGATTACTTTTGAACCACTCCATTCCATAAAGATACATCATAACTAACCCAGCAGTCCATGTAATCATCATAGATGGATTAGCAATTTTTCTGTAAGTCGTCCACATCATTTCTTGAAATTGCAGTTTTAGAATCCTCCCTTCATCTTCACTCTTTTTATCACTTTCCTTATGGTTAACAAAAAGTCTACCTATATAGAACAAGCCACAGAACCATGCTACAAAACCAAAAATGTGTATAATTTTCGCTATTAAAATTGCCATAAACGTGTTTTGATCCCAAATATATTCATTTTAAAGAATAGCATTAATTTTTAATACCTTTATCGACAAAATTAAATTTTGATGAGACCAACTTTTTTTTCAACAATTCGTTTCATTATTCTCTCCCTTTTGTTTTTGACAATTACGTTTTCATGCACTGATGAACAAGTTCAGATAAAGAAAGACAGACCTCATGATCCATGGGTTTTTAGATCTGTCTTAGATACAATGCCCAGAATGATAACAATGGCTCTGAATAAAAATATGTGGGCTTCATATAAAGTATCTAATGGGTCTCTTTACAAAATTTGGGATGGACTAGTAAATTTTGAAGGAGCTGTTTATAACCAGCAACATGGCCCTCAACCGACTTCCATGGGTGATGCATATTTTGTAAATCGTCATCAATCTCCTTTTAAATTATACTCCGCTCAGGGAACTCCAATAGATTACACCTACCAATATCAGGGGCATCAGTTCAAAGAAGGTCGGGTTTTTCTAAACTATTCTTTAACCCATAATGATCAAGAAGTTATAATTTCTGAAAGTCCTGAATTCCTCACTTCTCAAGGAGGAAATCCTATTTTTTCAAGAATATTTGAAGTAACTGGCTTGACGGAAGGTCAAAAATTAGATTTCCATTCAAATGCTTCTTCTATTGTGGTAAAAGAAAATATATCTTCCTCTTCGAATATCGAAGTCATTGACACCAAAACCCTTAAGTCCAACGATAATCAACACCTTGATATTGACTTCACTATTCGATTAAGCAATGGTAAAAATACGCTAGATGTTCAATGCATGAATAAGGCTATGATACTCAATCCTAACTCAGCCATGAATGAGATCGAAAATCCAGATGGTAATTCAGGATTAGCGTTAATTGCCAAGTCTGATTGTAAAACATGTCATAATAAAACACGACAAACCATAGGTCCTTCATATCTGGCAATAGCCAACAAGTATGAAAACTCTGAAGCCAACAAATCTCTATTGGTTAAAAAAATTAAGGAAGGCGGCACTGGTGTTTGGGGTCAACAAGTGATGACTCCACATCCAAAAGTTCCTTTAGGAGATATAGAGTTAATGGTTGAATACATTTTTAGTCTAAGAACTGACTCGAATACGACAGAATCTAATCTTGATTCAGACATAACTTATCAAGAGGCTATTGATTTGGATAAAAAGCAACTATCCCGTGGATTGATCACCAAAATATTTAATCTAAATTATGAATGGGATGGAACACTTGATAAGATTAATTTCAAAGCCCAACCTATTATGGGCGGAGTTATAAATAATTTTAAGAATGTTGCAGGCTCTGACTTTACTCAATTAGAAGATAATTTTGCCTTATCCTCTACAGGTTATCTCAAAGTAGATAAGGATGATATCTACTCTTTCCGCCTATGGAGTGATGATGGCTCTAAGTTATTCGTCAACGATAAAATGTTAATTAACAATGACGGATATCATGGTTCGGACTACAAAGAAGGCAACGTAGGGTTAAAAAAGGGTTATCATAAAATAAAAATATTGTTCTTTCAAGGTGGAGGAGGTAAATTCTTATCACTCAATATGAAAAAATCGGATGAGGAAGCTTTTTATTTTGTGGATGACAACAACCTTGTTCATTCCCTTGATGAAAGGGAATCTGTTGCGGATCTCTCACTTCCTATGGCAACCAATCGTAAAATACCGGGAAACCGAAATCCGCTAATAGAAGTACACCCGTCCTTTGATCTTTCTCAAGCCAGACCTGAAGATTTCACTCCTATGGTAGGAGGACTGGCCTTTCTATCAGACGGTAGAATGATAGTAAGTGCATGGGAACCTAGTGGTGCAGTGTATTTAGTAGAAGGGGCTCAAACAGGTGATCCTTCGCAAATGAAATATAAAAAAATAGCTGAGGGACTTGCAGAACCATTGGGAGTCGAAGTAGTTGATGACAAAATCTATGTGATGCAAAAACAAGAAATGACACAACTAATAGATCATAACGGAGATGACGTAATAGACGAATATCGCACTTTATGTGATGATTGGATTGTATCTCCAAATTTTCATGAATTTGGATTTGATCTGACCCATCAGGATGGTTACTTGTATGCCGCTCTAGCCATAGGAATTTTACCTGGAGGGGCAAGTCTAGACCCTCAAACTCCTGATAGAGGAAAACTGATAAAAGTTAATATTGAAACAGGAGAAAGAGAATTTGTCGTATCTGGACTACGAACTCCAAACGGCGTGGGCATAGGGTACAAAAACGACTTGTATATTGCTGACAACCAAGGGGATTGGCTTCCAAGCTGCAAAATACTTCATGTATCTGACGGTGCCTTTTTTGGAAGTAGGGCTGTGGATTTCAAAGGAACCGAAGGTATTCTGGAAAAACCTCCGGTGGTATGGCTTCCTCAAGACGAAATTGGTAATTCTCCTTCTACTCCAATGAAAATTGATGTGGGGCCTTACAAAGGTCAGATGATACATGGTGAGGTGACCCATGGAGGCGTCAAAAGGGTATTTGTTGAAGAGATAAATGGTGTCTATCAAGGGGCTGTATTTAGGTTTATTCAAGGATTAGAAGCTGGGGTCAACAGGATGGTTTGGGGACCTGATCAAGCTCTTTATATAGGTGGAATAGGTAATCCTGGAAATTGGGGTCAAACAGGAAAAAAATGGTATGGGCTTCAGCGATTGGCTTACAACAACAAAATTTCTCATGAGATTTTAGCGGCTAGATTAAAATCTAATGGCATAGAGTTAGAGTTTACAAAACCATTGTCGGTTGGACAAGGATGGAATCCCAATGACTATTCTGTAAAACAATGGTACTATAAACCGACAGCTAGTTATGGAGGTCCTAAACTTAACGAACAAGATCTCGAAGTTAAATCGGCCACAGTTTCCCAAGATCGAACAAAGGTCTTTTTAGAATTTGAAGGAATCCAAAAAGGCCATGTTATTTATGTTTATTTGAACAATCTGTTCCATAGTGAAGATGGCCAAGAACTATTATGTCCTGAACTGTGGTATACCGCCAATGAGCTATCAAATACTAAAGGTACTGTCATTACCCCTCCTGAAGGAAGCTTAACAGATAACACATTGACCAAAGCTGAAAAAGAAGCCGGATGGGAATTACTATTTGATGGAAAGAATTTGGAAAAATGGAGAAACTTTAGAAAAGAAACCATTGGTTCTAGCTGGATTATAGATGATGACGCCATTCATCTTAATTCCGTGAAAAAGGATGACGGTGGTTGGCAAGCTGCTGACGGTGGCGACATAATTTCTGACGCCACTTATGAGAATTTCGAATTACAATTAGAATGGAAAATAGCTCCATGTGGCAATAGTGGAATTATGTTTAATGTAGTAGAATCGGATCAATATGATTATGTCTGGATGACAGGACCAGAAATGCAAGTTTTGGATAATGTATGTCATCCCGATGCTGCTATCCAATTGCATCGAGCAGGTGATCTTTATGATATGATCGAATGCGAATTTGAAACCGTTAAACCTGCCGGAGAATGGAATCATGTAAGACTAGTTTCTAATCAAGGTAATGTAGAATTTTGGTTGAACGGATACAAGGTTGTTAGTTTCCAAATGCACTCGGAAGAATGGAATAACATGATTGCTAAAAGTAAATTTAAAGAATGGTCGGGTTTTGGTCAGGCTAAAGAAGGTCACATAAGTCTTCAGGATCATGGAGATAAAGTTTGGTACAAGAATATAAAAATTCGAAAATTGTAATCAATTGTTCCAACATTTATAAGTACAACTTCGTTATTACTGCCTTGTAATTAAAAAACAGCGTTATGAGAGTTTTTTCGGTTTTACTGCTTTTGCTAATCTCATTATCCACAAATGCACAAGATTGGTTTACAAGCTTTGATCAGGCTTTGTCCTTAGCTAAAGAATCTGATCGTAATATTTTAATGGTTTTTGAAGGATCCGATTGGTGTGCTCCATGTCGAAAATTAGAGAAAAAAATATTGAAAAAGGAGGCTTTTCTGAATTTTGCGGCTCAAGAGCTTATCTTATTAAAAGTTGATTTCCCTAGAAAAAAGAAGAATCAACTATCTCAGGAACAGCAAACTCATAATAATGCCTTGGCAGAAGAGTTTAATCCTCAGGCCATATTTCCCACAGTAGTACTTATAGATCATCAAAAGAATGAATTGGGAAGACTTGGGTATGAGAAAATAAGTGTAGAACAATATATAGAAAAACTCAAGTCTATCATTTCCGAATGAAAATGAAATTATTCATATCGACTATTCTCTTTTGTTTTCCTATGATTCTGATCTGTCAGAACACTTATTATCAAGCTTTTTCTTTGATGGGCTGTTCTTTTGACATAACCGTACTTGCAAACAATGAAGAAGAAGGACAGAGATATATTGATCTTGCTAAAAATGAGATGAAAAGAATTGAAAAGCTTATTTCCTCCTGGGACCCTAATTCCCAAACTTCTCTTATAAATAAAAACGCTGGTATAAAACCTGTCAGAGTTGATAAGGAGCTTTTTGACCTAATAGAAAGGGCAGTTAAAATATCTCAAATTACGGATGGAGCTTTCGACATCTCTTTCGCCTCTTTGGACAAAATATGGGTTTTTGATGGGTCTATGCAAAAACTCCCTTCGGAAACAGATATCAAAAATTCTATTTCCAAAATTGGCTTTGAAAATATAAAAATGGATCGGAACGAAATGACCGTTTTTTTGACGGAGAGTGGAATGAAAATTGGTTTCGGAGCAATTGGCAAAGGATATGCAGCTGATATGGCAAAGCAGTTGCTCATTAATAAAAAGGTGGCTGGTGGAATTATCAATGCTTCCGGTGATATGAATACATGGGGAAAACAAGAAAATGGAGAAGAATGGAATATTGCAATAACCAACCCTTTAAACAAAGAAAAAATATTTGCTTTATTACCTATTTCTAACCAAGCAATAGTTACTTCCGGAGATTACGAAAAATATGTGGAAATAGACGGACAGCGACATTCCCATATTATTAATCCGAAAACGGGCTATCCAACAAAAGGAATTATTAGTGTTTCTGTTATGGCAGATTCTGCAGAATTGGCAGATGCTTTGGCCACTTCAATATTTGTAATGGGTAAAGAGGTAGGTATACATCTTGTCAATCAGCTACCTAACATTGAATGTATTATAGTTGATGATAGTGGAAAAGTTTTCTTTTCCGATCACATTAAAAATAAAGAATATGAAGAGAATTAAGGTTTTATTAGTAGTCTTTGCTTTGATAATTTTGGGTTCTTCATGTACGGTTGTGCAGGAGTATGAAAAAGTATATCTCAATGACCCTGACATGGCATTGTCAGATAAAAAAATGTATAGATTCGAAACTACATTCCAAGCCTATCGAGAAGCCGCGTCAGGAGCCAATGGCGGCAAGACTGGAGGTGGTTGTGGATGTAATTAAAAAAGTAAGTATGAAGTACAAAATTCAAAGTGTAATAGCATTATTATTCATTGCTGCAAATCTTAGTGCTCAAACAGAACAGAAAGAAGAAGTCTATAAGAAGAGAGTATTGGAGTCAACCGAAATTGATTTCCTAAATAGTTACTATACTCAGGATGGCGATAATGCCGCAGTTACCGGAGGCGAAGGAACAGAACAACTATGGAATGTAACACCTAATATTGTCGTTTCAATGCCACTAACCGATGATGATGTCCTAACTATCGATGCAGGTGTATCCGCTTATTCATCTGCTTCATCAAGCAACATAAATCCTTTTGATGGCAATAATGATGCTGATAAATATCAAGCTTCTTCTGGTGCATCACGAATGGATGCTCTCTCTCATTTCAAAGTAAGTTATAGTCATAGTTCTGATGACCGAAATACTGTCTATACTGCTAATACAGGCATATCAGCGGAATATGATTATTTCTCTTTTGGGTTTGGAGGGTCTTTGACAAAGTTGTTCAATCAAAAGAATACTGAAATATCTTTGAAGGCCAATACTTTTATTGACAAGTGGAGTTTGATTTATCCCATAGAACTTAGAAATTTAAGTAGTTTTAACGAAATAGAAAGTGGAAATAGAAATTCGTATTCGGCCGGATTGTCTCTTTCCCAAATTCTCACTTCTAAAATTCAAGGGGTATTGAACTTCGATGTAATTTATCAAGATGGTCTGTTGTCCACTCCTTTTCAACGTGTATATTTCGCTGATGTCGAAGACACCTTTTTATTCGGTACTCAGTTTCCTTCCGCTGATGATATAGAGAGACTTCCTGATAATCGCCTTAAAACAGCCTTAGGAGGAAACTTAAATTTCTATTTAAATGAAAAAGTGGTGATTAGGACCTTTTATCGGTATTATCAGGATGATTGGGATATCCAATCTCATACCGCGAGTATAGAGGTACCTGTTAAACTTTCAGAGTACTTCACTATTGCTCCATATTACAGGTTTTACAACCAGTCTGCAGCAGATTACTTTGCTCCTTTCAATCAGCATTTATCTACAAATGAATTTTATACTTCAGACTATGATCTGTCTGAGTACGATGCCAATCAATATGGACTAGGGCTGGCATATACTGACATTTTTTTGGAAAAAGGGATTTGGAGACTCCGTCTTAAATCAATTGATCTTAAATATAATTATTATGAAAGGAATTCAGGTTTAAAAGCCCATATTGCAACTTTAGGGGTAAAGTTTGTTTGGGAATGATAATTTCGAATATATCTTACTAACATTACTTTAACTCATTTAGTCGTCTGGGTATAGCGGCTTTTTAAATATTATTTCACATTTTTGTATCGGATGTCAAATTTGTGATATGATTAGAAATTTTACGAGTATAATTTTATTAACTGTTGTGTTTTTTTGTGCTGAGTTAGGAGCTCAGGACATTCATTTTACACACTTTACCTCCTCTCCAATACAATTCAATCCTGCTCTTGCGGGAGCTTTTGAAGGTACTTTGAGAGCTTCAGGTAATTTTAGAAGCCAATGGAATGGTTCGAATATCGATGGCTACACAACTTATGACCCTAGCATAGATGCTCCTATTCCTTTTATGATAAAAGACAGACATTGGATTGGAGCTGGAATCCAAATGCTCAATGATAAAAGAGGAAGACACCAACTTGGATTGAATCAATTTAAACTGGGATTAGCATTTCACTTTTCTCTAGATAAAAAAATAACAAGTTTTATTTCTTTTGGTGCACAATTTATTTCCAACAGTACAAGCCTTACTTATCTCAATGATATGTTTGGTGACACTCCTTTTCAAGTTAGAAATGGAAGCAATCTGAATGACCCAGATGTTAATACCGTAACTGGAATGCCAAATTCTACACAGGATGAAGACGCGACAACCAGTTTCTCTGATTGGGCATTTGGCGTCAATTACATTAAAAGAACAAAAAAAGGTGAATTCTCAATTGGTCTCGCTCTAGCTCATCCATTTACAAATAATATATCTTTTGGCTCTACCCAAGAAGATATTCCTGCTCGAATAAGCGGAATGGCCAGTTATAAGGGTCTATTAGGTAAAAAGTATAAGATAGAACCCGCCATATTATATCAAACAATGGGAGCTTATGGATCAGAGTTATCGGCAAACACCATGTTAGGGATGAAACTAAAGCCTGAACTTCCTTATTGGATAAAAGCAGGGCTAGGAGTAAGAACTGGCACGCTCTCTCCTCAAGTTCTTCTAGGTTTAGATTATAACTCTTTGAGTGCTACATTGGCCTTTGACATTCCAATGAATGATGTTCAGGATGCATCAGGTTTTCAAAATGCTTTCGAATTGGGCTTGGTGTACATATGGACACGAAACAAAGTTCCTAATCCTGATCCTATTATCTTTTGCCCTCGATTATAATATTAAAAATATCTGACCTGTATTAAAAATATTGATGATGCTTAAAACAAAAATAACATTTTCGCTGCTGTTTCTCACCACCTTTGCTTTTGCTCAGCCAAAGGGCAATATAACTTATGAGACTAAGATGGTAGTTGCTGAAGATGCTGCTGATAGTCACGATTATCAAAATGCCATCGATATTTACAAAGAAGCATTTAAGGAAAGCCGTGACTATGATTTGCTCGTATATGCCGGTGATCTTGCCATGTTATTGCGACATTATGATCAAGCGGAAAAAAGGTACTCTCAACTCTTACGGAGAGATAAAACAGGTAGATATGCTGAAATCCGGTTAGATCTGGCACGAGCTCTAAAGTATCAGGGAAAGTATGGTGAAGCCATTGAGGAGTTCAACCTGTTCCTCGAATCTGCTGAAAGTGATACGCTTATTGGCATTGCTGAAAGGGAACTTGAGGGTATTAATCAATTAGATACATACGCTGAAAATATTGAGGCAGTTATCTCCTTTGAAAGTAAAAATATTAATTCTGCAAGTGCAGAATCTGCTCCTGCTCCTTATGTAGATGGGTCATTATATTTTTCTTCCTTTAGAAATAAACGGCCAGTTGTATTAAATGGAGAAGAAGACGACTATTATGCGAAGATTTATCAATCTACAAGAGATAAGGAAGGAAACTATGAAGAAGGTAGTGCATTGGATGAAATAATCAATCGCGAAGGATTTCATTCCGGAGGTGTTTCGTTTTCTAGAGATGGAAAAAGAATGTATTTTACTCGAGCTAAGCTTCAGAACAATGAAATAGAAAGTTCGAAAATATATGTTTCTCATAGAGGTGATACTGAATGGGGGCCAGCGAAAGAAGTTGCCGCCCTTAATGGCGAATTTATATCCAAGCATCCCATAGTAGGTGAACTATTCGGTAGAGAAGTTTTATTTTTCACTTCAGACATGCCTGGAGGTTATGGCAAATTTGACTTATATTATTCAACTATTTCCGGAGGCGATAACTATGATACTCCTGTTAACCTAGGAGAAACAATTAATACCATAGGAAATGAAATTACTCCATTTTACAAAGATGGAACTCTTTATTTCAGCTCCGACGCCAGACCTAGTATGGGGGGACATGATATCTACTATGCAGTATGGAACGGTACCGATTTCGAAGGAGTAACCAATATGGGTTATAACTATAATTCGTCTGCTGATGATATGTTCTTACGGTTTGATAATTCAGGTAGAAAAGGCTTTTTAGTTTCTAATAGAAGTCATAAGGAAAAGAAAAAAATGAAATCTATCTACTGTTGTGATGACATATATTCTCTTGTCTTAAGGGATATTGTCATTGACCTGACTGCATTGGTTTTTGATGAATCTGATATAGATATTCCTGGTGCAACGGTTGAACTAGTTGATTTAACAGCAGGAGCAGATCCAGAATCTAAGACTAATCATACGGCTAACAAATTTCAGTTCTTGTTAGATTCTGACCGTAAATATAAAGCAGTAATCACCCATCCCAACTATTATCCTGATAGTGTCACTTTTAATACCCTAGGTATTATAGATGATTACTCAGTGAAAAAATCAGTAAAGCTAAAAGCAAAGCCAAAGGAACCTGAAACTGAAATTATTACGATCAATGAGCCAATCAGATTAGGAAATATCTACTATGATTTTGACGATACGAAAATTCTTCCTGATGCAGAAAAAGATCTTAGTGTGCTATATGATCTTATGATAGAATATCCTGATATGGTTATTGAATTAAGTTCACATACTGATTCTCGAGGTGAAGTAAGGTATAACAAAGATTTATCACACCGAAGAGCTAAAAGTGCCACCAAATGGTTGCTAGATCGAGGTATTGACAAAAAGCGAATCATTCCAAAAGGTTATGGTGAATCTCGTATATTAAATAAATGTAAAAACAGAGTCCCCTGTACGGAACCTGAACATAGATTGAATAGAAGAACCGAATTTAAAATTTTGGAAGGCCCTCAAACCATCGAAATAAAAAGAGAGATTTTTAAGGGTGAAAGAAGAATTGATGATGACTTTGAAAGTGGACAACAGTCCGTAAGAGATCCTAAGCCAATAATTAAATTCGAAAATAATAATCAGGATTTGGGAACTATAAAAAGAGGGCAAAAAATTCCTTTTGAATTCGAGTTCGAAAATACCGGCGATGCCGACTTATTGATTGAGCTTGTGACTTCCTGTAAGTGCACCAATTTGGAATGGCCGAAAGAGGCTGTAAAGCCTGGTCAAAAAGCTACTATCCGTGCCGTATATGATACCACTTATCAAAAACTGGGTGAAACAGAAAAAATCGTGGATATTATAGCCAATACTGAACCAATAGTAGTAGAGGCAAGATTCAAAGCTGTGATTACAGAGTAGGTGTTCGGCTTAGGTAATGTTGAGTTGATTGCGGTCACCTCGGGCCTGATTTATCTTTACTTTTCTATTAGAAACAAAGCGATAGCTTTTGTGTTTGCTTTGATATCCTGTTCGTTTTGGGCATACGCTGACTTTGTTCTTTACAATCTAAAATTTGATGGTTTTCTTCAGATATTTTATTGTATAATGGCTTTAGTTGGCTTATATAAGTGGTCGACAAGATTTCAAGGTAAGGAATTAGTAATTACCTCCTTATCAACTAAAAATCATGGATTAACAATTATCGGAGGCTCGTTACTCTCTGTAGGAGCTATATTTCTCATGAGTACATTTACATATTCTGATTACATTTGGTTAGATGCGTTTACCACCGTGTTTTCTATAATCGCTACTTTTTTTCTCATCTACAGGAAGATAGACAATTGGCTATACTTCTTCTTTTGCAATCTGGCCTATGTCTTCATATTCTATAATAAAGCCGCCTATGGCTTTATGGGGTTGATGGTCGTTTATACCATCTTATCAATAGTTGGGTACTTAAATTGGAAGAAAGAGCTACAAACTACCCCTTATTAGCTAGCTGACCACAAGCCGCATCTATGTCTTCTCCTCTACTCCGTCGTACGGTTACAGTAATCCCTTTCTTTGAAAGGAAAGAAGCAAAAGCATCTACTTTTTGCATTTCTGATTTAGTGAAAGAAACCCCTTCTACCTGATTATATTCGATGATATTGATTCGCACCGGAAATCTTTTACATAACCTAGCCAGCTTACGAGCATCCTCTAGAGAATCATTAAAGTCTTTGAAAATGATATACTCGTAACTAATCTTATTCTTAGTATTCAAATAGAAATATTCTAAGGCGTCCATCAATGTTTCCAGATTATTCTGCTCATTAATAGGCATGATCTTATCTCTCTTTTCGTCATCGGCGGCATGTAATGACAAGGCCAAGTTAAATCTAACCTTATCATCCGCCAGCTTTCTAATCATTTTGGCAATACCAGCTGTACTAACCGTAATTCTCCTTGGTGACATACCCATCCCTTCGGGCGAACTAATCATTTCTATACTTTGAAGTACATTTTTATAAGTAAGCAGTGGCTCTCCCATTCCCATAAACACAATATTCGTAAGAGGATGATCATAATGAGCCAGGCTTTGGACATTTACTTTAGCCACTTGATCATATATTTCTGCGGCATCTAAATTCCTTACTCTTTTCATTTTTCCCGTTGCACAAAAAGAACAGGTCAGACTACAACCCACCTGAGATGAGACGCAAACAGTAAATCTTCTATCCTTTGGAACAGGTATTAACACGGACTCTATTTTGTGTCCATCAAATAAAGTATATCTGGTCTTAATCGTTCCATCTTTACTAATTTGGACCTGATCCTCCTTAATAGAACGAAAGCAATATTTAATTTCTAACTCCTCTCTAAGAGCTTTTGGCACATTAGACATCTCCTGAAAAGAGTGTGCATTTTTTTTCCAAATCCATTCATAGATCTGTTTTCCTCTAAACTTTGGTTGCCCCACATTCACAACTAAAGCTTGCAATTCTTCCAAGTCCAGTTTTCTTATGTCCTTTTTCTCTTCCATATTCAAAGCAAAGGTATTTATTTAAGAGTAATATCACCAGTTAGTATCGTGCAATCCTCCATAATTACTAACATCTTCGCTAAATATTCAAAAAAGTTTAAAAATTTTGCAGCGGGCATAAAAAACCATGTGTATAACTAAATAGAGAAAGTACCGCGGCTATTTCCAATTTCATAACAAATTAAAAATCAGAAAATGAGAAATATAAATTATTTGCTTTTAGTAATCAGTATTATATGGCTGAGCTCTTGTTCGAAAGAAAATGAATTAATCGAAAATACACAAACACAAATACTTAATCAAAGTGTTTCCGGAACTGCACACATTGATGAAAACGGAGATGGTATGGGTGACATTCCCATGGAAGGAGCCAGAATATATTTAGGTGATTTTGAACTTATAAAACAAATTAAGTCTCAAAAACCTGATACACTTGATACTCCCTTCAACGAAATTTTATGGAATGATGTAGATGAAAACGGAGATTATATGATTTCAGGAATTCCTGTTATGGAAAACAAAAGTATTGTAATCTACTATTCAGCAGCTACCAAAAACACAAAGGGAACAGATACGACACCAGATGGAGACTTTCTGGAAACCGAGGTATTTGATATTATAAGTGTCACAGTTGAAGAAAACGAACACGACGATGGAAATAATTTTACAGCTGAATTAATTAATGGGGCCATCTCTGGAAATATTACCATAGATGAGGATAAAGATGGAAGTATTGATGGTCCACTGGAAGGAGCCAAACTATGGTTATCAAGAAGATCAGAAAGTGGTGGTCCCATTGGTCTGGCACTTGACAACACTTATACGGATGAAAACGGAAACTACATTTTTACAGAAGTCCCTGAAGGAGAATACGTTGTATCCTTTGCTGATGTAAACGATTACAGGGTAACGGATGCCGGTGACGAATCTCCAGATGGTGATTTACCCACGACATTCGTATACTGGATACCTGTAGACTTAGTAGACGGAGAACATGACAGCGATAATAACTTCAAGGCAGTACACAATTGGCATAGTGTTACCGGAACTGTACTAGAGGACACCTCTGGTGATGGAAATGGAGATACCCCCCTCCAAAATCACCGCGTAGAAATCTACCTTAGAGACGCTTCCGGTCAACCCACAGGATCCTATATCGGATGGTCACCAAGTGATGTACATGGTAACTTTAGATTTCTCAACCTTGATCCAGGAAATTATGTAATCAAGCTCCTTGATGTTGTGGGTTATGAATGCGTAAGTGGAATGGATACGACTCCCGAATCAGGTGAACCAACTTCTCATCCAGATTGCTCACTGATACAAGCCGATGTTCTTACACAAGACGCAGAAGACGAGGACAACATTTTTGTAAGAAGAGCACTATAACTTACATTGGCCGACAAGATCTACCATATTATTAAAGCCTGTCTACGCAAAAATAGCGTTGCTCAAAAAGAATTATACGATCGCTATGTCGACAGGCTTTATTATACTGCTATTAGGTATGTAGATGATTCCTTTTATGTGGAAAATATTTTGCAAGATGTTTTCTTAAAAGTTTTCACTCGCCTCGAATCTTTTGATCCATCTAAAGCCTCATTTACGACATGGATTAATACCATAACTATTCGAGAATGTCTAAATCATTTGCGAAAAAATAATTTACATTTTGAAGCCTTAGACAATCACGCAAACGAGTTAGCAGATAATATCGATCCTTTACTCCTCCAAATGGAAGCCGAAGAAATTCTCGGGTTGATATTAAGAATACCTCAAAAGTATCGCACCATATTTAATCTTTACGAAATCGATGGGTATTCGCACAATGAAATATCTCAAATGCTTAGCATAAATACAAGTACATCAAGATCTTACTTAACGCGAGCAAAAAAATTGATTCAACAGGAAATTAGCTTAGTATCAACAAAAGGAAATTAGTTATGAAAAACTCTAATAAATACCAATCCAAATTTGAAAAATTACAGGCTCCCATTGATACAGATAAACTATGGAAAAACATTTCTGAAGCTAATGACTTTCCAAAAAAAGAAGATCCTAAGAAGTGGAGAATCTATTTGTTTCTTTGTTCATTTCTTGTGTTGATTTTTCTAATTACTAATAAAGTAGAGAGAACAAAAATAACATCATATTCTATACCTGATACCATCCAAAATTCTAATGATTTAATAATTACTAACTCTAAAAATACACAAGAAACTATTCTTCAGGAATCCACTATTAAACAGGCAACAGAAGTGGATAAGGACACAAAACGTACTCTTAATTCTATTGAAAATAGTGCGGCAAACAACGAAAAAAATTATAATTCTCTCCCTCTAAAAAAACAATACGAAAAAACTATTGACAAGAATGTAATAAACGTTAAAACAGGCGATGACAATGTCTTAATTAAAGAACTCGAGAATAATCCACTTCAAGAAAATCTTTTTAACGTATCTCAAAAATATCCTGAATATGGGGAAAGTAGTATTTCCAAAAACACACGCTCGGATAATTCCGTCATGTTACAGTTTCAAGAAATCAATCTTTTGCCAACCTTATTAAAGGGACTTTTATATAACGACAAAGTATCACTTATAAACGAAATCAAACCCCTGAAGCAAACCCCAATTAAGAAATGGGCATTATCTCTTTCTTCTGGCCTAGGTCTAAATTTTCACAAACTTAAATCCAATCAAGCTGAGCGTTCTGATACTTTCTTATTGCTGTCTGATAACACTAAAAATATAGAGTCTCAAAATCTTAGACTTGGAATATCAAGATCTCTGGCTAACAATTTCAAAATAACTTTGGATGGAGAATTACAAAATGTTTATAGGAAATTCGATCATAGTTTTGATATTGACACTATTGTAAGACATTCGAATATAGAAGAAGGGTTCTACGCCAGAATTACAGGAGATACTTACCACAAGCAATATCACAAGTATCAATTTATCAATCTAAATCTTATATTAGAAAAACAACTTTGTTACAAGAAATTTGATTTATTATTTGGTTTAGGAGCAAGTTTTAATACCAAGTTCACATCATCAGGCAGTATTTATAGAGGAAATAACCAAAGGATAGAACTATCTCAAATATTTGATCATAAAAAGAGATCATCCCTTACTGGTCTGTTAGATTTCAAATTAAATTATCCAATTATTAATAACTGGGCACTTTTGCTGAATGTTCGTTACTTACATACCACCCAATTGACCACAACCAATTCTACAATTAGCCACAATACTTCATCTTTAAGCGGTAATATTGGCATCAGTATAAAAATATAGCATAGGAATAATGACAGATTGAGCTTTAACTCATCGGTTTAGCTCAATCTGTTATAAATCAACCATTAAGTAAGATTGAGATCATTCTATTCATATTATTTATGTCTGTGTATCAGCCAATTACAATCTCATCCAAGGCATCTTAAATTAAGCTTAACAGGTCGGAATCAAAATTTAATACTTTTATAAAACGAATATTTGATTAAAAAATCTATTTTTAGGACACTTTATAAAACTAAGTTTATCAATAAAATCAATTAAAAATTAATTATATGTCGACAGTTGCAGATAGTCGTACCGCAGAACTATGGGGACACCCGAAAGGTTTATTTGTCCTATTCTTCACGGAGATGTGGGAAAGATTTTCATATTACGGAATGAGAGCTATTCTAGTTCTTTACCTCGTCAGTCAAACAACTTCCGATAACCCAGGTTTAGGATGGACGGATGCAGAAGCTCTCAAACTATATGGTTGGTACACCATGCTAGTATATGTGGCTTCCATACCAGGTGGATGGATTGCTGACAAACTAATTGGTCAGAAGAAATCAGTGCTTTATGGAGGTATACTTCTTTGTTTTGGTCATGGAATTCTAGCTGTTGAACAAATGTGGGCATTTTATACTGGCCTTTTATTAATTATATTAGGAGTAGGGATGCTTAAGCCCAATATCTCGACTATGGTTGGTGGTCTTTATAAGCAAGGTGATATTCGAAGAGACAAAGGGTTCACGATCTTTTACATAGGTATAAATGTAGGTGCCTTTCTTTCTAGTTTGATCGTAGGATATGTAGGAGAAGTACATGGTTGGCATTACGGATTTGGACTCGCAGGAATAGGAATGTTGGCCGGAATGTTAGTCTACCTTTGGGGTCAAAAATACCTTGAAGAAGTCGGTAACTTTTTGGGTGAGTCAACTAATGAAGAAGAAAAGGCCGCAATGAATAAACCTCTTACCAAAGAGGAAAAGGACAGAGTAGTTGTTCTTCTTATTTCTTTTTTACTTGTTATAGTCTTTTGGGGTGCTTTTGAACAAGCAGGTGGATTAATGAATATCTACGCCATGGATAAAACGGATAGGGTATTAGGATTTTCACTGCCATTTATCGGCGACACTATACCTGCTTCTTGGTTTCAGAGTTTAAATGCAATGTTTATTATCTTTCTCGGAACAAGTGTCGCGGCATATTGGGCCAAAAGAAAACTCAAAGGGAAACTTTCCTCTTCACTTTTTAAAATGATTATTGGATTGATCATTATGGGATCAGGATTCTTCTTTATGTCCGCAGCGTCTTCTCAATTCGAGTCTTCTGGATCCTCAGCTATGATTTGGTTGGTATTAGCGTATCTTTTTCATACTGTGGGGGAATTATGTATAAGTCCTGTAGCTCTTTCCTTCATCACGAAACTTGCTCCTATTAAGTACGGCTCAATCATGATGGGTGTCTATTTTGCAATGACTGGCTTTGGAAACAAACTGGCAGGGTTATTAGGCGAAAGTGCGTCATCTTTTGGAGAATTCAAAGTATTTACAGGAATTGCTATATTCTGTGTAGTATTTGGTTTGATAGTAATGCTATTTAGAAAGAAACTCGAAGTCCTTACACATGGAATAGAAGATGACGAAAGAGAGTTAAAATATGATGAAACAGAAGGTTTCGAATTAGCAGATAATTAATAACCAGTAAAGCAAATACGATGGATAATACGAAAACAGATTTTTTTAAAAATAAGGTGCTGGGGCATCCAGCAGGGCTTTTTGTCCTTTTCTTTACTGAAATGTGGGAGAGGTTTTCTTACTATGGAATGAGAGCCATTTTGGTAATCTTTCTTACTGGGGTAATAACTGGAGACAATCCTGGTTGGGGTTGGTCTACCGAGGCTGCTCTTTCTCTTTTAGGGACATATGCTATGATGGTTTATCTAACACCTTTACTTGGTGGATATCTCGCAGATAATAAAATAGGATATAGAATGGCCGTAGTAATTGGGGCCCTTTTAATGACCTTGGGACATGCTTCAATGGCTGTTGAGACTCCTACTTTTCTCTATATTGGAATTGCTTTCTTAATATTAGGAAATGGTTTTTTCAAACCCAATATGACTTCTATCATTTCTAAAATGTATGAAGGACATAACGAGAAAAAAGATGGTGCTTATAATATCTTCTACATGGGCGTTAATGCCGGTGCTTTCTTAGGTATTCTACTTTGTGGGTGGGCAGGTGAAAATATGGGCTGGTCATATGGTTTTGGATTGGCGGGTATTTTTATGCTGTTAGGTATGTTACAATTTTACTATGCCCAACCTTTATTCGGTGATATTGGAAGAGTTCCAACTGAAGAAGATCTGGCACAAAATAAAATTATTGCCTCTGAAGATGGTGAAATGCATGAAGCAAAACTTAACCATTTTCAGGTTATTGATTATGCTCTTATCGGAGTATTTTCCGTGTCTGCCCTGATTTTTATTATCAATGATCCATTGAGTAAAATAGGAGGAATAAACACGTTTAACTTCACCATTGCAGGGATGGAAAACTCTCTTTTCTTTGCATTATTGGCAGCAATATCTTTTTTACTATTGCTAATTATTCGAATACCGAGATATGAACGAATAGAAAGAGATCGATTAATTGCTTTCTCTATCTTCTGCATTTTTACGGTGTTTTTCTGGGCTGCATTTGAACAAGCAGCTGGTTCCTTACCTATTTACACTAGAGACTTTACAGATAGAGTCTTAGAAGGCGGTGCTGCAACTGTATTTCGAGTGATTAACTTTGCAGTTACCGTTGTTCCACTACTTATAATTACTTATGTATTGGGAAGTCTGTTCAAAAAAACATTCAGCCAAATAAGTTTATCCAATATTATACTTGGATTCAGTTTTGTGATCGTTTGGGCAATTGTTCTGTACAAACTGTTTACTGAATTCAATGATCCACAAACAGAAGTTGATGTAACGTGGTTTGCCATACTTAATTCATTGTATATAATCATATTTGCACCACTATTTACCAAATGGTGGGATAGTAAATATAATCCTCCAGCATCGGTTAAATACTTCTTGGGATTGGCTTTATTAGGATTGGGATTTGCATTTTTGGCATTCGGTGCCTGGAATGTTCCTGCTGGTGCAGAATCCGCTAAACTAAGCATGGTTTGGCTTGTATTGGCATATTTATTTCATACTCTTGGGGAATTGTGTCTATCTCCTATGGGCTTGTCTTATTTGAGTAAGCTCATTCCGGTACGTATGGTTGCCTTTATGTTTGGTGTTTACTACCTAGCGATTGCCATTGGTAATAAATTAGCTCATTATGTAGGTGGTGATCTTGAGAAGATAACAGCGGAGTATAGTCTATCCACGTTCTTTTTAATATTTACACTAATACCCATAGGATTAGGAATCATTTCCTTATTATTACATCCTTTGTTAAAAAGACTAATGCATGGTGTAAGATAAAGTAGTTTCATACTACTCGTAATTATTTTCAAAACAGCATGAAAACTCGAGGGACTTGCCTTATTGGTGGGTCCCTTTTTAGTTTAAATAAGAGTAACGTTACCTATAATATTAAAATGATTATCTTGAGATTTAAAATTAAAAGCAAATAGATGAAAGTACAGTTTTGTGGAGCCGCTAGAAATGTTACCGGAAGCTCTCATCTCATCACTCTTGACAACGGATATAAAATTCTATTAGACTGTGGACTTTTTCAGGGTGGAAAAACGGCCTGGGAATCAAATAATAGATGGTGGTTCGATCCAGCTGAAATAGACTGTCTCATTTTATCCCATGCCCATATAGATCATACAGGAAGAGTGCCTCAACTGGTAAAAGATGGCTTTAAGGGTGAAATACATTGTACTCATGCAACCCGCAGCCTATGTGCTATTATGCTTTTAGATAGTGCCTTAATACAGGAAAGAGATGTAGAGTGGTACAACAATAAACTAAGGAAAAAACCAAGAAAAAAGAGAAAGAAGAAGTTTCGAAACCCTCTGTATACTTCCAAACATGTCCAGCCCACTATGGATCGATTTGTAAGCTATGGCTACGATTCCTGGCATTATATCACTCCGGAAGTCGAAGTGTTTTTTTCTGATACTGGACATATATTAGGTAGTGCTTCCATAACTCTTAGAATCAAAGAAGAAGAAAAGGAAACAATCATAGGTTTTACGGGCGATATTGGCCGACCAGATCGACCTATTCTTAGAGATCCTGCACCTATGCCTGAGGTCGATTATCTTATTTGTGAAAGTACTTACGGCAACAAAGATCATGAAGACAAACCAAAACAAGCGGGCAAGTTCTTGGAAATTATAAAAGAAGCATGTATTGATAAGAGGGGCAAACTCATTATTCCTGCATTCAGTGTCGGTCGAACTCAAGAGATAGTCTATATGATGGATAGAATGGAAACTGAAGGGTTATTACCTCATTTACCCATTTATGTTGACAGTCCATTAGCTGTTAACGCTACTGTTGTATTTGGCTCTCATCCGGAGTGTTATGACGACGACCTTAACAAGTATCTATTAATAGATAATAATCCTTTTGGTTTTTCTAATTTAAAATATATAAGACAGGTTAATGAATCCAAAGCTCTCAATGACTCCAAAGAGCCTTGTGTAATTATATCTAGCTCAGGCATGATGAATGCCGGAAGGGTAAAACACCATTTGGCCAACAATATTGAAAATGAGAACAACACTTTTCTAATTGTAGGATATTGTAGTCCTGAAACTCCGGGAGGGATGTTAAGAAATGGAGTCGAAGTCATAAAGCTTTTTGGAGAATGGAAGCAGGTCAATGCAAAAATTGAAGTAATGGAATCCTTCTCTGCCCATGGAGACAGAAATGAGATACATCACTTTATTGAAAATCAAAAAAACAAAGTGAAAAAGATATTTCTTGTCCATGGTGAATACGAAGTCCAGAAGGATTTTAAGAACTTTCTTCACAATAAAGGATTTAATGACGTAACGGTTCCTGCAGAAGGAACTGTTCATGAACTGACTTAAATGATGAGAATTATTATACTATTTATATTATTCTTTTTGGGATGTCACTCTCCTGAGCAGTACAATCAGTTGGATATTATTGAAAATTTTGAATCAGAATGGATACCTAGTAGAACCATAAGAATATGGAAACCTCCGTACTATGATGATTCCAAAGATTACCCTGTTATCTATATGCACGACGGTCAAATGCTCTTTGACAGTACCACTACCTGGAATGGTCAAGAATGGAAGGTAGATGAGGTCATGAATCAATTGATAAAGTCCGATAAGATTCTTCCATCTATCATAGTAGGAATTGATCATACCGAAAAAAGACATGGTGAATATTTTCCTCAAAAAGTATTTAACCACATAGATTCAAATTTTATTGACACCCTGTCAAATGAATTACAATCAAGATTAAAAAATATTGTCTCCGACAATTACTTAAAATTTATTATCAAAGATCTTAAACCATTTGTTGACAAGAATTATCGTACAAACCCTTCTGTGGATAAAACATACATTATGGGTTCTAGCATGGGTGGGTTGATATCTATGTATGCACTATGTGAGTATCCTGATATTTTCGGTGGAGCTGCCTGTCTATCTACACATTGGCCCGGCATATTTACTAATGAAAATAACCCAATACCTCAACACTTTATTCACTATTTCGACCAACACATTGATCAACTTAAAGACAAAAAAATATATTTTGATCTGGGAACAGAGACCTTGGATACATTATATGAGGCACATCAGGTTAAAGTAGACTCCATTTTAGAAATTAAATATCCCAACTCCAAAAATTGGCTTAGTAAAAGCTTTGAAGGTGCAAAACATGATGAACGTTCTTGGGCTAAAAGATTACATATCCCAATAGAATTTTTATTACCCAAATAATTCTCTCTGAACACCTTGCCATCAATTCTGTTTTAGTACTTTAGATGTTTTTTAGCTGATGAAAAATAGATTTACAGATCAAGAGTTTATTGAGGTAATAGGTGCTAAGGAGAATAATCTTCAGGACATTCATGTTAATATCCCTCGAAACCAATTGGTGGTCATAACAGGATTAAGTGGTAGCGGTAAATCGTCTCTTGCCTTCGACACTATCTATGCTGAAGGGCAAAGGAGATATATTGAAACCTTTTCATCATATGCTAGACAATTTCTTGGATCGATGGATCGACCTGATGTAGAAAAAATCGATGGACTAAGCCCTGTCATTAGTATAGAACAAAAAACAACCGCATGGAATCCCAGATCAACAGTTGGTACCACAACAGAAATCTATGATTTTCTCAGACTTCTGTATGCCAGAGCAGGTGAAGCCTTCTCTATGAAGACGGGAAAGAAAATGGTCAAATTTACCGAAGAGCAAATTCTATCACATATCATATCACATTATGATGCAAAGAAAATTGCCATTCTAGCTCCTGTCATTCGATCAAGAAAAGGACATTATCGGGAATTGTTTGATCAGACCAGAAAAAAGGGATATTCCAAAGTTAGAGTGGATGGTGAAATAGTTGATTTAGTCCCAGGTTATCAAGTAGATAGATATAAAGTACATGACATTGAAATTGTAATTGATAGAATCAAAGTCGAAGAGGAAAGAAAAGATCGAATCAGTAGTTCTCTCTCCACGGCTTTTAGTATGGGTAGTGATGTAGTATATATTCTTAATTACGAAACCGGTGAGGTAAAACCATTTTCCAAAAACTTAATGGATGAAGAAAGTGGTATTTCTTACGATGTTCCATCTCCAAATACATTTTCATTCAACTCACCATACGGTACTTGTCCTGAGTGCAAAGGATTGGGGCAAAAGCATCAGGTAGATATGAACAAAGTTATTCCTGACGAAAACTTAAGTATAAACGAGGAAGGAATTAAGCCTTTTGGCCCGGTTAGGGATAATACTACATTTAAACAAATTAGAAAAATAGCTAAAAAGTATAAATTCAGTTTAGCTACCCCTATCAAAGACATTCCTAAAAAGGCCATGGACACCATATTATATGGAAATGATGATAGCTTAAACTATCAGGTCGGATATGGTCAACATGAGTTTGTTTATGATCTCGCCCAAGAAGGATTGGTAAATATGCTTACCAGACTGTATGGAGATACCACCTCTAATAGAATTAGAAGCTGGGCAGAGGATTACATGACCATAAACAAATGCCCTTCCTGTCATGGATATAGACTCAAGAAAGAATCCTTGTCCTTTAAGCTTGGCAATAAACATATTGGCGAACTGGCTCAGATGGATATTGATGTTCTTTCGGATTGGATTGAAGAACTTCCCCACCATTTGGATGAAAAACAAAATCAAATTGCCACAGAGGTTATTAAAGAAATTAGCCTCCGCTTAGGTTTTTTACTCGAAGTAGGTCTTGACTATCTGACATTGGACAGACCCACCAGAACGCTGTCTGGTGGGGAGAGTCAGCGTACCAGATTAGCTACGCAAATTGGATCTCAACTCACCGGCATCACCTACATTATGGATGAGCCAAGTATTGGTCTACATCAACGAGATAATCAAAAATTGATTCAAGCTTTAAAAAACCTAACCTATATAGGGAACTCCGTTTTGGTAGTTGAACATGACAAAGACATTATGTTAGCTTCAGACTACCTAATTGATCTAGGACCCGGAGCTGGAGCTCATGGAGGAATCATCGTGAACGAAGGAAACCCTGAAAAATTTATCGCTTCTAAAAGTCTCACTTCTGACTATTTAAGTAATCGTTTAGAAATAGAGGTGCCTAAAAAGAGAAGGAAAGGAACTGGTAAAAAGCTAGTTCTTAAGAAAGCCAGTGGTCATAATTTAAAAAATGTAAATCTTACGATCCCTTTAGGAAAACTAATATGTGTAACCGGCGTATCCGGAAGTGGGAAATCATCACTTATAAATGAAACGTTATACCCTATCCTTAGGAAGCACTTTTATAAAAGTCTTCAAAAACCACTTCCCTTTGCTAGCATCTCTGGTATCGAACATATTGATAAGGTAATAGAGATCGATCAGTCACCAATTGGAAGAACTCCAAGGAGTAATCCTGCTACCTACACCAATGTGTTTACCGATATTCGAAAGCTTTTTGCTAAAGTTCCTGAAGCAAAAATCAGAGGATATAAAATTGGTAGATTTTCATTTAACGTGAAGGGTGGTCGTTGTGAGGTTTGCAAAGGAGGAGGAAAAAGAGTGATTGAAATGAATTTTCTTCCCAACGTAATGGTTGATTGCGAAAATTGCCAAGGGAAAAGATACAATCGTGAAACGCTAGACATTATTTATAAAGGAAAAAACATCAGTGACGTTCTTAATATGACAGTTGATGAATCCACCCAGTTCTTTGAATCTGTTCCTTTTATTCACCGGAAATTAAAAACCTTGCAAAGTGTTGGTTTAGGTTATATCACACTTGGACAACAAGCTACTACCCTTTCCGGAGGAGAAGCACAAAGGGTAAAGCTTTCCGAAGAATTAGCCAAAAAAGATACGGGCAATACGCTGTATATTCTCGATGAACCCACTACTGGTCTTCACTTTGAAGACATCAAACATCTTATATCTGTAATTAATAGGTTAGTTGATAAAGGAAATACGGTAATCATTATCGAACACAATATGGATATTATAAAAGTTGCCGACCATATAATTGACATTGGTCCCGAAGCAGGAAAAAGAGGAGGAGAGATTGTGTTTGCCGGTACTCCGGAACAATTAATCAAAAAGAAAACTCATACAGCTATTTATTTAGCCAAGGAAATGTAGATAACTATTCCGGTTAAGGATTGATGATTAAAGACTAAAAACTTACTGTTTCTACCTTATCGACGGGAACCTTAACTTTTGCAGATCCTTTACCCACTTTTATGTGCCCTTTAAATCTAACATCAAGCTTCCTGTCTGCAACTATTTGGAGACCCTTGCCAAATGAGGTCAATGGATTATCACCATATAGATTCCTAAGTTGCATATCTACCTTAATGGGTAAATTAAATTCTTTTTGAGCAGGCATTGAAGAATCATACGTCTGGTCAATATCTGCCACTTTTATATCGTCCACCAATAATTCCAAATCCGCTGATGATAAGTCCAAGTCAAAATCATTGTTATTGTCGAAAACCATATTCGCTTCTGCTTGCAGTAAGTCTTTATTAAACTTAATAACCTGTACATTTCCAACCCTCACAAAACTCGGTTCTTCTATTGAATTACACCCATATAGTAAAGAAGCAATAAAGCAACAAATTATAATCCTCGTGTTCATATTTCTCTATTTGCGATAAAGTTAATCATCTTTTCAAATTCATCTAGTAGACCAAAATTATATTAAAATAAAAACCATAACTTTAAGGGGTAAAATATGAATCAATGGCGATAAGAAAACCTTTCAACCTTCAAGCTTGGATCGACGAACATAGGGAAGAGCTAAAACCTCCGGTTGGAAACAGAAATTTGTATAAAGATGCCGGTGATTACATTGTGATGATTGTCGCTGGTCCCAATGCCAGAAAGGACTATCACTATAACGAGACAGAAGAATTGTTTTATCAATTAGAAGGAGATATTAACGTTCGCATTCAGGAAGATGGAAAGGCAGTGGACATACCCATCCGCGAAGGAGAAATGTTTTTACTACCTGCCAAAGTACCTCATTCTCCGATGAGGTCAGAGGGTAGTATAGGCTTAGTCATTGAACTAAAGAGAACTAAAGAGGAAAGAGATGGGCTACTTTGGTTTTGTGATAACTGTAACCACAAACTTCATGAATACTATTTCAAATTAACAGATATTGAAAAAGATTTTTTACCTCGTTTCAAAGAGTTTTATGGTAGTCAAGATCATAGAACATGTTCTAACTGCGGAACGGTCATGGAAGTAGACAAACGTTTTGTTGAAGAAGAATCTTGTTAAATAATGAATCTTAGGAGTCTGACTCAGAAGATCAAATTTATACTTACTGAGTGCAAAGGCTTTTCTTCCAAAGCTAAACTCTTTATTGAAACAACTAAATTGTTCTTTCGAAGTTGGTTTACTAAACCTCACAATAATAATGTTTTCCAACTTAGTCTAAAGAATGTATCTATATTATATCTAAAGAACCCAGATTTGGCTACCTTTTACGAAATATTCATGAATAAGGTTTATGAATTCCCATTCAAGGTTTCTAAACAACCTATTATTGTAGATGCTGGTAGCCACATTGGCTTCGCAAGCTTATTTTTTTTGCACCTTTATCCGAAAGCGTCTATATATTGTTTGGAACCGGATACTTACAATTTTGAACTTCTAAAGAAAAATGTGCCCAATCAAACTTTGATCAATAAGGCATTGAGTGATCATTCCGGAATTAGACACCTTAGTAAATCGACTTTAAGTGTCAATCACCATCTTTCAACCAAAGGGCAACCCGTTTCATCAATCAGTATTAGAGATCTAATAAAAATTTATTCAATAGAGAAAATAGATCTCTTCAAAATAGATATCGAAGGGCATGAAGAAATACTATTTAGAAATATTGAAGACTGGATTGACAAAGTTGAAAATATCATCATAGAATTACACGATACTCTAAGTTATAATCAGTGGAAAACCATCGTCGAGAATCATGGTTTTTCCACCAAAAAACTAAATTCTGTTGAAGGTGATAATATCGCTGTTGCCTTTAGGGTTAAATAACAATAGGAAGAGATTGTGATTCTATAGTAAACTTCACTAACTAGGAATTGTACAAACCGAACAAAAAGTCACTAATCAGTAGGCATTATATTTATAAAACTTGATTTTTATTTTTTATCAAAGGAAAATAAAAGGGCTGCAATTAAATTTAACTTTCAATTTTGAAGTAAAGTATGTTATAGATAGTTAGATTTTTGCATTCTATTATTCATTATAATTAATAAATTGGCATTTTTGCTTTAGATGAAGGATAAGCAGACTTATATCTCGTTATTTGAATACAACAAACCCAAGGTTCCTATTTTCTACTGGCCCGAATGGTTGGAAGCTGTAAGCTTTGGTAATTGGGATATGGCTATTTATGAAGAGAATTCGGAAATACTTGCTGTTTTGCCAATACTAAAAAAAACGAAGTATGGATTGTCCGCTATTTATAATCCTTTACTCAGTCCTTATCAAGGTATTTACTTTCTTAAAGAGCTCGATTTAAAAGAGTCGAAAAAGAATTCGAAAAAGTATAAAATCATTACTCATCTTTTAGACAAAGTGCCTGACTCACATTATTCTTTAGTCTCTTTTCATCACAGTTTTGACTACGCCATGCCCTTAATCCACAGGAATTATTCGACAAAACTGTCATACTCATATATCTTGGATAATATTAAGGACCATGAATTGACATTCAGTAATTTTAAGTCTTCCTTGAAAAACAAAATTCGGAAAGGTGAACAAAACTTGCGTATTGAACAGGTCCGTGACATAAACTTGATCTATGATCAAGTGAAAAACAGTTTTGAAAGGCAAGAATTAAAATTAGGGTTGAGCTTATCTTTTGTCAAGAGGCTTTTTGATTCTATTCCGAATAACTTCAAAATACTGGTAGCCAAAGATCAAGCAGACCGTATTCATGCGGCTCATGCTCTAATATGGGATGACTTATATGCTTATAATCTATTATTGGGTGGTGATACCAAGTTAAGATCAAGTGGGGCTATTCCATTCTTGCTATGGCACTCTATAAAAGTGGCATCTGAAAAAGTAGATCAATATGATTTCGAAGGAAGTACTTTAACCTCAGTACAGCCTTTTTTCGAATCCTTTGGAGGAAAGGCAATTCCTCACTTTATATTCCAAAAAGCTAGTAATAATATTCTGCGGTCTCTTCTATACGCTTTCAACAGATTTAAATAGACGTTTTGAATATTGCCATTAAAAATAAAGCCAAATACGTCGAAAGAGTAAAGTACGTTATTGAGTTTCTTAATAATCATCCTTATACAAAAGAAATACACTTTGAAGAATACAAAAATCAAAAGATTTATGACAAAATCTTAGTTTATGGCTCACCTACTGATAGTGATGAGTTTTTTATTCCCAAACAGTCCTACGTATTCGAAAATAAAGATCATAGGAAACTGGTAGCCAATGAATATAGTATGGGCGATCAAAAACTCTTTAGTGTAGAGCCAAAATCTAAGCCTATTCAGTCCTTTTTCTCAGATTTCGAATATGCTTTTGACTGGATAGAAACCATCTTTTTTCACATTACCCGATATGAAGAACACGATTGTAATGATAAGGAACGAGATGAGTGGGATGCGATGAAGGAAGAAAACCAATTTCTAGTAAAAAACAAACTACAACTAAGACCCCAAGTAGATATTCTCGTCTTGTGTGTTTTAAATACATTAGATATCGTAGTTGACAAAACCCCTTCATCCATTTGCATAACGCATGATATTGATCATCTCTATAAATACAATAACCCTTGGAATCTAATAAAAACCTTAGCCAAAAACTTAATCTACTATAAATCCTTCAAAAGACTTGGTCAGGTCCTGACCAATTACAAGCAAGGAAACGAACCCTACATGAATTACTCCCAATTATTAGTTGATCTAAGTATTGAAAAGAAGATATACTTCTTGATGTCTGATATTCATAAATATGACGCCAATGTAAAACCAAAGAAAGGAGACCTTCTCAAATTTATCAATCATGCATTATTACAAAATTATGCCATTGGTATTCATCCCTCCTATACTTCCTGGCAAAATGAAAAACTTATTCTCTCTGAGATCAGAGAATTAGAATCTTTTGTGGATTTTAAAATATCTATATCTAGACAACATTATTTGCATTTTCACTTTCCTCAAACTATTCATGCCCTCATCGCTGCAGGTATCAAGGAAGATTCTAGTTTGGGCTTTAACTATCACTATGGTTTTCGTTGTGGAACAGGGTTCAAATATTTCCTATATGATTTTGAATCAGAATCATGCAGTTCCTTAACAGAGGATCCTCCGATAATTATGGATTCTACATTGCTGCAAATATTTAAATTTAATGAAAGAAAGGCTTATTCCGCTTTGACAGATTTTCTTGAAATAAATACCAATAATACTCGTATAAATTGCATTTTTCATAATTCGGCTTTTGATCATTTCAATGACATGAATATTGACTTAAGCAGGTTTTATAAAAAGATTTTGGATTTTGCTAAACGAAACCTCTAATATGAAAATCCTAATGATAGCACGAATTAGATTTGATCACCCTACAGAGAAAGGAATTGTAGCCAAATTACAGGGTCAACAGAAAGGATTTCAACAGTTAGGATATAAGACAGATTTACTACACTTATATCAAGATGGAATCTATTTGAATGACAAGAAAATACTATCCAAAAACCTCTCTGATTCTCCTCAAACTAAGTGGTATTTTTTCAAAAATCTATTTAAAGACATCTTAAAATCAATAGATATTCAATCATATGACATGTTGTATATCAGGTATCCTATGAGTACTCCCAGTTTTATAGATTTTTTAAGAAAGGTCAAATATTCAAATTCCCGTTCAAAGATTTTCATTGAGTTACCCACCTACCCCTACGACATGGAGAAAAGAGGCGGATTAGGAAAACTGATTACATGGATCGATCACTATTATAGAGAGAAACTCTATAAATACGTATATCGCTTGGTGCATTTTGGATCAGAGACAAAGGTATTCAACATTCCTGTTATCAATATTCAAAATGGTATCGATCCTCACCTTTACCCGCTCCGTAAAACACCTGTTTTTAATAACGAACTACGGTTACTGGCAGTGGGGGGATTGTGGAATTGGTTTGGCATAGATAGGATAATAGAAGGATTAATTAATTATTATCAAAACAATCCTTCTACAATAGTAAAATTAACCATCGTAGGAAATGGCCCCGAGTTATCCAACTTGAAAGAATTAGCAAGACCTCTAGTGCAAAATGTTCAATTCAAAGGAGAGTTATACGGACAAGAACTAGATAATTTGTTTAATTCTCATCACCTAGCGGTTGGAAAATTAGCTATGCATAGGATAGGGTTAAACTATTCCTCATCTTTAAAACATCGAGAATATTTGGTGCGAGGTATCCCATTTATATACTCTGGAATAGATCTTGGCCTAGGCTCTACTTCTTATGCTTTTCAACACGACGAAAGCGATAACCCTATCAATTTGAAAAATCTGGTCCATCAATATAAGAGCTCATTAATTACCAAATCAACTAGTCGAAAAGACATAATAGAAAATCTTTCTTGGAGTTCGATACTTAAGAAAATTCTGATTAGTCAAAATTCATAAAACCTCACGTATTCGTTTCTTAAATTTTTAATTATCTTTTCCAATAATTATAATAATTGACGATTTGAAAACCAGGATTAATGCTCATAGTCATCTGCTTCCCTATCCGGAACAGATACCACAAAAACTGAAGGATGAAGAAATATTCTGGGTAGATGACGATCGTCAATTTATGTATCAAAAAAATTGGAAAAGACCAGTAACAAGCCCTTCCTTCTTTTTGGATAAGAAGTTGGAGTGGATGGATTCCTTTCAGATTGATAAGGAAGTGATTATCACACTCTCACAATTATATTGTAATGGATACTCCTATGCTAATACTGAATTAGCGACCAAATTTCAAAATGATTTTAATGCACAGATTCAAGCAGATTACCCTGATAAATTTATTGGTGGTTTTGTTATACAACCTATACATATGGAGCTGGCAAAAAGTGAGATTAGACGTTGTGTCGAGGATGCAGGATTGAAATTATTGTGCTTACCTACACACTATTTGCGTGAAGATGGCCAGTGGATATCTACTGCCGATAGGGACTTAGCTCCTATCTATGAGATGGCAGATCATTATGGCCTGGCAATTGAATTTCACCCATATGACGCTCCAAAATTTATAACGTTGCCTGATCAGTTTTGGAGATTTCATCTAATATGGATGTGTGCCCAAACTGCGGATCATTATCATTTTTTCACCTCGTTAGATTTTATTGAAAAATACCCAAACATTAGAGTATGCTATGCTCATGGTAATCAATTCGGCCAAATCAATTTAGGCAGAAGAGAAAGAGGATTTTTAGGAAGACCGGATCTCTTCAGAGATGCTTCAAACCCTTTCAAATACGTTCAACATCCCAATATTTACTTTGACAGTATAGTTCATGATGTTCTAAGCTTTGAAACTCTTGTTAAAAGGAGTAAGTCGTCTCAAGTAGTTGCGGGCCTTGACAATCCTTACCCACTCGGTGAAATAGATTTTGGTGACTTTTATCCAGGTCAGGTAATAGATGAAGCTGTCAAGGAAAACATAATTTCTGAGCAGGAAAAAGACCACATTTGGTATGATAATGTTTTGAGATGGTTGGGTATCGACTCATAGTTCTATTCAATCCAACCTTCTGCATAATCATCGCCTCGTCTATCTGCTCCTCCGTGTAAGTTCCCTAATGAATCCACTAGAATAGCATCAATTTTTCCCAGTATTTTATTTTCTCTTATCATAGTACGATAACCCTTATCATGTAATTCTCTAATAATAGTATTATCAAACTTATTTGGTTCCAGTAGGATTTCATCAGGTAACCACTGATGGTGAAAGCGTGGAGCATCTACAGCTTGTTGAATAGTCATATCATATTCTACCACGTTCAAAATTGTCTGCAATACACTCGTGATAATAGTGGACCCTCCAGGTGTTCCCAATACCATATACAGTGAGTCATTTTTCTCGACAATCGTGGGTGTCATACTAGACAGCATTCTTTTTCCTGGAGCAATGGCATTGGCTTCGTTACCGACCAATCCATACATGTTCGCTTGTCCGGGCTTAGCGGAGAAGTCATCCATTTCATTATTCATCAAAAATCCTAACTCAGGTATATAAAGACCTGATCCATAGGCACCGTTGATCGTAGTAGTTACACTAATAGCATTTCCAAATTGATCTACTATAGAATAGTGTGTAGTCTCATCTGATTCCATTAGTACTCCATGGGAAACGCTATCTGATGACCCAGCGATATTCCATCTAAAATCAGACATTCTCTCCCTCGAATAACATTCATCCATCAAACGTTTGACCGGAACCTCAACAAAATCCTCATCACCTAACCAATGAGCTCGATCAGCATAAGCTCTTCTTTCTGCCTCCACTAATAATTGAATATATTCACTACTATTGTGTTGAAGCGAATCTATTGCAAAATCTTCTAGCATATTCAATATTTGAACTAGACAAATACCTCCGCTACTTGGCAATGACATTGATATAATCTTGAAATTATGGTAATTAGAGAGAACAGGTTCCCGCCAGAGACACTTATATGAAGCCAAATCTTCGAGAGAAAAAACTCCTCCATGTTGATTCACAGTTTCAACTAATTTTTGTGCCATTTCACCTTTATAAAAGGCCTCAGTTCCATGACTGGCTATCATTTCCAAGGTAGTAGCTAATTCAGGTTGAAATATAGTATCTCGTGCATACCATTCACCTTCTTTAAGTAAAGGTGATTTCACATGATAACTCTTCATTTTGCCACTATATTTGTTAAGCATCCTAGCTTGATAATCAGTCACTATGACACCATTTCGAGCAAGTTTAATGGCTGGTTCTATTAGTTTTGCAAGAGGCAATAGTCCATATTTTTTATGTGCCGTCAAAATACCCATTACTGATCCTGGGATACCTGCCGCCAAGCCACCTAATACACTCGAATTTTCGATATAATTGTTATCTTCATCCAGATACATATCTCTTGTCGCCGCTTGTGGTGCTACTTCTCTAAAGTCTAAACAGCCATAATCACTATTTTCTAATCGATATACCATAAATCCACCACCACCTAGATTCCCAGCATAAGGATAACATACGGCTAGAGCAAAATGAGTAGCCACCATGGCATCAAACCCATTACCACCAGCTTTCATAATTTCCACTCCGATTTCAGAAGCTTCTTGTCTGGCACTGACTACCATTGCTTTGTAACTCAATTCCTGATTCCGATTGATAGAAACGTTATCATGCCTACACGCAATAAACAAAACTGTCACAATAAAGGATAACATTGTCTTATTTCTCATACATTGCTAAAATAATATTTGAAAAGGTTTCCAACTTGAAAGAAATGCTCTTTTACATAAAATAAGTCTTAATATAGAAACGAATTTTATGACGACTAACTCTTTATTCCTATTTTTGGCAAGCTTAAATTTTTAGATGCTTAGAACTGAAAATCTTTCGTACAAATATAAAAATGGAAATGCATTCACTTTTCCTGATTTTAGTTGTGAAAGTAACAATGCTTTACTTCTTTTAGGGCAAAGTGGTGTAGGTAAGACCACATTACTACATCTGTTGGCTGGATTAATGAAACCAAAAAACGGAAAAATTGAAATAAATGGCCAAGATATGACTTCTCTATCTTCTGGTGCATTGGATACTTTCAGAGGTAAAAACATTGGTATAGTATTTCAGCAGAATCACTTTGTTAAGTCCTTAAATGTAATTGAAAACCTAATTTTAGCCCAAAGCATGGCGGGCAATCCGGTGGATAAGTCGGCATGTCAAAATCTTTTAGACCAACTTAATATTGGAGAAAAAGCGAATAAAAGGATTCATAAATTATCTCAAGGAGAAAGACAAAGAGTTGCCATAGCAAGAGCCTTAGTAAATCGCCCGAAAATTCTTTTAGCCGATGAGCCAACCTCAGCATTAGATGATGAAAACTGTAAAGCAGTCATGCACCTACTCCAGAACCAAGCGAAACAATATAACACAGCATTAATTGTTGTAACGCATGACAATCGACTCAAAGAAATGAATATTCTAACTGTAGAACTAAGTAAAAAATCTGTTTCATGAGCTTACTCAAATTAGCATGGAGAAACATTATTGCCAATCCTTTAGGGATGGTTCTTAGTGTCATATTATTTGCTTTGGGTATCGGATTAATCTCTTTTCTGCTCCAGTTCAATCATCAACTGAAAGAAAAATTTGAAGCCAATCTTGCAGATATAGACTTAGTTATAGGTGCAAAGGGAAGTCCCCTTCAGTTAATACTATCCTCAATGTATCATATCGATGCTCCTACTGGAAATATTCAAATTGATGAAGCAAAGGCATTCCTTAACCCAAAGCATCCACTTATTAAAATGGCTATTCCTCTATCTCTCGGCGACAACTATAAGTCGTATAGAATAATAGGAACAAATCATGAAATACTTGATCTTTATAGTGCTTCTGTAAAAAAGGGACAATTGTGGAGACATGAATTAGAGGTTGTTGTTGGAAAAGCTGTTGCTGATGATACCAATCTTAAGCTTGGCGATACATTCGTTTCTTCTCATGGCTTTGATCACGATGAAGACCTTGCTCACGATCACGCTTCCTTTAAGGTGGTAGGTATACTGAAAGCTTCTGGAACGGTTTTAGATCAACTTATTTTGACCAACACATCTTCCATTTGGTCTGTTCATTCTCATGATATGATGGCAGAAGGACATGATCATGAAGAACACGACCACTCAGATCATGATCATGGAGATCATGCACATCATCATGAAGAAAGTCATGATCACGAAAACCACGACCACGATCATGAAGAACATACACATCACGATCATAGTCATCACAATCATGACCATGAGGGGCATGATCATAAACACGATAATAGTAACTTAGATTTATTGAATCATCCTGAGGAGCAAATTACATCTATCCTAATAAAATATAAAAGCAAAACCAATATACAGGCTCTTAACATGCCTCGTATGATCAATGAAAACACTAAGCTTCAAGCCGCGTCTCCCGCTTATGAAATCAACAAGTTAAATAATATGGTGGGGGTAGGTACAGGGACATTAAATATCCTGGCTATACTGATCGCATTGGTATCAGCCATAAGTATTTTCTTATCCCTATTCAAATCTCTTAAAGAAAGGAAATATGAACTTGCTCTTCTTAGAGTAATGGGGGGCAAGAAGTGGAAACTTTTTATTCTCGTTCTTTTAGAAGGAATTATTTTAGCTATAATAGGTTACTTAATAGGTACCATTATTAGTCATCTCGGAATGGAATATGCAGCAAAATATTTAAAATCTGATTTTAGATACTCTTTTACAGGAACTCAGTTTTTAAAAGTTGAATGGTTATTAGCGGGTATATCATTACTTATTGGCGTGATTAGTGCCTTTATTCCAGCCTGGCAAGCCAGCAATACTGACATTAATGAAACTTTAAGTAATAAAGTTGAATAGATATAAGGAAACTTCTTGAAAATATTTACGTTTAACCGATATATGAAAAAGGTTTTCGAGCTTACATTTTGTTTATTTCTTAATTTTCTTCTGATTACTGCGGTAGTTTCTCAGGATACATGGGGTACTCTAGGAATGGTGACTTTTACTTCAGAGTATGATCCCGCCTTTGGTATAGAAATAAAAAAGCCAACTATCAACCCTATCGTAAAAACACTTGAGGGAAAAGAAATAGAAGTAAAAGGATATATTATTCCTCTTACAGGGAAAAAAGAACAAAGCCATTTTATGTTGTCAAAATACCCGCAAAACATGTGTTTCTTTTGTGGAATGGCAGGCCCTGAAACCGCAATGCAGGTTTTTATGCATGGAGGTGAAAAAGTGCCATACAGTGATGATAAAATTCTGGTTAAAGGTATACTCAGAATTAATGAAAATAACGATAATAATCTAATGTACACCCTTGAAAATGCAACTCTAGTAAATTGATATTCATGAATATTAGAAATATATTTTTGTTCCTATTCCTATTTTCTTGCTTTAACTCAAGTGCTCAAAATGATAGTCCCTATATCTGGAAGACCCTTTCTAAAATCAGCTATAAGAAGGACTATGATGAGCTGATGGGTTTCAAAGTTGATAAACCCGTATTTAGCGAGCCAGTGAAAGCATTGGAAGGAAAAGAAATTACTGTTAAAGGATACATTATTCCAGTAGAGGGATACGCTTCACACAAGGAGTTTATATTCTCTGCTTTTCCATATAATATGTGTTTTTTCTGTGGTGGAGCTGGACCTGAGACTGTGATGGAAGTGTTGGCCACTGAAGGGGTGAAATATACTGCTGAACCAATTATTTTGAAGGGAATTTTACATCTCAATGCCACAGACATCAATAGGTTGATGTATCGGATAGAAGATGCTGTGTTGGTGAAGGAATAAGTTTTATTCCTTTTTGCGTTTTTTCCTTTCCTTGTTTTTGTACTTTATAAAGTCGTACTTATTAAATATTTTTAATTTTCTGATCATTCTTCCTTGAGGAACTTCAATATACTCTGGTATAGGATTATAAACACCATAATCCCAACTCTTATTAATAATAATCGAATCTGTAATTTGAAAATATCCAAGATACAATGAAGTGTCCAGTTTAAAAAACAAAGTAGACATTCAAACACACATTGTTTAGGTCATTTATTATTTTTGAATCATAATTATGTTAGGTGAGCAAAGATTCCCGAAAAAATAACGATCCAAATGCATCAGTCAGAAAAATGGACCATATTCAATTGGCATTTGATTCTCAAACTGAGAAAAGTGAAATCAATAATCACTTTTATTATGAACCCGCTTTAAAAGGACATCCGAAAACCCCTCCTCAATCTTTTGAATTTTTAGACAAAACCTTTTCTTATCCCATTTGGATATCAAGTATGACAGGAGGTACCCAAATGGCTGCCTCCATTAATACAAAACTGGCCAAGGCTTGTAAAGAATATGGATTGGGCATGGGTTTAGGATCATGTAGAAGCCTTCTTTTTTCAAATGAGAGAATCAAAGATTTCGATGTAAGAAAACATATAGGCGACCAAGCTCTATACGCTAACCTAGGTGTAGCTCAAATAGAAGAGTTGGTAAGAGATAAACAATTGGAAGTTATAAAGGGACTAATAAATAAATTAGATGCTGATGGGCTTATAATACATATCAATCCTCTCCAAGAATGGTTACAGCCGGAAGGCGATCGATATTTTATTTCTCCAATTGATCTGATAAGTGATGTTCTCAATTTAGGTGTTAAAATCATCGTAAAAGAAGTCGGCCAAGGCATGGGCCCTGAAAGCTTAAAATCCTTATTGGAACTCCCTATTGAAGCACTTGAATTTGGTGCACATGGAGGCACTAATTTCTCTAAGCTAGAATTGCTTCGGTCTGATGTTGACAAATATCAAAATCTAGCACCTCTGTTTCAAGTGGGACATAGTGCGGAAGAAATGGTTAATTTTACTAATGAGATTCTGCATCGATCTAACCACATATCATGTAATCAGCTCATTATTAGTGGTGGAATTAAGAATTTCTTAGATGGCTATTATCTAATAAATAAGTCCAAGTTTAATGCAATTTATGCTCAGGCATCAGCTTTCTTAAAACCAGCGTTGGAATCTTATGAAGCTCTTCAATCATTTATTGAGACCCAAATAAACGGCTATACTGCTGCGTATCAATTTCTGAGTGTAAAACGCTGATCTACATGTCGAAAAACAAAACAATAAGTGGATTTTCGAAACTTTCGAAAAGAGGTAAGATAAAATGGATAGTTGAAAACTTTTTCAAAGACCCAGAGATCGTTATGAAGGAACTAGCTTCGTACTGGCATTCTGATAAAGCTCAACAAAAGATTTTAGACGGATTTAGTGAAAACACCATATCCAATTTCCCTATGCCTTACGGAATAGCTCCCAATTTTCTCATCAATGACAAGGCTTATGCTGTGCCGATGGTAATAGAAGAAAGTAGTGTAGTAGCTGCTGCCGCAGCGGCAGCCAAGTTCTGGATGTCCAGAGGGGGGTTCAAAGCTCAAATATTAGGAACAAGAAAAATAGGGCAAGTACATTTTTCATTTGTAGGAAGTTTTGATCAATTATTAGCACACAGTAAAGAGTTAGAAATTCACCTGATTGAAACCGTCAAACCTTTGACTGCCAATATGGAAAAAAGAGGTGGCGGTTTAAAAAAAATAGATTTCGTTGATTTCAGTGAAAAAGAACCTAATCTATTTCAATTGCGAGCAGAATTTGAAACCTGTGACTCAATGGGTGCTAATTTCATCAATTCTATATTGGAATCTTTTGGAAAGGAAATGATAAAGTTCTTTGCCAATAAAGGATATGACTCAGATATTATTATGTGTATTTTGTCGAATTATACGCCTGATTGTTTAGTTCAGGCGGAGGTAAGCTGTTCCATAAATGAGTTAGGCTCATTTCCCAATGGGATGGGTGCGGAACAATTTGCTCAAAAATTTTATCAAGCTCTCCGTATTGCACATCTTGATCCCTATCGAGCAACAACCCACAATAAAGGAATTTATAATGGTGTAGATGCCGTAGTATTGGCTACAGGAAATGATTTTAGAGCTATCGAAGCATGTGGGCATACTTATGCCAGTAGAAATGGTTCTTATGCAAGTTTAAGTCATTGTAGTATCGATGACAGTACATTCAAATTTTGGGTTGATCTTCCTTTAGCCGTGGGCACGGTCGGCGGACTTACAAAACTTCATCCCATAGCAAAAAGAAGTCTAGAATTGTTAGGAAATCCTTCAGCCGAAGAGTTAATGAAAATAATTGCTAGTGTAGGATTGGCTCAAAATTTTGCTGCTGTCCGTTCTCTTATAACTACGGGTATTCAAAAAGGTCATATGAAAATGCATTTGGTAAATATATTGAACCATTTCAATGCCGACGAACGAGAGGTTGAAAAAGCGAGTTCCTATTTTTCAGACAAATCCGTGTCCTTCAATGATGTCAGAATGTTTTTGGAATCAATCCGTGCAATCGGATTAAATAAAAAATAGCGATTCCTAATTTAATTAAGAATCGCTAGGTTGGTAAACTGAGAAACATAATTGGTTCTATTACTCTATTCTCAGATCTTCTACAAACACATCCGGATGAGCTTTTGTGTCAAAAACGAATACCGAATGGTCATATTTCTTATCGGCCATCAAAGATAAAATTGAAAATTTATATCTCGATCCATCTTTAGAAAAAACTTTCAAGGATAAAACTTCCGGTGTAGATTTCTTAACAGCGAGCCTAATCTTTGCATATTCGCTGTATTCATTTAACGGTTTAAACTCAATAAAAGTTGCCGATTTTCCATTTTCTTTGCCTTCGCCAACAATAGTGTACTCATAATCCCCTGACTCATAAATCTTCATAAAGTCCTTAGGAGACATAATTTCATCGGAGTCCTCAAAATCTGCATCATTAATCTGCACTTCCTGATTCAACTCACTATATAACCAAACACTTGAACCGTCGCAGTACATATCATAATCTTCTGTATCAAGAGAAAATTTGTCTCCACTCTGTATAATTTTCCCTTTTTGAATTTGCTTATCTTGATCTGGCAAGTCAAGCTCTAATTCGAACTTAATCTCCATGCTAGCATAGGCATCATACTTCTGTTTTAATTTCTCCAATATTTTCCTAGCTGCCGGATCATTGTCAATGTTGAATATCATAACATGGCCCATGGCAAAAGTAGAAACAAACAAGCTGATTAAAATAGGTAACATTCTCTTCATACTATTCCTTTATGCTATTGACAAAATTAAACATTCTATTGTTACTAAAAACAGGTTAACGTGTTGTTAATTTATCGAAGCATCGTATTTTATTTCTCCCCCCACTATTGTATATAATACTTCGGTTTTTAAAATATCTTGTTCAGAACAATTGATCAAATCATTTGACAAAACAACTACGTCCCCAAGCTTGCCAACAGATAGACTTCCCTTGTCCTTTTCCTCAAAAGCAGCATACGCATTGGCTAATGTATACGAGAATATGGCTTCTTCCCTCGTCATACTCTGATCTGTATAAAACTCCATACCATCATCCATTCTTTTCCTGGTTACAGAGGCATAAAAGTTCTGAATGGGATCAACATCTTCTACCGGAGCATCCGTACCATTGGCTATGATAACGCCTGCATCTAACAATGATCTCCACGCATAAGCTCCATATTGACTCCTTTCCTTGCCCAATCTCTTTTCTATAAAAGGAGCATCAGACGTACAATGTACACCTTGCATAGAGGCTATGATTCCATCCTTGGCTATTCTTGGGATATCTGCCTGATCCAAATGCTGGGCATGCTCTATTCGCCATCGATGATCGCTTTCTAATTCCGCACCTAACAATCCTTCATATACATCTACGACTACCCTATTTGCTCTATCCCCAATAGCATGGACACAGAACTGCATATCATTTTCCTTCGCCAATTCTCCAATTTTCTTTACTTCATATATATCTGTGGTATTCTGTCCTTCAAATCCTGGTTTATCATTATAGGATTGGAGCAACCATGCTCCAAATGCTCCAAGGGCTCCATCTACCTCTGATTTGATAGCATTACAAGTATAGAAATGATCTCCCTTATTTATTTGAATGTATTGTTGCAGGCTGTCCTTCATTTCATCATAAGTATGTCTAACCATTGCCCACATTCTCACATCCCATTCGCCCTTTTCTGCCATCGTTAGATACCTATCCAGTTCATGAAACTTTGATCCAGCATCCTGAAAAGAAGTAACACCCTTTCTTAGACATTCCTGTTGCGCCAATTGAATTGCTTTATTCCATTCTTTCAATTCTTCTTCAGGTGTCAAAGTCAGTCGCAAAGAATCATAGTAATTTCTAAATGGCTTCATCGCAGTTTCCTCAAAAACTCCAGTTGCTTGACCATTTTGGTCTCTAATAATTTTACCTCCTGCAGGATCATTACTCTCTTTCGTCACTTGTAAAATATTCATGGCCTGCTCATTGGCAAATAAGGAATGTCCGCTTGCATGAAATAATAAAACAGGGTTATCGGGTGACACTTTACTTAAACCAGTATGTACAGGATAAGCATCATATTGTTCTGAAGGTAAGCTATCCCACTTCTCCTGATGCCACCCTCTTCCTACTATCCAATCTCCCTTCTGAATAGTCTTCACTTTTTTGTCCACCATATCGACGATTTGCTCCCAGCTTTTAGTTTTCAAAAAATTTAGATTGATCAAACTATAACCTAATCCTGAGAAATGTCCATGTCCTTCTATAAATCCTGGCATAACAAATTGCCCCTCAGCGTCTATAAGTTGAGTATTCTCTCCTTTAAATTTTAGAGATTCTTCGTTATCGCCTACAAAAACAATCCTTCCATTCTTTATAGCAACAGATTCCACCCTTGGATTAATAGTATCTACCGTATAAATATTGCCATTGGTAATGATTAAATCCGCAACTTCCTGAGTGTCACATGAAACCAACCACATTCCTGTAAAAACGAAAACAATTGTTCGAAACATATCAATATTTTCTTTCTAAAATATAATTACCGAGAGTTTTCAAAGATGATTTATATTTTTCTTCAATATTTATCGCTTCTAAGTGAGAAAATGCCAAATCTCTATAGGTATTCATTAACTCCTGTGCATGAATTCTAACGTGCGTGTCGTTATAAATTTGAAGGACTTGCTCTATCTTATCTTCCTTTGTATTCGCAAGCGTTTTTTCTGCAAATAACCTTTCCAACAATTTTCGTTGCGAATCATTGGCTAGTTCGAGTGATTTTAAATAAAGATATGTCTTTTTGTTATTGATTATATCACCTGCCCTAACCTTTCCTACTTTAGGATCTCCATAGACATCCAGTATATCATCCTGGATTTGAAATGCTATACCTATATTCATACCAAAGTGATATAAATGATGTTGAGCCATTTCGCTAGCCTTGGCAGCAATCGCTCCTATTTTCAATGCAGCTGCTATCAACACCGCTGTTTTGTAAGTAATCATCTGAATATAATCTCCAATCTCCACATTATTACTTTCTTCAAAATCCATATCCATCTGTTGCCCTTCACATAACTCAATACTCATTTTAGTGAAACATCCCAATATTTTGTATGCCGTTTCCGCATCATAGTTGTCATGTATCAATTTATAACAATAAATCAACATTACATCTCCGGACAAAATGCCTGTATTAGTTCCGTATTTTTTAAAAACACTTTCCTCCCCTCGTCTTAGAGGTGCTGCATCCATAATATCGTCATGTACCAAAGAAAAGTTATGAAATATCTCAAGCATTGAAGCTGCTGGAACAACAATATCCAAATCATTTACAAAAACATCTGCTGCTATTAAACTTAATACTGAACGCAACCTTTTACCACCACTATCCAAAGCATATCTAACAGGTACATATAAATTCTTGGGTTCATTAGGTATTTCTAATCTAGATATGTAGTTATCAATAAGTTCTTTATAAGGTGATATGATATCTTGCATTCAATAATTTAATTTCTATTACAAAGGTATCTAAGTAAAATAGATTTACAATATTATTTTTGTTGGCATAAAAAACAACTTTATGTCTCATATTTATAAGAAATACGCTCAACTTTTAATAGATTATTGTCTATTTATAAAACCTAATGATAAGCTTTTTATTAATACTTCGATACTAGCTGAACCCTTAGTTAAAGAAGTATATCGTTATGGATTAAAAGCCGGAGCACACATTGATATAAATATGAGTTTTGCAGATCAAAATAGAATATTTTATGAAGAAGCTAATGAAGATCAATTAAATTATGTCAATCCACTTTCTATGTATAAAATGGAAAACTATGATGCATATTTAGTCATACGAGCACCCTTTAACCTTAAGGAAAATCAAAATATTGATAGAAGAAAAGAGAAAATCAAATCAATGGCAAATAAGTCTGTCAATGAAATGTATTTTCGAAGAACCGCTTCTGGCGAAATGAAAAGAAGTCTATGTCAATTTCCTACACAAGCCTCCGCTCAGGAAGCCAATATGAGCTTAGAAGAATACCAGGAATTTGTTTTTAAAGCATGTAAACTTTTCGAAGACGATCCAAGGGCGGCATGGATAGCTCTAGGAAAATCTCAGCAACGCATAGTTGATCATCTTAATTCCGTCGATTTCGTGAGATACAAAAGCAAAAAGACTGATATAACATTTTCGGTAAAAGGTAGAATCTGGATCAACTCGGATGGTAAAACCAATATGCCCTCAGGAGAAGTATTCACTGGCCCGGTCGAAGACAGCGTGAACGGTGTAGTTCACTTTGACTATCCCGCCATATTTATGGGGCAAGATGTACAGGATATAACCCTATGGGTAGAAAAGGGAGAAGTCACAAAGTGGGAAGCTAGTGTAGGTCAGGATATCCTTGACAATGTGTTTTCCATAGATGGAGCTAGACGATTTGGTGAAGTAGCTATCGGGACCAATTACAATATTCAAAAAGCAACCAAAAACATCCTTTTTGATGAAAAGATCGGTGGCTCCATTCATATGGCCGTAGGGCAATCCTATATTCAAACAGGAGGAAAAAATAAATCCACTATACATTGGGACATGATTTCAAATATGAAAGACGGTGGAGAGATATACACCGACGGGGAGTTAATCTATCAAAACGGTATATTTTTAATCTAAAAGATAAAAATAAACAAGCACGCAAAGAATTATTTGCACTCAAGGGTATGAATATTTATCAGTTCCATCTGGCCTTTAAAAGACATAAAATTAAGAGATGAAAAAAATAGAACATATTGGTATCGCTGTAAAGGACTTAGAAAAAGCTGAAAAAGTATATAAAGCTTTATTAGGAAAGTCTCCATATAAAAGAGAGGAGGTAACTTCTGAAAAAGTCATCACTTCTTTTTTTCAGGTGGGTCCAAATAAAATTGAACTCTTAGCTTCAACGAGTGTCGATGGAGTAATATCAAAATACATTGAAAAAAAGGGAGAGGGAATTCATCATATTGCGTTTAAGGTTAAGGATATTAGAAAAGAAATGAAAAGACTTGCTTCTAAAGGATTTAGGATTCTCAATGAAGAGCCTAAAAAAGGAGCTGACAATAAATGGGTTTGTTTTGTTCATCCTAAAGACACTCATGGAGTATTGATAGAATTATGCCAAGATATTGAATAGCTGTGGGTATTTATGAGATCATTTTAGTGTTATTAGGAGGGTTTCTTGCCGGTATTGTCAATACATTTGCCGGCAACGGAAGTGCTATTACTCTTGGTATCCTAACCGAGGCGGTAGGCTTAGCACCTAATATAGCTAACGGAACCAATCGAATTGGTGTTCTATTCCAATCTATCACCGGAATTTTAAAATTTAAGCAAAAAGGGTTTTTTAATGTTGGCAAAAGTAATCTATTAATTACTGTTACCATTCTAGGTGCCTTTCTTGGTGTTTATCTAGCGGTCAATATTAGCAATGAACATTTTAAGACGGTATATAAATACATGATGCTTTTTATCCTCATTGTAATATTGATAAAACCCTCAAGGTGGATACGTCCCACCTCTGAAGTCACTTCGTTACCTATTTATATTTATCCCTTAAGTTTTCTACTAGGTGTATACGCAGGATTTATACAAATGGGTATGGGGGTCTTATTCTTGGCTATTTTGGTACTTCTTGCTAAATATGACATGATGTCGGCTAACTCAATTAAACTAGTAGTCGTGGCATTGTTTACAGTTCTTATTATTCCTATTTTTCATTTCAACGGATTGGTTGACTGGAAAGTAGGCTCTCTTATGGCTGCAGGTCAGATACTGGGAGCTGCCACCGCGGTCAACTTTGCCGCTAAATGGGAAAATGCCAACTTATGGTCTTATCGTCTATTGGTAGTAGTCGTCATTTTAGTGGTACTAAGAATATTTGAAGTCTTTGGATAAAAAGCATTTCTCTTACCCCATTATACATTATTTAGAAATGTATAAAACTCAAATCCAAGTTTTTAAATAACACATAAAATGATACCTTAGCAATCAAAAACTATGCGTAAATTCATTCTTATCGGTTTCCTTATTTTTACTACGGCCTTTCCACTGTACTCTCAAACACCAGAATTATTTATAGATTATAATCAGGGTGCTGAAAGTAGTTTTTATTCAAGTGAATCTGCTTATGTGGGTACGAGTATTATTCTTTCTCTGGATGGTACAGATGTAGGTAGGGAGCCTGCCGTGGTTAAAAATGGCGTATTTACAATATTGAAAGATATAATAGAAGGAAGTGAAGATAGTAACCCTTCTGGTTATATAGCTTATAACGGAAAAGTCTATTTTTCAGCTAAAGATACACCTGACTCATATGCCGTTTGGGAAACGGATGGTAGCGAAGAAGGAACTAAAATTGCGTTTAAGGTCGAAGATGGTTCTAGTTCCAATCCAAGAGGATTCATTATTGGTCGAGATGGAGCTTTATATTACACATATGCTGGTAGTGCATATAGAACTACCGGTGGAGAACACAGCTTGGTAATGGAGGGAGCCTGGTTCAGTTTTATTTATTTGGATGCTTCTTACAATTATAGTCAATATCTGGACGGAGTGGCTTATCTAAAAAAGAATGGAGATTATGAGTTTGAATTATACTATATTAATGAATCGGGCAGTACACTCCTTGCTGTTACGGAAGAAACCGGATTCCATACAGATGGTTATGGATTAGGTCAAGTAGAAAACGGAATCATGTTTTCATTAAATGACGATGATGACTACGAAGGAATGTATATATATAGATCAGATCAAAATGATTTAATAAGGTTGTCCATCAACGGGGAAAACAGAATATCTAGGAGAACCATAGACTTTGATGAAGAAAAGAATATTGCTTGGATTGGTGGTGAAGGTTATTATTTGATCAATGGAAACCCTTCAGAGTCTCAATTATTTTACGAAAGGACCAATAACACCGCTGGTCAAGGGGAAATTATAGAATTTGCTCAATATGAAAATAAAATTGCCTTCATTGTTTCTGATCACGGTATTTTTGGACCATTTTATATCATGTACTATGATGATAATACTGGTGAATTTACCAATTTAGGAGAGATTGAAAACTACTACTCTAATATGATCACTTATCAAAATTATGGAGTAATTGTAGACGGAACGTCAAACCTTTTTGATCCTGTTATTCAACTTATAAATCTTGAAGATGGAACCATGAGAGAAGCATACTCCTTTTCAATGAGTTCAAATGAAATTAATTCCGTTATTCCAATAGGGATCCAAGATGGTTTTCTGTACTATTTATATAACTTGGATTCCACTGTTGGTAGAGAATTATATCGACTAAAAATTGATGACTTCGTATCTTCTACACAAAATGATGAAATATCTAACAGTATATATCGCATAAGTCAAAGAGGAAACATCATATCCGTGAATATGGATACTCAGATAGACATCGATATACAAGTATATGGACAATCTGGTCAACTATTGTATTATTCAAAAGAAAAGAGTAATCAAGATTTTATCATTGATCTGTCACGGGGAGTATACTTTTTAAGTGTCAATAGTCAAAAGGGAAGAATCGCAAGCCAGATTTTTATAGACTAGTACTTCTTTTGCACGAATTTACAGCAAATACAACAAAACTAACTACACCTGTCAAAAAACAAAAAAGGCAACTAATTGATATACAATTAATTGCCTTTTAAATTTGAGGTCGAGACCGGATTCGAACCGGTGTACGAGGTTTTGCAGACCTCTGCCTAGCCACTCGGCCACCCGACCATTTTGCGATTGCAAATATATGCTAATTAGGAATAATAGCTAATAAAATTCCAACTAAATTTATTTGTTCTATGTTCAAAACAATATAATTCTTAGCGACAAAACTTAGATTTTATAGAGTAAAAGAAACAACAATTTACTAAACTACTAGTTCAATACTTATATTTGCCGATCTTGGTATAACAACAATAAATATAATACGATGACCAAATTATATTCTCTAATCATAACACTTTTGTTTGCAAGTGTTTCTTTTGCTCAAAATTGGGTAGAAATTAATGACAAGAATCTAGCCTCGAGAAATGCAGAAGAAAGAGAGATTATTCCTGCAGAATACAAAGTTTTTCAATCGGATTTCACCAATATTAAAGCATCTCTTACCGACATATCTACCAAAGCAGAAGGAGACATTCTAATTCCAATGGCTAATGGGAAGATCAGCAGTTTTTCGGTTTATGAGGCTCCGGTGATGAGACCAAAGCTAGCTGCCAAATACCCGAATATAAGGTCATATAAAGGAGTAAACGAAACAGGTGATATTGTTAGATTTGATGTAAGTCCTTATGGATTTAGAGCTTCTATTCTAACAGAAAAAGGTGAGATATACATTGATCCTTATGTCAAAGGTCAAACCGAAAATTATATAGTATACTATGTAGATGATTTTATGAAAAATACTAATGATCATCCTACTTGCGGGGTGACGGATCATCTACTAGAACAAAAACCAATAATTAAAGATGGCTCACGAGGAGTCAATGTAACTATTCACGAGTATGAGACAGCAATCGCATGTACTGGAGAATGGGGAGAAAGAAGAGGAACGGTGGAGTTAGCATTATCGGATATCAATACCTCTGTCAATAGATTAAACCAGATATTCGAAAATGAATTGGCTTTTAGAATTGTTCTTATTGATGACAATGATTTAATTACTTACATCGACCCGGACACAGATCCATATCCAAGTTCTATCTCCAGAACTGGAGGAGCATTGATTTCAGTTAATACACAAACGGTTGATCAAGCCTTAGGGCATTCCAATTACGACTTGGGACATATTTTTACTGTGGGTTGTACGGATGTGGGTGGAATTGCCTTTTTGGGCTCACTTTGTAATCCTAATTTAAAGGCAGGTGGTTGTTCTTGCTTTGCGAATAATAATGTGATACCAACTACTGTTTCCATTGTTTCACACGAGATGGGACATCAATTTAGTGCATCACATACCTTTAATAATTGTGGTGGTAATGAAAGTAATACTGGAGTCGAACCTGGAAGTGGAAGTACTATCATGTCCTATGCAGGCTTATGTGGAGGAAATAATGTTCAGAATACTAATTACGACTTCTATCATAGTATCTCTTTGGAACAGATTGAGAGTCATTTAAGAACTGGAGGAGCATCAGGTTGTGCGACTAAAGTAGCTACAAATAACGTAAGTCCTGATATTTCTTTAGACTACGAGGATGGTTTCTTTATTCCCGCTCATACACCTTTCTATTTAGTAGGTTCTGCTACGGACGAAAACGGAGATAATCTTACTTATTCCTGGGAACAAATTAACACAGGTCCTATCGTCAATTTAGGTTCTCCTGTTGGAAATGCCCCCTTGTTTAGGGTTTTTCAACCTTCAAGTAATAACTATAGGGTTTTCCCAAGTAAAATAACTTTGTTAAATAATAATATTAGTAGAACTGAAGTTCTACCTAATCAGACCAGAGATCTGGACTTCAATTTTGTGGTGAGAGATAATAATCCGGAAGGTGGATATGCAGAATGGGAAAACATAAGCTTTTATGCCCATGATACTGGCGAGCCTTTTGAGGTTACCTATCCAAACAGTATCGCAGAATTTCCTATAGGTGAAGAAATAGAGGTTACGTGGAATGTAGCTGGTACAGACCAAGCTCCGATCAATACTGAGTTTGTAGATATTTATTTTTCAGATAATGGGGCTTTAGTTCCAGAGAGAGAAATGGACGGATTGGAATTGTTGGCTTGTAATACACCCAATGATGGAGCGGAAAAAGTTGTTTTGCCAAACTGGACTACTGCTAAGGGAAGAATCCTAATTAAAGCTTCAAACAGTATATACTTTGATGTTTCTGATAGGGACTTTAAAATATTAGAACCTCAATCTCCAGTTGTTTTTGTTTCTACAATCTGCGATATCAAGACCATTTGCTTACCAAATGAAGCAAGCTATACATTTACAACCGAAGCCATCAATGGATTTAATTCTGATTTGTCTTTTGATGTTCCTGAGTTGCCTTCAGGAGTAAATGCAGAATTTTCTGAAAGCTCGGTAAGTCCTAATGGAGAAACGACCTTAACTCTAAATTTTGAACAAAAGGACCTCGTCAACGACTATGAGATAAGAGTAAGAATAATAAGTGAAAATGAGGATACCCTCTATAGAGATGTAAAAGTAAAAACCATTGGTACCGATTTTTCTGATTTTAATATTGTCAGTCCTGATTCAGAATCTGTAGGTGTATCTACCTTACCTCCATTTGAATGGAATGCAAGTATTAATGCTCAAGAGTATTTTTTCCAAATTTGTAGCAGTCCTTCTTTTGATCCTGACTCGGAATTCTACTTTGAACAGTATACTTCTTTTACACAATTGAATTTACCACAACCGTTGGAAAAGTCTTCGATCTATTATTATAGGATAGCTCCTATTAATTCATGCGGTCAGGGAGAGTTTAGTGAGACCAGAGCTTTAAGTACATTGGTCCAGTCTTGTGGTGTTTCTTCAGCTATTAATTTACCTAAAAATATTTCAGGTTCCGGGATTCCCACAGTTGACATTCCAATTCTTGTTACTGATAATGTTCCTCTAGATGATATCAACGTTTCATTTACTGGTGAACATGAACGAGTTAACGATCTAGTGATATCGTTAATCTCTCCTCTATCCACTAGCGTTACTCTAGTAGATCAAAAATGTCCTGTTCAGAAGTCAATTAACGTAACCTTTGATGATGAGGGTACTTTCTTTAAGTGCAATTATGATGATGGAAATTCGTTACAACCTAGCGGTAATCTTTCAGATTTTAATGGAGAGAATATTCAAGGTAATTGGATATTAAGAATCGAAGATAAGGTCCCTGGTTCAGGAGGTAAAATTGAATCTGTAGACTTAGAAATATGTTCCTCTGTAGCTTTAAACGCTCCTTACTTAGTTAATAATAATCAAATTACTGTTTCTTATAATGAGTCTTACTTCTTCTCTTCAAGTGAGCTGTTAAGTGAAGATGCTGATAATTCTGCCTTTGAATTAATATATACAGTGACTAAAATTCCCACAAAAGGAAATTTATACCATAATAACAATAGAATATTTGTAGGTGAACAATTTAGACAATCTGATCTAAATAATGGAACGATTAAATACTGGGCAAACACAACTGAACTGGATGCCCAAGACTATTTCAGCTTTACCGTTTCTGATGGCAATGGAGGGTTTATACCTGTAACCAATTTTAATATTAACATCCAGAATGTAAGTAGTTCTGAAGATATCTTAAAATCGGAATTCGTAATGCATCCTAATCCTGCCACTAACCACGTAATGATCAAATCATCTTATCAGACAGAAGACGCACGACTTACAATATACGGTTTGGATGGAAAAGTGCACTTTTCAAATTCAATTGAAAAGGAAGTAACTATTAATACTGTAGATTACGCCAATGGGGTATATATAGTTGTCATGCAAAGTCAAAATGGTTCGGTTGCGAAAAGATTAATTATTCAGAAATAAGTATAAAAAGGAGGCATTTTCAATGTCTCCTTTTTTATTTATTCCCATAGGTAGGCTTCCTCTTCAACCAAGACATTTAAGATTTTGTATCTAGGTCTTTCGGATTTCTTAGGAGCTTTCTTAAGGTATATTCTCTCTCCCACCAGTGGTTCTGCATCCTTAGGTATTTTATTCTTATATCTTAAAGAAGATAATTTAACCCCATATAACTGAGCAATAGTATACAATGACTCTCCCTCTCTTACTTTATGATATGAAATATTTCCTCTATATTTTCTGGCCTTAGGTTTAAGGAAAATTTTCACCCCTTTATCAAGCTTAGTTGTTCTATTGTCAAGAGCTTCGTTGTATCTTAATATATCATCAATTGATATACCTGCCTGTTTTGACAAATATTCGTAACTCTCTCCTCCCTTAGTTTCTATATAAGGAAGTCTGTTTTCTGAATTAATCTTATAATCCTCAGATATTTGTTCTTCCCTTCTTGGGGCATCGTACGACAACTCCTTCTCAGTCTTAACACTATATGTTCTTAAGTCGTATTTATTGAGTTCATATTTTTCGATGACTTTAATTAATTTTTGAGGATACGAAGGATCTGTAGCATATCCTGCCTCACTAAGTCCTTGACTCCATGATTTATAGTCCTGCCTTCCTAAGTCGAACAGAAAACCATATCTATGTTCTTTTGCCGGATCTTTCAAAAAATCGGAATGAGCTCTAAACGAAGCTTCTGCTGAATCAAATCTTTTGAAACAACTATTTATTAAATCCCCGTGCTGGTTTTTATCATCGTCCTTTTTGTAATAGGTTCTTCCATTCCACTGAGCTCCACATTTAATACCAAAATGATTGTTGGCTTTTATAGCTAAATCACTTCTGCCCATATTAGATTCAAGAATTGCTTGACCTAATTTGATGCTAACCGGTATCCCAGTTCGCTCACTTTCAATCTTAGCAATTTTAAGATATTTTTCAACATAATCCTGTACAATGGGATTGTTAGCAAGCACAAAATTATGAAACAGCAAGACATAAATAATTGATATCAAAAATCTCATAAGCAATATATTACACATTATAATTTGATTTAATATATTCAATTATCGTGCCACCCTACTCAAACATAGTGTTATTTCTTTCTTAAATAAGGAACTCTCTTCCATGTTTTATTATTATTGAAGTTGTAATCTTAATTTTAAACATAAAAGAAAATTTAATGGCAAATTTGATGGACCTATTACAAGGTCACTTAACAGAGGGCTTAGTGGATCAGGTGAGTAAGCAATTCGGTGTTGGTGATAATTCAAAAACCTCTAGTGCACTAATGGACATTTTCGGAAGTATGACCACCGCAATGGCGAAAAATGCTAAAAGTGAGGAGGGTGCCCAGGCATTGTCTTCTGCCCTTGACAGAGATCACGATGGCAGCGTATTAGATAATATCATGGGAGTTCTCGGTGGCAATTCAGCTCCTCAGGAGAGCAAAGCTCTCAACGGAACCGGCATCTTAAAACATGTATTCGGTGGAAATGTTTTGGAAGTTGGGCAACAAATTGCTAAAAATTCTGGAATGGATATGGGGCAGGTCATTAATATGATGATAAAATTTGCTCCAATGGTTCTTGGATTATTAGGAAAAACCAAAAAACAACAAAACCTAGGTGCTGGAGATTTATTTTCGATTCTATCTAATTCAACAAAAGGTTATGCCAAAAAGAGACCTCAATCTAACAATGTTCTTAACGTGTTATTAGATAAAGATGGAGATGGAAATATTATTGATGATTTAGCTGGAAGTGTACTAGGTGGATTATTTAAATAAAGCTTAGGGGCATTTTTATTTTGGGAATGCCCCTATAATTCTTCCAAGACTCCAATCACATACTGATCAGTCAAATATTCTATAAATTTACTTCCATTTAATGGGTCCTGAACTTCGTTCATCTTGCTCTCCAAGGTGATTAGGTTTTGTAGGTGAAATGCGGTTCTATCAAAATCATCTTCACTGATTTCCTGAAAAACAAAGTCTGCACCTCCCATATAAGCCGACATTAATTTATATGAATATTCCAAGATTTTAGACTCTTTATCCGCTTCTTGTTCAAGTGATTTAAGATCTACAGTAATGGTATAGCTTATGCTTTTTTCGTTTATCTCTTCCAGATTAGCAACAATGATTCTAATCGCTCTTAATACCGCTACGTTTTTGTAGAGGTTTTCTCCTAGTCTGCATTCAAAGATTATTTCAGCAGGGCACTCACCTACAATCTTTCTTAATTGTTCGATAGCATTATTTTCTAGATCAACGACTAGTTTAGATTTACCCTCCGTTTCGTGAATTATATCAAATCTATTTGTCTTAAGACCATGTTTATGAATGAAAGAATCAACATTTGACTTGCTACCAGTTAAAAAGGTATGAATCCAGTCAAAAGAAATATCATCCAATCCATTGGTATTATCATCGGTATTAATCTTTACACATGTAGCTCCCAATTCTAAAAATTTTATCAAGAGCTTGTTATCTCCTCCATTTCTAAGATAAACACCAGATTTGGTCATTTCCTTTCTAAACAAGGGTTCTCTCACCTCAAACTCATCTATATGATGAAAAGGGGATAATTCAATCCCGTCTATTTCAAAACTAAGGTCCGCTATGGCCAACTTTCCCTTTAGCTCCTTTTCCACCTTCTCCAACCAATCAATCCTTGAATTTGCTTTAAACATTCGCATAGATTATTAAACACAAAGGTAAACACTCCTACTAAAAGAAAAACCACAATCTTCACATGATCTATTGAGGTTATATAAGTCAAAGCAAACCAATAAAGTATATGTAATACAAATCTTTATGTTTTAACCAATCCCAATTCTTCTCAAAAATCAAGCAATAATATTGGAATTACAAAAACCAAAATTGGCTAAATGCGTTATATTTGCACTCGGTTTAATAAGATTAAATATAAATAACAAACCCAATGGATCAAAGACTGATATATTTGGACAATAATGCAACCACCCCTACTGACCCAAGAGTGGTGGAAGCAATGATGCCTTTTTTTCATGAAATACCAGGTAATGCAGCTAGTAGAAACCACCCTTTTGGTTGGAAGGCTGAAGAAGCAGTGGATTACGCTAGAGAGCAGATAGCCTCTCTAATCAATGTTACCTCTAAAGAAATCATATTTACGTCTGGAGCTACGGAGAGCGATAATTTGGCTATTAAGGGGGTGTTTGAAATGTATAAAAGAAAAGGCAATCACATCATTACCTTAAAAACGGAGCATAAGGCCGTTTTAGACTCTTGTCAGAAGATAGAGAAAATGGGAGGAAAAGTTACTTATCTGGATGTTGAACAAGACGGTGTTATAGATTTAAATAAATTGGAAGCTGCCATAACAGATAAGACTATTTTGGTTTCTATAATGTGGGCTAACAACGAGACAGGGGTTATCCAACCTATGAAACAAATAGGAGACATTTGTGCTAAAAAAGGAGTATTGCTAATGAGCGATGCTACTCAGGCCGTAGGAAAGATTCCTGTAAATCCCAGAGAAGCTGGTGTACATCTAATGGCTTTTACTGCTCATAAAATGTATGGACCTAAAGGTGTTGGTACTTTATATGTGAGTAGAAAAAATCCAAGAGTTAAGGTCACTTCTCAAATAGACGGCGGTGGTCATGAGAGAGGAATGAGATCTGGAACACTGAATGTTCCCGGCATAGTTGGCTTTGGGAAAGCGGCAGAGCTCGCAAGAAAAGAGATGACTCAGGATGCTGAAAGACTTAAAGTCTTAAGGGACAAGCTAGAATCCAGTTTGGTCAATAATATTGAGGAGACTGTTGTCAATGGTAATCTTGAAAATAGAATGCCACATGTAACTAATATGTCTTTTAAACATGTGGAAGGTGAAGGATTGATGATGACCTTCAATCAAAACATTGCGGTTTCATCCGGGTCGGCTTGTACTTCTGCTTCCTTAGAACCTTCCTATGTGTTAGTAGCACTGGGCTTAGGTGATGATTTAGCACAATCTTCTATTAGGTTTAGTCTTGGACGGTTTACTAAAGAAGAGGATATTGACTATGCCATTCAAGCCATTACCCAAGGTGTTAATCATATGAGAAATTTAAGTCCCATTTGGGAAATGTTTAAAGAAGGTGTTGACCTCAATACGGTTGAATGGTCAGAACATTAATTGAACTTTTTTTAAAAAATAAATTGTTGAATAAGAAAATTAGATAAAATGGCATATTCTGAAAAAGTAATAGAACATTTTAAGAATCCAAAAAACGTTGGAACTTTAGACAAAAGCAAAAACAATGTAGGTACCGGTTTGGTAGGAGCACCAGAATGTGGTGATGTTATGAGATTACAAATTGAAGTTGATGATAATTCTGGTAAAATTGTAGATGCCAAATTCAAAACTTTTGGTTGTGGTTCTGCAATAGCTTCATCATCATTGGCAACTGAATGGCTAAAAGGAAAATCTATTGATGAAGCCCTAGCTATTGATAACATGGAAATAGTGGAAGAACTTGCTCTTCCTCCTGTTAAAATTCATTGCAGTGTATTAGCTGAAGATGCTATTAAAAGTGCTGTTTCGGATTACAAAAAGAAAAACGGGCTTCCAACGTCTTAATTAAAGAACAATTTTTATGCTATTTGTAGCTGATAGTGCCAAATCAAAAATTCATGAGTTGATGTCTGCAGAGAACCTCTCTAGTGACTATTTTGTCCGTGTATCCGTGACAAGTGGAGGTTGTTCAGGACTCACCTATAATATGGACTTTGACAATACCGATCAACCTAATGATCAGGTGTTTGAAGACAATGGAATTAAAGTTGTTACGGATTTAAAAAGTTTTTTGTATCTGTGTAATACAACATTGGAATTCTCTGGAGGACTAAATGGTAAAGGCTTTTACTTTAACAATCCCAATGCCTCAAGAACATGTGGTTGTGGAGAAAGTTTTGCGGTTTAGGGTAATTTATAATAAATAATTATCGAAAAAGTCCGTTTTGATATCAATTCGGACTTTTTTATTTATATCAGGTGGCACAAAAATCTTGGCAAATCTCGGACCCTTTAAATCATTCTCACTACGATATTGGAATGTATCATGGAGATGAAAGTAATCATCTGATCATCTATATTGGCGATAACCCAATCATCATTGATTTCCATGTTAATAAAACTACATCTTATTCTTTCATGATCGGACCATACTTGTATAATCTTAAGATTGATAAAATAAACTTAGAAAAGTTCAATTACCATTTAGAGTTAGATGATTCTTTCAAAAAGCAACTCGAAGAAAAACGTAAAGCTGAAAATCAATGGGATCAAATTAAACTTTTGGCGTTTGCTTGTATCGTGTTAATTGTTCTATGGTTAGTCAGAAACTCATAGGTAGAAATAATAATTTTTTTTTTTTTGAGTTATATAAATAAGTTATCGAAATGTTAATATTTATATACAATAAGTAAATATACGTAAATAACTAAAGCTCATAATTTAATCAAAATTTAAACGTTTGCGATCCTTTAAGTCCTTAATCAATTTAAATAAATTCCTTTCTTATACTGTGTTTACACGACATTCTCAAGGTAATTTATCAATTTTAAAAAATACGCTTTCTAAAAACAATCGTTATATTTGTAACCCTTTGAAAAAGGGCAGTTAATAGGGATTGAAAGAACAAACAAAAACCGTGTATTTAGCATAATTATATGAAGATACTTCAACTCTGTAAAAAGTTTCCATATCCACTTAAAGACGGTGAGTCTATTGCAGTAACATATCTTAGCAAAGCTATGAGTGAGCAAGGCTGTAATATTTCTTTGCTTGCCATGAATACTACGAAACATTATACAGAAGTAGAAGATTTGCCAGAGAGTTTCAATCATTATACCAATATATATACTACAGCTCTTGACAACCAAATCAGTGCTTTTGGAGCATTTAAGAATCTTTTTTCGAAAGAATCATATCATGTGAGTCGTTTTATATGTGATGACTTCAAAAATAAATTAATCGAAGTATTAGAGAAGGAGGACTTTGATATCGTCCAACTAGAAACTATGTATCTAACTTCCTATATACCGATTATAAAAAAACATTCCAAGGCTATAGTTACAATGAGGGCCCATAACGTGGAGTTTGAAATATGGGATAGGATTTCTTCTAATACCAAATTTCTACCAAAAAAGTGGTACCTCCAATATTTGACTAAAAAACTCAAAAGATTTGAACTGGATCATCTAAATGATTATGATTATCTCATAGCTGTAAGTGACCGCGATTTAAAAGAGTTTAAGAAACATGGATATAAGAACGGTGCCATGGCTTCTCCGATAGGCCTTGATATTAAAAAATATACCAACAAGCATAAAAATCAAAATGGAATTTCTTTCATTGGAGCCTTGGATTGGTTGCCAAACCTTGAAGGCTTAGACTGGTTTCTTGAAAATGTTTGGCCTAAGGTTCATCAAGCTAATCCTGATCTTCAATTCCATATAGCAGGTAGAAATACACCCGATCGCATTCTAAATCTAAACATCCCTCAAGTAGTTGTTCATGGTGAAGTACCTGATGCCATTGATTTCATTGATAAATATCCTGTCATGGTAGTTCCTTTGTTTTCTGGAAGTGGTATGAGGGTTAAGATATTAGAAGGCATGGCCCTTTCTAAAATTTTGGTTACTACAAGCCTAGGTAAAGAAGGTATAGAGGCTAAACACGAAGAACACATGCTAATAGCTGATCAGGCTGATACATTTACTAAAAACATCCTAGATGCCGTTACTTTGGCTAACGAAGGAAATTTAATTGGGAAGAATGCTCATGAATTCGTTCTTAATTACTATGATCATAGCTCAATTGCTAAAAAACTTCTAGACAAATATCACACTCTTTTATCTGATACTCGATACAAAGTCATTAGTTAATTTCTTATAAAAAATCTTGTTTCAGTTAAATAATTGTTAAACAAGATTCCCTCAAAACTAGAGTATCTGTTCAAGCGTTTTTTCTCTACATTTTAGGAATTAATACATTCAATAATCTTAACGCAATAATGTTATGAAAGACGTATTTAAGCAAATTACATCAGGAGTTGTAGGAGGTTTATTAGTTATGGGTGTAATATTCTTTACTGATTTTGGTAAAACGGAGAACACCTCTAGGGTTGAAGCAAAAGCAATTGGAGTTAGTAATAGTTTCGTTCAACCTTTAGTAACCACGGGCCCTAATTTTGTAACCGCAGCGGAAAAGGGAACAAAGGCAGTTGTTCATATTTCTGCTAAAGAAAGCATACAGCTGGCTCAAGAAAGAATGCAAAATCAGCGAAGAAGAAATCCCTATGAAGACTTTTTCTCCTTGGATGATTTCTTTGGTGGCGGAGATTTTTTTGGCAGAAACTTCTACCAACCTAAAAATGGTAGTGGATCAGGAGTCATTTACTCAAGTGATGGATACATAGTTACAAATAATCATGTAGTAGGTTTTGCAGATGAAATAGTAGTTACAACACAAGATGGAAAAGAATATAACGCAACGAAAGTAGGTACAGATCCTTCCACTGATTTGGCAGTAATTAAAATAAATGCTAGTCAAGATTTGCCAAGCATTACACTAGATGATTCTGATAAAGTTCGGGTTGGAGAATGGGTTCTAGCCGTAGGTAATCCATTTGACTATCTCACTTCAACTGTTACCGCTGGAATTGTAAGTGCTAAAGGAAGAGACTTAGATATTATAAGAGAGAACAAACCGATTGAAGAATTTATTCAAACCGATGCCGCCGTAAACCCTGGCAATAGTGGAGGTGCCTTATTAAATGATGAAGGAAATCTTGTTGGTATCAATACCGCAATAGCTACGCCAACCGGAGTATATGCAGGATATTCATTTGCCATACCTAGCAATCTAGTAAAGAGAATAGTAACTGATATAATAGAAAATGGTGATATCGAAAGAGCAAATTTAGGAGTTGCTGGATATGATATCAGAGAGGATGATATTGAGAAACTCGGCCTTAAAGTAAAGAATGGCTTTTATGTTGAAGAGGTTATTCCGAGGAGTGCGGCTCAGTTTGGAGGTATCCTCCCCGGTGATGTAATTACGGGAATTGACGGTAAAAAGATTACCGGATTTGACGATCTGGCTGCTGAATTAAAATTTGCAAAAGTAGGAGATAGATTAAATGTAGATATAAATAGAAATGGTAAACAAAAGACAATAAAAGTACAATTGAAAAAGGGCATATAGCTTTTTTCAAACGTTATATATAATAAAGTTGGTTTTTCGTTTTGTTTTGATGCATCCGTCCTTTCTCGAGGGCGGATGTTTTTTTCAAAAGAATAAAAAAATAGTTACTCTTTTGTTAAAAAGCTTTAACAAGGAAATTAATTACCCATTTCTCTCGATTTTTGAATATAGTCTTATTGTGATATCTTTGATATTACTTGCTAAAAACAGGAGAATTTTGTTTCTCTTGCTAAATTTTGTTTGATGTTAAATACCAAAAAAATGAAGTTAAGAAGCTCGATATTACTGGTTGCTTTATTTGGATTATTCCTTTATAATGCTGCTAATAATTCAAACTATGAAGAAAAAGAAAGCCTTATACTTCATGGAGTAAATCAAGTAATAGATTATGCCCATTTCAATCCAAAGACAATAGATGATAAATTTTCTCACTTTGTTTTTGACAAATACTTGGAGAGAATAGATGGAGCAAAAAGATTCTTGACCCAAGATGAGGTCAATCAACTTGAAGTTTTTAAAAATCAAATAGATGATCAGGTAAAATCCAGAAAATTTGATTTTTTCGATAAGAGTGTACAACTACTTAATACAAGTATTGACAGGGCTCAAAAGCTGTTCGAAGAAACCATTGAATTGTCTCACGACTTTTCGATAGATGAATCTATTGAAATGGATTACGAAAAAAGGGTTTATCCTAAGGATTTAGATCAGTTAGAAGAATTTTGGAGAAAATTGACTAAATACGAAGTAATGACAAAGTATTTAAGCCTCAAAGAAGAACAGGAATCAGAGACCAAAGAGGAACTAGAACCGGACTTCGAAAACATCGACAATGAAAAGGAAGAAAAAGAAATTTTATCGGAAGCTGAACTTTTGGAAAAGGCTAAAGAGAAAGTAAAAAGCAATTTCGAAGATTGGTTTAAGAGTATCGGCAAGTTAAGAAGAGAGGACAGATTTCAATCTTACCTTGCCAGTATTTCCAACTACTTCGATCCTCATACTGATTATTTCAGTCCAAAGGAAAAGCAAGATTTTGATATTAACATGGGTGGAAAACTTGAAGGTATTGGTGCAAGACTTAGAACGGATGGCGAGTATACAAAAGTAGTTAGTATTGTCCCTGGCGGACCTGCTTACAAAGGCAAACAATTGGAAGAAAATGATATCATAAGAAAGGTGAGGCAGGAAGATGAAGAGGAAGCATTAGATATCAGTGGTATGAGAATTGATGATGTAGTTCAGAAAATTAGAGGAAAAAAAGGTACTACTGTATTTCTTACTGTTAAAAAAGAATCCGGTGAGTTAGAAGAGATTTCCATTGAAAGAGATGAAGTTATTCTAGATGAAGGATTTGCTAGATCCGCAATTGTTGATTTTCCCGGATTAATGAATAACGTAGGATTGATAAGATTGCCTAAGTTTTACTCAAGTTTTGAAAAAAAGGATGGTAACAGTTGTGCTGCTGATGTAGCAAAAGAAATAGAAAAACTCAAAGAAGAAAATGTCAATGGTATTATTTTAGATTTGAGAAATAATACCGGTGGTTCTCTTCAGGACGTGGTCAAAATGAGTGGTCTTTTTATAGAAAAAGGGCCTATAGTACAAGTAAAATCTAGAGGAAATAAACCTTATGTGCACGCGGATAAAGACAAAAATGTTCTTTACGATGGTCCTTTAGTAGTAATGGTTAACAACAGCAGTGCATCAGCAAGCGAAATATTGGCTGCCGCATTACAAGATTATGGCAGGGCTATAATTGTTGGCAGTAAATCTACTTTTGGAAAAGGAACAGTACAAAGGTTTTTTGATCTTGATCAAGCACTAAGAGGCAATGAGGATATGAAACCCCTAGGTAACGTAAAGATCACCGTTCAAAAATTCTTTAGAGTAGATGGTAGTTCCACGCAACTTAATGGCGTTACTCCTGACATTGTTTTACCTGACGGGTATCATTTTATCGATAGAGGCGAAAAAGAATATGACAATGCCTTAGAGTGGACTGAAATAGAACCTGTAGAATACGGCCAAAATGTGGTAAGGTTAGATAATATAAAATTATTGCAGGATGCTTCAGCTCAACGTATTTCAATGAGTGAAGATTTTCAATTAGTTTTGGAAAATGCTGAAAGAATTAAAAGAAATAAAGACTTCTCTATATATCCAATCAACATGAATGCTTTTGAAAAGCTTATGGATGAGAAAGACGAAGAAGCAAAGAAGTTTGAAGGCCTTTTTGACAAAGAAATTGAAAACCTATCGATAAAGAACCTAACCGCTGATCTGGATTATATTCAAGCGGATTCTAGTAGAATTGACAGAAATGAAGATTGGTTAAAAAGATTGAAGAAAGATTTCTATTTACATGAGACATTAAATATCATGAGAGATATGATTGCCAACGAATCTTCTTTCGCTACAATAGAAGAAAAACTGGACACAAGAACTAATTAAAACGATATAGGCTGGATTTAAAAGTGATTCAGCCTTCTTTATACCATCTAATTTATGACATCCTTACTGCCACACCTCCATGATATACTTATTGATTTTGCGTATTCCATCTTCCCTAATCTTTGTTTGATGTGTGAAGAGAATCAAAGACTCAACAACGATATCATTTGTATTGTCTGTAAAAGTAAATTACCTTATACCGATCACTTCATTATTCATAACAACAGGGCGTTAGAACATTTTGCTGGAAGAGTCAAAATAGAAAATGCTGCCTCGTTACTCAATTACTATCCTAACTCTCAAATAAAGAATCTTTTATATAAGTTGAAATACAAAAATCAACCCAGCATAGGTGTTCATCTGGGTTCAGAAATTGGCCATAAGCTCATTAAGACAAGTTGGTATTCAGATATTGACTTCATTATTCCGGTACCTATACACAAGAAAAAACTTATCATTCGAAAATATAATCAAGCCGAAAAAATCGCATACGGAATAACAAATTCTACTGATCTGATCACACATAATGATATCCTTATTAAGTTAACAAATACTTCCTCTCAGACTAATCTTAGTCGGCAACAAAGAATGCAGAATGTCAAGGATAGTTTCTCCATTATCAACTCTTCTAAGATAAAAGACAAACATGCCTTACTAATAGATGATGTCCTTACAACCGGAGCTACGCTTGAAGTTCTGGCTAAACTTTTGTTAAATAATGGAGCTAAAAAAGTTTCAATAGTAACAATGGCCATCGCCATAAGTTAGCTTTCTTAACCAAACTATGGTTGTTTTTCCATATTGATAATTTGGTTCGGAGATAGGCTTATTTTTCCTAGAGGATTTAAAGCATTAATAAGATGTATATACTCGCACTCTTTTATCATTTGAAGAGATATATCATACGTTTTGATTCTACCCTTCTTTAAGTAAAACTGTCTCATCACTCCATTTAATAGAGGAGATCTTGGAGTAATCAATTCTCCACCAATGGATAAAACTACATTAAAATAATAAGCATCAGTCAATAGGCCTTTCTTCAATATCAATATCTCTTGAGCTGGTCCCCGTTTGTTATACAGTTGATCCAACTCTGTCCTGTCTACCGATTTATACGGGTAATCAAGGTTTGAGTCGCTCACTACTATTTTTAAGTTTGATATTTTAAAACCTTTATAAGCTTTGTGCTCAACATGATAACCACTTTCATCATACACAAACCTACATTTTATAAGTTTTCTATCTTTTTGAATATCCTCTTTACGAAGAATCTTCATAAGATCATAAGGTATTTTGGTTCCATATACTTCTCTAAGGGTTCTGGACATGCGTTGTTGATGAAACCTCAGGTTCCGAAATCTTCCGTTTTTAACCGCTATACTCTCAACGAATCGGGACATAAATCTTATCTAACATTTCCTGATATTCATCTTTTGCCTTACTCATATGTGTTATTCCGCAACCACTTCTATAAAAATATTCATTTTCACACTTTTCTATATATCTAATCATCACAGCAGTATCTAAAGAATCACCATCAAACAACCCCATAATTCCTGTATAATATCCTCTTTTCTCTCCTTCCACCCTACTAATGATCTCATCCGTTTTTTTCTTGGGTGCACCACTAATACTACCAGCAGGTAATAGCCTCAAAATCAAATCACCAAAATTGTCCAAATAATTTTCCGTCAGTTCTCCAACAACCTCACTACTCGTTTGCCATAAATTCTTACCACTGGACTCTATCAGGGTAAAATATCTAAACTCCTCTACTCGCACTTTAGAAGCTACCATACTCAAATCATTACGCAATAAATCCACAATAGTATAATGTTCCGCTAACTCTTTCTCATCGTTCAATAATATCTGCATCGCATTTTCTATATCTGCATCTATCGTACCTTTCATCGGATAGGTATAAATCTTACCATTTTTTACTTTAATAAAAGTCTCAGGGCTGAATACAACGAACTGATCCTTAAAAAACAATTTGTATTCTGCCTTCGAATATTTATAAATATCCGCTAACTCCCTTTTTAAGGATATCCTCGTCTTTTCCGTAAGATTAATTAAGAAAGTATTTCCATATTTAAGTTCTTCCATCATCTTATCAAACTTCTTTTTATATGCAGAGAAAGATGAAGGATATATTTTATCTATGATGCGTTTATCTAGAAGACATTCATTAATTCTAGGCCTATTAGTAATTCCGTTAAATTCAAAAAAAATATCTTCGGGAAGCTGGTCCAAACGATATATTAGCGGCTTGCTCATTTCATAGTCAATAATGAAAAGATAGGGAACCTTATTCCTACTTAAATTATTAATATCTCTTGAAAATTCTTCCAGATTCATTCCATGCAAGTTACAAAAATACTTGCCTAATAATTTATACCTTTAAGGCTATAATTTTCGAGCAATTGAATACATTTGGTCACAACTTGAGGTTTTCTATTTATGGCGAATCCCATGGCTCAGGGGTAGGAATTATTATTGATGGATGTCCTCCTGGAATTGCTATAAATGAGGATGATTTCTCAGATGATTTGACAAGAAGAAAAAGCGGTGCTAAAGGCACTACTCCCAGGACAGAATCCGACACTCCTAAGATTCTTAATGGTGTATTCAATAATTATACTACAGGAGCTCCACTTCATATTTCTTTTGAAAATCAAAATATTCGCTCTAAGGACTATAGTAATTTGGTTAACAGCCCCAGGCCAGGCCATGCCGACTATACTGCCAAAATAAAATACAATGGTTATAACGATTATCGTGGAGGAGGGCATTTCAGTGGTAGATTAACGGTTTGCCTGGTTGCCGCCGGAGTAGTCGCTAAAAAGATTATCAATACTATTGACATAAATGCTTTACTAATAGAAGCCGGAGGAAGTAAGGATATCGAAAAGGCTATAGACATTGCTCTTAGTGAAAAGGATTCGATAGGAGGCATTGTAGAATGTAGAGCTAAAAATATTCCTGTTGGGTTGGGAGAGCCTTTCTTTAATTCGTTAGAGTCTCAAATAAGTCATTTAGCCTTTTCTATTCCAGCTATTAAAGGAATTGAATTTGGAAATGGTTTTATCGCCGCTAAACTTAGGGGTAGTGAGAACAATGATCGTTGGAATCCTGATGGAACTACTATCACTAATAATGCAGGAGGTATTAATGGAGGCATTTCCAATGGCAATGAATTGATATTTAGAATTGCTGTCAAGCCTACTTCGAGTATTGGTAAATCACAACTAACTGCAAATATGAAAAGCAAACAATTAGAAGAATTAAAGATCGTCGGACGTCATGATGCCTGTATTGCTCTGAGAGTTCCGGTAGTAGTGGAGGCTATTACTGCAATGGTGCTTGCCGATAATTGGTTAGTATATAAAAAATGAATTATGGGAGATTTAGATACCAGAACAAAAATTGAAACATTAGTAAAGGAATTCTATAATCGACTATTTGATAATGAAATATTAGCCCCCATTTTCGAAGATGTCATAGGAGATCATCTGGAAGAACATCTTCCAATCCTTAATAATTTTTGGGAGTCTATCATTATCGGCAATCCCGTATACAAAGGAAACCCCATGCTCAAACATATTCAATTGCATCAAAAACATCCACTGAATGATGCACATTTTGAAGAGTGGTTAAAAATATGGTACCATACTGTTGAAGATAATTATTCGGGGCCCAAGGCAGAACTGGCAAAAACAAGAGCAAGTGATATCGCTAGGTTAATGATGTTTAAAATCGGGGGTGTTAGTAGTTAATACCGAATTCTTAAATCTTTAAATAAAAACTATTAAACCAATAATCAATATGTTAAAATAAATCAGTCATTTCTTAATTGGTTTTTGATTTCATATATTAGAGTTGACATTTTGATAATCCCTGTTTTCCCATTCTTTCCTAGAGGTTATCTCTTTTTATAACTTAAATTTTTAATCATGAAAAAAATTGTTTTTTCTATTGTCATTTTATTGTTGATTTCATATGTACCGCTTCGAAGTCAAACTGATTTTTGTGGTGTATTTCCTCCTCATCAAGCCCAATCGTCGGACCCCGATTCTATCTACTACGATCGATTTGGCAATACCTATGATTTGCCCGATCCCAATGATCAGACATTTTCTGCTATTTCTGGAACGGTCGTATATACAGATCATTTCGCTTTGGATTTTGATTTCGATGTTCCTTCCGAAGTAAAAACTTTAGTTGTCAATGTATTTACAGATTTCGAAAACCTGTTGGAAGACTTTATTAGTATCAACAGTTGTGGCGACACTTACGAAAGTGAGGTTTTGGTGAGGATCGGTTGGAATAGTTTAGATGGTGGAACTTTGGCACGTGCAACCGCTTATTATGAGGGCTATCCGTCATCAGATCTAAACTGCCATAGGGTTTTATCCAACCAATTTTGGGCTAAGTTTTTTACTCCTCGCTCAGGTTTTAATAGACCTGATGGTGTAATAACCATTAATCAGGATTACGAGGATGAGTTTTATAATGAACTTGGAGATTGCCCTTCTGATAAATACGATTTGTATTCAATTATTCTTCATGAAGTTGGGCATTTAGCCGGATTCGGAAGCATGGCCACATCTCCTATTATTGGATCTAATACTTTTTCACCTTATGACTTGCTATTATATGGAAATGGTGTGCCATTTTATTTTAAAGATTGTGAAGAAGAGTGCTACCAATCAAATTTCACTGAGGCACAAATTATTTCCATGCTTGCAAATAACAATAACTGTGACACTGGCAGTCCCAATGTCTTGTTAAATAATTTAATTCCCATCCATGGAGATGATATGGCAACACCAAATACAATATCTCATTTAAATGGTAGCTGTCCCAATTCAAATGATTATGTAATGCAGCCTTTTATAGGATATGGCGATGAGAGAAGAACGTATACCAACGATGAATTTGATATTTTTTGTTCATTAGATGTGCCATTAACACAATGTGCCGCTAATGATGCCTTTTATATACAAAAGGAAGCTATTTTGGAAGATGTCTTTAATAATGGAGATTATGATGTAAACTGTTGTACCAATATAGAATCTGTTTGTGCGGGTGAATCTATTACAATAACTGTCGATCAGTTATTATGTAACGACTATGGAGATAATTTAGATATTATAGGAGTACAGCTAAAGTCAAACCAAAGTGAATTTGGCACAGTAACTTTTGATGGAGTAAACGTAGAATTTCAAAGTGCTGAAGATGCTGCCGGAAATTTGGCTTTTCTTGAATATACGGTCACTAATGGTAACTGTGAATTCTTTACAAGTAGAGTGGAGGTACTTATTACCTTGTGCTCTGATTTTAACAACTTAGACCCTTGTGAAAATATTTGTGGGTTAGATGGATTTGAAGGGTTAGGTGATAGAAATATAACAAACGGAGGGGCTGGTTTTGATAATATATTTATGGTCTCCACAGACGGAATTATTCAAAACAGCCCTGATGCTTGTTTTATAGATAATAATAATTATGTTTCCATCGGATATTATAAAGCAAGTAGTGAATCCATTACTATAAAATTAGCAGAGCCTATTCACGCAGGATGTACCATGCAATTTGAAGTCAAAGGTCTTGCCAGATACCCAAACACGAGTTTATTGATTTCCGGCACTACTGATGAACCATGTAATGTTCTTCAGGCAACATATCCGCTGGACCATTGCGAAATATCGATAGATTGTGCGGGGACTCCGAGTCAACTACATTGTTTGAGTAATCCCGGAGATATCATCCTTGCGGATATGGATACAGGGAACGGTCCTTGTGACTTCACTCCTAGTATGTTTCAAACCTATCAATTTGAATGGTCAAATGAATTAGGAGTTGATATCAACTACCTGAACATAGCGGTGACCTCAGATTCTTATCAATTCGTTGCTATAGATGATGTTGTCGTTACACGAGATTGTGGCACACCGGCCTTTACTTATAATACGAGCTGTAAAACCGCTTATTTTACCGCTGAGTCCGATAATGCTGGTATTCAACATATATGGGACTTTGGAGACACAAATACGTCTGTCGAAGCAAATCCTCTTCATACATACGATGCTAATGGTACTTATCAAGTTACACATACCATTATTACAGATTGTGACACGAAATCAGAAACACAACAGATAGAAATATCTTGTATCGAAACCTGTACTGTAGGATTCGATATGATATTTTTTGATGCCGCAATACAGGATAAAATATCCTTTTACTCCTCTGCTGGAGCGATACCTCAAGGAAACATAAGTGATGTTACAATTATGATAGATGGGGCCTTTAGAATTGATGAAGATTATCGCTTTGATGATTGCACCATTTACATGATGCCGGGATCAGAAATTATCAAGGATGAAGATATATTGCTCACATTCAGAGGATGTTCCATTTTGGCATGTGAAAATATGTGGAAAGGAATCACAGTCAATGCAGGAGGTTATTTAGATTTTCAGGATGGCAATGTGATTTCCGATGCAGAACATGCCATTAAATTATTACCCGGCTCTACAAAGATCATTGAGAATAACATATTTGACAGGAACTTTATAGGCGTATACTCACCACCTCATAGTTTTCCAAAGACCATAAGTGGTCCCCCGATTGTAAGCAATCAGTTTTTATGTACGGACAACTTAAAACCACCATATGTGGGACAGCAATTTTTTGATTCCTGGCATAGCCCCAACTGTAATCCTGGTACAAGTATTTCATTTGCTGGAATTTTGCTACATGACGTTTCTACTATGCGTATAGGATCTAATGTATCCATCAATGAAAGTGAGAATATCTCAAACAAAAATATCTTTTCAGGATTAAAGAATGGTGTTTTGGCAGTAAATACCGGAATAACCGTGGCGTATAATGAATTTAGTAATTTACAGGGCCTTCAGGGTCACATGACTTATAATGCTTCCGACGTTGATTTTTTGTATGCATCTGCAGGTGTTGGGGTAGGCGTGCAAGATATTAGGAGTACTACCGTAGATCATAATAATATCAATACTGGTATGGCAGGTGTCAGCGTAATCAATGGAATGCTTTCAAAGGTCATCGTTACCAACAATGAATTTACAAACTTTAGCGCATGTGGTGGCGATACAGGCGGCAGGTCTATTCAGATATATGATGTGTCACAATCAACCATAGAAGTAAACAACAATGATATGAATGCTTCTGACTTTGGTATTATCATGGATAATATCAATAGTCCTGCGTCTCTTGATGTATTGGATAACAATTATACCTATCAGGGCAGTAATTATTACGTAGACGGTATGATATTAAATAATATTAGTTGTACCGATAATCCCGGATTCATATCAGGGAATATCATTGAGATCAGCAATGCATCTGATTCCTATGAGGGTATCACCATGAATAGCTGCACGGCACTAGAGGTATCTCAAAATACCATTACCTTGGATCAATCAAGTGGAAGCTATAGCGGAAACGCTGTGTTAGAAATCAAAAACAGCTCACAGTGCCACTTTAGAGATAATGACCTGTACAATACAGCCAATACCAATACGAGTATGAAGGGTATGACCTCCTATGCATCTATCAACAATCTGTATTGTTGTAATTATGTAGAAGGTACACCGCATGGCTTTTACTTTTCAGGTCAGAATGTCTTTACCAACTTTAGCAGCAATACCATGTATGAGGAAGGAAGCCTCAAATCAGGACTTACGCTGGATGAAGGGATTATAGGGCCACAGTCAACCAAGGGTAACATCTGGAGCGGTGATATGAATATGGCTCAGATCATTAGTGCTTCGGGAAATCAATTGTCATTGGCAGGTAGTTCTAGGTTTTCTGTGAATGAAGACCAAAACGATGCGGTGAATGATAGATATGTGAGACCTCAAACCATTGAACCAATGAATATAGAAAATGATTGGTTTCAACCAGACGACGAATATGCTAAATTTTGTGATGATCCTGACCCTGAAGCAGCACTTTGCTTTGTGGAAGAATATGATCTGAATGATCCTGATAATGATAACGGCGACATTGATAATCCTGATATTGTTGATGAATTTTGCGTACGAATGACGGATATTTATCAAGCAGTAATCAACGGTCAAACGACAAGCGAGTATTATCTGGAACCTAATCTATGGTCAGCGACCATGCAGCTGCTTGATCATTATACTGAAGCAGAACTACAGCAAAGATGTCTGGTACTTTACCAGTTCTTTATCCAGACGGGTATTATTGGTCCATATTCTGAGACAGACAGAGAGATTAGAGAAGGAAATCTGGCCGATTCCACCTTGCTGACTCAGGCAAATACACTGCTGCAAAACATAGATCAACTGGAAGCGTCCATAGCTGCTTTATACGTGGACTTTAGTACTGCAGACTTACCTATACTCGATCAGTATTTGAGTGATCTAGCAGTGGCTAATACCGATCTGGATAATATCACACAGACGATACAAAGTCAGGCACAGACTGTGGCAGCCGCACTACCTGCTCAGATCACTGGACTGGATGAAAGCTATGCTTTCCTACCCTATATTAAAGCAATGTTTTGGATCAAGACCAAGATATTAGATACAGGTATTAATTCGCTGACAACAGGTGATTGGGATGCTGTCAGAGATATAGCCAATCTTTGCCCTTTATCTCATGGAGGTGTAGTATATGAAGCACAGGCATTGCTCTTGAGAAATGGGGAGATATTTGACGCTAGTGGTGATCCTTGTGCAAATACACAAAAGAGAGAATTAAATACTCCCGATGTGAGAATCAAGGCATTGATACATTGCTATCCCAATCCTGCATCTGATCAAATCACAGTGGATATCAGTGGTAAACATAACATGACATCCCGCACGATCAGAATAAGTGATATGATAGGAAATGTAGTATTTGAACAAATATTAGATAAGGATGCTTCACGCATAACAATCAACACGGGTGAATATCCTTCGGGCATATATATGGTACAATATCTCGAAGAAGACATAATCATGGATACAAAACGAGTGAGCATAATAGAATAAATCTTATATTTACAAGGAGGCAGCACAAAATCTGTCTCCTTGTTTATCTTTTATGGTATGCTCAGACAAGCTATTATATTCTTACTATTGCTGATCTCAACTGTCCTTTCTTCTCAAAGAGAGGATGCTATTTGGTTATTTGGTTCCGCAACTAGTGATCAGGTTGATCCAGAAAGACTCAAAGATACCACATGGGGAGCCACCAATATTGATTTTAATTTTGATCCTCCAAAAATTCATTATGACTCTACCCGTGTATGGGATTTCCAAGGCACAAATGCCAGTATTTGTGATGAAGATGGAAACTTGCTCTGCTATAGTAATGGGCAAACCGTACAAAATGGTACGCATGGTACGATAGAAGATACCATTAATTATAACCTGCAATGGCTCAACTGGTCAACACTGGTAGAAGGGGTTTTGGTTAATTTAGGGCTGCCAATTATTCAGGGAGCTTTAGTACTTCCCATTCCCGATAAAGAGAAAGAGTACTATTTATTCTATAAAGAGTATGATCTTGAAAAAGAATTTATGACTCGACTTCATTATAGCATCATAGATATGAATGCTGATAGTGGATTTGGAGCATTGTTAGAACGTGATATTCCATTGGTTATTGACTCTATTGGTGGAGGAAGATTAACAGCTTGCAGACATGCCAATGGCAGGGACTGGTGGATTGTTTTTCCAAGTTATGACCAAGATGAACTATTTACCTTTTTGATCACACCGCAAGGTATTGAAGATTATGGAAGACAAGATTTACTAACGAACCACATTGGTGGTTATGGACAAGCTTATTTTTCACCTGATGGGGAATATTTTGCAATGAATTATGGGTATTATCTAGGAGAACCCGGTGTGGTAACAATATATAAGTTTGATCGCTGTACCGGACTGCTCAGTGAAGGCATTGAGGACAGAACCTACCCTTCTTTTTTTATCGGCAATGGTCTATCCTTTTCTCATGACAGCAGGATGCTTTATATCACTAATGATACCATGATGTATCAATATGATCTGGAAGAGGACAGCATCTTACAAAGCAGACAGGTAGTAGCCAGATATGATGGATATAGATATTATTATAATGAAGGGGGTTCAGGGTATAGAACAACTTTAGGCTTTATGGGTCTTGCTCCTGATGGACGTATCTATGTGGCAGCAGGCTCAGGTGGAAATAGAAAAATGAGTGTTGTCAATTATCCCAATGAAAAAGGAGAGGATTGTGAGGTGGTACAGCATGGTATTCACCTGCCTACGAGCTATGCACGTACCATGCCCAACTTCCCCAATTTTAGATTAGGACCGCTGGATGGCAGCTCATGCGATACTTTGGGTTTGGACAATCACCCTATAGCTAAATATCGATATGAACAGGACTCTTTGGATCATTTGCAAGTCAGGTTTACAGATTTGAGCTATTTTAGACCCGAATCGTGGCATTGGGATTTTGGTGATGAAAACGATAGCGATGAAAGACATCCTTATCATCAATACCAAAAGAATGGAGTGTATGAGGTCTGCCTGACAGTCAGCAATGAAAATAGCGAGCATACCACTTGCCGCACCCTAACCATAGGTACTGTATCGGATACCGATGTAGAACAGATCACATTAAGTTTATATCCTAATCCGGTCGTAGATGACATGCTTGTCACACTAGGTGACTATATACCAGAGTATGGAAATATTGTACTCAAAGATTTACAAGGTCGTAAAGTACATCAATCCCGTATCTATCATGGGTGGAATAGCATCTCATTATCTCATCTGATAAGTGGGATATATATCTGGGAGCTGAGAGATGGCAATAAAGTATTGAGGTCAGGGAAGGTGGTGAAAAATTAAAAAAGGAGTCACCTCTTGGCAACCCCTTTTCCAAATTATCAAAAGGTTCAATAATTAATTTTTAGCTCCTTTTTTCTTTGCCAAATTATCGGATTTTTGATCTTTTCTTTCCTTTCTGAATTCGGGTACTCCATTGGTCACACAGAAGTCAAGAGCTTCATAGAATCCGAAAAACCCATCAGAGTATGCAATCATTCCACCAGATGCATCCAGTAATTCTATACTTCCTTCCCCATAATCACAGCATATTCCATCACCATATGCATCATCCACAAATAGTGTATAGCATCCATCCTCTAAACAAGTCGTTTTCGTTTTCACTGTACCCTCTTGCCCATCCTGATAAGGACCTCCACTTATTATAACTGAGCCATCTTCTGCTATTAACTCAAAAGAAGTTTCACTACCGTAATCATCCAATGTAATCTTGACCGTTACTTCAGCACAATCATCTCCCCCTCCTTCTCCTCCGTCTGTAGAGAAATAAAACTTATTGCTCCATGAAGTCCAACCAGAAGGACACTTGGTTCTAAGTTGGTACTCGTACTCCGTTGACTCTTGAAGATTTTTCAAAGTCTTTTTCGGATTGGCGGCACCTTTTACTGTCCATGAAGTAGTGCCTACTTCTCTATATCTTATTCTATACTTAATGGCATTTGGCATAGCGGTCCAAGTCACTTTTGCCTTCGTAGGGCTTAAAATCTGCACATCACTTGAAGTTGGTGCACCACATTCATCTTCCTCTTCTCCGTTTCCTCCATCATCACCATCTCCTCCACCGTTTCCTCCCCCATTATTTCCTTCTTCACATACATTGGCCGCATTGTTTACCACATTTGATAAATTCGTATTTACAAAGTTTTCCATTCTGGTTGACTGCCCTGCCGAAAACATATACATACACGCATCATTTACATAGTCCATATAATTCATATGCATATCATTGCTGTTACAGGAACTCTCTCCGAGATTAGGGCAACCATAGTATTCGCTATTTTGATCTGGAGTATCAGTCACATCGTCATCTACATTACAACCATTTCCCCAAATGTGATCAAGTAAAAGATAGTGGCCTAATTCATGAGTCAATGTTCTACCTAAATTATAAGGGGATTGAGGTGCCACACTACCACACCCCGAACCAGTTCCAAAAGCTTGAGCATCCACAACTACACCATCACCATTGCCAGAGCCTCCCAATGGCGAATATCCCAAAACTCCTGTATTTGCTCTAACGAAAATATTTATATAGCCACTCCAGTTACTATCATTATCTCCATTGGTTTTATTAATAGTAACTGCTGGATCTCCTTCTGATAAGCCATATCCACTTGGATGACTCTTGGTAGCCAAGCAAAACTCTATACAAGTTTCTCCATTATTAACACCAGGAAAATAAGATGAAGCATTATTATTCCAATTAGAAATATCCGAGTTCAGACCTTGATAATCTGCATTCAAAATATTAACCTGTCCCTGAGCCAAAGATACCAGACATGCCTCATCTGGATTATTCACTCCTTGGAAATGAACAGCAATAGGTAAAATAACGGGTTGATCGCATAAAGCCCTAGTTTGAGAAGCACTTTTTACCCTTTCAAGCTTTCTCAGATGACTTTCTCTGTAATCATCGTCCTGCAGTAATAACTCCATGTGTTTATGCAATCCACATGTCCGTTCGTCATGTGAATGTGTCTTTCCATCTTGTTGCTTGATCTCGTCTTTACTATCTTCAGAAACAGGAAAAGAATCATCCTGACATGATGTAAAAATAAAAGCTACTACTGTAATAAATAACCAAAACTGCCTTTTCATAATTTAGAAATTTTAATGTTAAAAAATATTAGAAGTAATTTTTTAACTCATATTGGAATTGTTATTGCTACTTCAAATGTATTTCAGAAAAAAAGGATTATTCTCTAGTTTATACTTACTTAGATAGTTTTATTATACTTTTCCTTGTTTTTATTATACTTTCCATTCTTTCAAGTGCTTTTTAGTATTATACTTTTGTTGGAGAGAACTTAAAACACTCATATATGCAATGGTCAAGTTCTAAGTTAGTAGATGATATTCTATCTGGTAAAAAGTATAGAATACTTCTTCATCTATTATTTTGGCTTTTTATCTATCTGGATGAATTTTTTGCTCTGATTGGTATTACCCCCCCATTAGATGATAACTTTAGAACCTTACTGGTTTTACTGGTTGATGTTTTATTTGTGTATTTCAATCTTTACATTCTTCTACCTCATCTTTTATTAAAAAGAAAAATAGTCTTATATGTAGTAGCTTCTATCCTAAGTTTGATACTATTATATCTAATCGATGAAGCTATTTATGGGTGGGAAAACTGTTGTGAAGGTGAATACTTTATTCCCTCAGTGATTGGTTTTTTCCTTGTAAACTCGGGCATTTTTGCCATGGCTATTTCTTTTAAATTGTTCAAACACTTCTACCGTATAAATGTACAGGTAGCCAAATTGAAGCAGGAAAAGCTTGTGATGGAACTAAATTTTCTAAAGCAACAAATCAACCCTCATTTTCTGTTTAATTCACTCAACAATCTATATGTGCTTTCAAAAGAGCAACCCTCTCAAACACCTGACCATATTATGGCACTGTCAGATACCTTACGATATCAACTCTATGAAAGTCAGAAAGATCTGGTTTCTCTAAATCAGGAAATAGAATATTTAGAAAAATTGCTAGTCATAGAGAAAACGAAAAGACCTGCATTAGATTTTAACATTAAAGTTGTAGGAGATACAAGTTATCAAATCCTACCTTTGATCTCTTTACCGTTTATCGAAAATGCAATTAAATATAGTAAAACCATAGACGAGGACGACGAATCTATCAAAGTGAAAGTCCTTAATGATAATGAAAAATTAGTCCTTACCGTTATTAATAATATTGGTAATGGAGAAACTAAGACCGGAGGTATCGGATTATATAACCTTAAGAAAAGATTGGATTTGGTTTATCCCGGCAAATACACCCTCAGTAGTAAACACAGCAATGGAAAATACTTAGCCACCCTTGAAATTATCAAAGTGTAGATAAATGAATTGTATTATAGTAGATGATGAGTTATTAGCTAGAAAAGGAATTGAGTTATTAGCTAAGGATATTAGTTTTTTGAATGTTAGGGGCTTATTCCCAAACCCTGTAAAGGCAAGTAATTTTTTATCTGAGAATAATAATATTGATCTTATTTTTCTAGATATAGAAATGCCGGGGATGACGGGTTTGGAATTTATCAATACAATTAATAGCTATAACGCCATGATTATCCTTACCACAGCATATCCTCAACATGCCTTAGAAGCTTATGACAAAAATGTATTGGACTATCTGGTAAAACCTATCAAGTTTGATAGGTTTCTTAAGGCAGTTAATAAGGCCAAAGAATTATATGATTTGAAATCTCAAAAGATAGATCTTGCTGTAGAAGAAGAAAAGGTTTATATCAGGTCAAATCGCAAGTATATTCCTCTCAAGTTTTCTGACATACTGTATGTTCAAGGTATGAAAGATTATGTCACCGTCTATACCGATTCAGATAAATATATGTGTGCAATGAATCTCAAAACGATTAATAAATCACTTCCTATTTCGAGTTTTGCCAGAATCAACAAATCAACCATTATTAATATTCATAAAATAGACTCTATCGAAAATGATTCTATTTGGGTAAATGGGTTGGAGTTTTCATTAGGTAATACATACAAAGACTACTTTATCAACACTTACATAAAAACTTCACTAATATCGCGATAATTGAAGTTAGGTAAAAATCCATTACCTCATACGAAAACCTTTTGAAACAAGGCATCTGAGCTCAATACTTCCTTAAAAGCACCTTTAACTCCTTTCCTCAAAAGGAATAATGACTCCTTTCTCAACATACTGTTTTAACCCATTGAGTAACAGTGCCCAACAAAAACTTGAAATACGAAAATGAGAATTCTCTTCCTTCCATCCTTTATGATAAAAGCTTACTTCCGTGTTTCCATTCTTTTCGTTTAGATAAAATCCAAATTTCGTTCCTGGCCAATCTACATTGCTCTTGGTCATGGATAATTCGAAATGGTTTTTCTCGCTAACAGTAACTTCTGCCCTCCAATCATATTCAGGTGCAAAATACAATGTATACTCGTGGCCCAACTTAGCTTCTCCTCTACATTCCTTCGTCCACCAATTATTCAAATGACTAGGATTGGACACTGCTTCAAAGACTTGTTGCACCTCAGCATTAATTACAAAATCGTGAAGAATATTATAACTCATATCATAACATTTCAAAAATTCCGGCGATTCCCTGTCCGCCTCCTACACAGGCTGTGACCATTCCATATTTTTGGTTCCTTTCTTTAAGTTCTTGCATTAGCTGGATTGACAACTTGGCTCCAGTACATCCCAAAGGATGTCCTAGAGCTATCGCACCACCATTAACATTAACCTTATCCGGGTCTAATCCAGCTTCTTTAATAACTGCTAACGATTGTGTAGCAAATGCTTCATTCAACTCTATTAGATTTATATCTCCCAAACTTAAATTCGCTTGCCTTAACGCTTTCGGAATAGCAACACAAGGGCCAATACCCATATACAATGGATCTACACCTCCTACTGAACAAGAAACCAATTTAGCTATGGGATTCAAATTATATTTTTTAACCAATCTTTCACTCATTATCATAACAAAAGCTGCTCCATCTGATGTTTGTGAAGAATTTCCCGCAGTGACTACGCCTCCATTCTTAAAAACCGGTTTTAACTTGGCCAACCCTTCCAAAGAAGTGTCATATCGGACCCCTTCATCGGTATCAACTGTAAAAGTTGAAGTCATTCTTTGGTTTTCTTTTACATACACCTCTTCTACTTCAATAGGTACAATTTGAGACTTAAACTTTCCAGATTTAATAGCGGTTCCAGCAAGTTGATGAGATCGCAAAGAAAAAACATCCGCCTCTTCTCTAGATATATTATACTTTTTGGCTACAGCTTCCGCAGTTGCTCCCATGCTCACATGGTAATTAAGATTTTCCATCGCTGCCTCATAGGAAGGTGCCATTTTATAACCAACCATCGGAATCATACTCATAGTCTCAGTTCCCCCAGCTATATAGCACTCTCCCATTCCGGATCTTATTTTTGCTGAAGCAATGGCTATGGTTTCCAGACCGGATGCACAATACCTGTTTACCGTCATCCCTGGCACTTCTTTACCCAAAGATCTGCTGGCAATATTTCTGCCTATCTGGAGGCCTTGTTCTCCTTCAGGATTAGCACATCCTACTATTACATCATCCACTATTAAGGGGTCAACCTCTTTAATCGTATTCATCAATGCCTTGATCACACGTACTGCCAGATCATCAGATCTAAAGTTCTTAAATCCTCCCTTTTTTGCTTTTCCAACTGCTGACCTTAATCCAGCTACTATATATGCTTCCATAATTGACTAATTTCTCAAAGGTTTGTTATTCATCAACATATATTGAATCCTATCTAATGTTTTCTGTTCTCCCAATAACTCGAGAAAACCTTGTTTTTCAATTTCAAGAAGATATTCTTCTGTTACTCTTTGCTCCCCGGTGAGGTCACCGCCACAAAGGACATATGCTATTTTTCTTGCTATGTTAACATCATGCTCGCTCATATATTGGCCTAAATAAAACTCGTTAATCGCGGTGTATAACGTTGCCAATCCTCCTCTTCCTAAAACAGTAACAAGCTCAGGAACCGGTGGTTGATATCCATCTGACAATTGGATTACCTTTTCTTTTCCTTTTTGTAGAACTCTTGATAAATTGATCTCAACATCGTCTCGATTCTCCGATAGATAGCCATATCTGTACGCTTCATAAGCTGATGTAGCTACTGATGCAGTCGCAATAACTTTAAGCTTATCTATAAGTGTTGAAATCTTAGTATCTCCCTCAAAATAGGATTCAGATGCTCTTTTCGCAAATTCTTTAGTTCCACCACCACCAGGTAACAGTCCCACTCCAACCTCTACTAATCCAATATAAGATTCAGCCGCACATACAGCCGCCTCTGTATGCATGAGCATTTCACAACCTCCTCCGAAAACATAACCCTGAGTACATGTAACTACAGGAATAGAACTATACCTCATTGCCATATTGATATTCTGGAAACCAGAAACCATTTTTTCTAGCGTATTAAAGTCCTTTTGCATAGCTATCATTCCTACGGCCATCAGGTTTGCTCCCACAGAAAAGTTCTTCGCATTATTACCTATCAATATTCCTCTCCAATCTCCATTTTCTGCCAGCTTAATTGCCTCTATTACTCCATTCCCTATCCCTTCTCCAATAGCATTAGATTTCGAAGTGAATTCCAACCCCAGAACACTGTCTCCTAAGTCGTGTAAAGCACACTCACTATTTTTATAAACTGCTTGTTTGTGTCTTACGTCGTCAAGGTGAAGTTTTCCACCTTGGTTTGGGATAGCTTCATACGATTGGCTTTGTAAATCGAAGTATTTCTTCTCACCATTTTCATTAGTGTAGAAAGAAGAAGCACCTGTTTTCCTCAAATCATAAATCCACTTTGGGATTGACTCATTAAGCTTTTCAGCCATTCCTATTCCTTCATTTAGTCCAATTATATCCCACATTTCAAAAGGCCCTAAGCTCCATGCATATCCAGCTTTCATTGCCTCGTCAATGCTAAATATATTTTCCGATATTTCGGGAATTCTATTTGCGGCATAAATCATAAGTCCGACTAAAAGTTCCTGAAGAAACTTTCCCCCATTATCCTCTTCATAAATAACAGTATTTATACGTTTGTCAAGGAGTTCAATTTTTTTAGCTTTCCTGATAGAATCTAATTGCGGTTTTTTATAATCTCGATAAATCAAATCCTTTAAATCAAAGGATTTAATAATTCTGCGTCCATTTAAATCACGATCTTTGGTCTTTTTATAATAACCTTGACCTGTTTTATTCCCCAACCAATTGTTCTTAATCAAGTGTTCCAAATGAAGTGGAGTGCCTTGATCCCTAATCTTAGCTACAAATTCATCTTCTGGACAATTTGCAATTACTCCTTTTGTTACTTTAACACTTGTATCAATACCTACTAAATCCAATAATCTAAAACTTCCTGTGTTAGGCCACCCTATAGGCTGAGAGGTTAATTTATCAACTTCTTCTATGGTGAGGTTATATTTATTCGTTAATTCATTTACCTTATTACCAGAATAAAATCCAATTCTATTGGCTATAAAACCTGGGGTATCCTTACATAATACAGTTTTTTTACCCAGATACTTATCGCCATATTGCATTAGAAAATCCACTATATCCGGATTTGTTTCGTCATGTGGTATTATTTCCAACAACGACATATACCTTACAGGATTGAAAAAATGAGTACCACAAAAATTTGATGCGAAATCTTCACTCCTCCCTTTTACTAACTGAATTAGTGGTATTCCACTTGTATTCGAAGTAATTAAACTTCCTGGTTTTCTATACTTTTCAACCTTCTCGTATAGGCCTTTTTTAATCTCAAGATTCTCTACTATAACTTCAATAATCCAGTCATAGTCAGAAATAGAACTCAGGTCGTCGTCAAAATTTCCAACATGTATCCTCTCCAAAAAAGACCCATCATAGATTGGAGAAGGCTTTAACTTCTTGGCTAATCTGATAGCTTGATCTGCCAAAATATTTCTGTTTCCCGATTCTGCTCCCTCAGGGATCATATCAAGTAGTAATACTTGTATTCCAGCATTGGCCAGATGACAAGCAATTCCGGTTCCCATTAGTCCTGAACCTAGTACAACGACTTTCTTTATCTTCCTTTTAATCATTCTATATCTGGATTACTGTGTTAAAGATATGGGATATTTTCGTTAAAAATTAAACTCAGAGTTAAATTTTTAAGTTTTGACATAATCTCCTTCCATTTCTCGTTATAGCTCCAAAAAGTCTATCTTTGTATACAATGTACATGAAATATATAGCAGCTATATTTTTCCTTTGTTATTCCTATATTTCTAAAGGACAGATAACACTTCAACCAAAGCAGCAGGACTTTGAGTATAAAGGTGTTGTTTATAAAAGAGAAAAAGCCGTAGATTTCACATTACATACAAATGGTTTTTCTCTCGCCTATAATAACGGTAAAATCGGAGCTTTTCAAAATACCAGTTATACTCATTTTGAAATAGGATATCTCAGAGATCCTCGTGAAAAAAGCCAAAATAAAAACCTATCCTTCAATATTAACGAATTATCCTCTTCGTTCAAATATGGGAAACAGAATTATGCCATTATGCTTCGAGCAGCCAAAGGAAGAAAAAAATTCCTTTCGGAGAAGGCCAAAAGAAAAGGAATTGCTATTGGATATAATTATCAGTATGGTGCGACAGTAGGTTTACTTATCCCATACTATTTAGAGATCATTAAATCTGTGGCTGATCCTGAAGTTTTTACTTATCTAGAAGCACAGCGTTATGAAGATAATCCAGAAGAATTCTTGGATTATGATAATATATTTGGTTCGGCAGGATTTTTTAAAGGCTTGGGAGAGACTGCCATTTACCCCGGTTTACATGGCAAGTTAGGACTACTTTTCTCATTTGGGCTTTTTGATAAAACTATTAAATCTGTAGAAGTTGGAATAATGGGTGACTTGTTTTTAAAAAAAATACCAATAATGGTGGAAACCGATGTGAACAAAAACAGACCTTATTTCTTTAACTTTTATTTGACTTTTCAATTCGGTAAAAGAAAATTCTAAATGTTAGATTTACCAATCATTTCGCAAGAAAACAAAAGACCTAAAAAACCAGACTGGCTCCGGGTTAAATTACCCATTGGAGAAGACTATAAGAGAGTAAGAGGTCTTGTCGATAAATATAAGCTTCATACCATTTGTCAAAGTGGTAATTGCCCTAATATGGGAGAATGTTGGGGAGCTGGTACAGCTACTTTTATGATCTTAGGTAATGTGTGCACTAGAAGTTGTTCTTTTTGTGCTGTTAAGACAGGAAGGCCTCCTGAATATGATGAAGATGAGCCCCAAAGAGTGGCAGAAGCTATTAAGCTCATGGAAGTCAAACATGCCGTTATCACATCAGTCAACAGGGACGAATTGAAAGATAGAGGAGCTGAGATATGGTATCAAACCGTATACCTTACAAAACAATACTCCCCAACTACTACAATAGAAACATTAATCCCGGACGTCAAAGCAAATTGGGAAGCACTGGAGAGAATGGTAGAGGGCGGTCAAGAAGTTGTTTCCCACAACATGGAAACCGTTCGCGAACTTTATAGAAAAGTAAGACCGCAAGCAAAATACGATCGTTCCTTGGAACAAATACGAAGAACAAAGGAAATGGGCCACCGGACCAAAACAGGTTTTATGGTTGGTTTGGGCGAAACCAAAGACCAAGTACTACAAATCATGGATGATCTCGTTGAAAATGGGTGTGATGTTTTGACTATCGGACAGTATCTGCAACCTACAAAAATGCACTTGGAAGTTGCTGAGTTTGTGCATCCCGATATATTTGCAGAATATAAAGAGATTGGACTTAGTAAAGGATTTGATTTTGTAGAAAGTGGACCATTGGTACGAAGTAGTTATCACGCAGAGAGACATTTGTAATTAGCATTACAAATGCCAAGCTACCTAGTCGCTGTTACCTCTTCTAGTACTTAATCCAACTGCTCTTGAAAGAACTTTACAAAATCGTCAATAGTCATACTACCCAAGTCTCCTTCTCCTTGTTTCCTAACCGAAACTTGCCCATTCTCGGCTTCTTTATCACCAATGATAAGCATAAAAGGTACTTTTTTCAATTCAGTATCTCTAATCTTCTTGCCTATAGACTCAGTTCTATCATCAATAAATCCACGAATATCATGCCTAGACAATGCGGTTTCTATTTCTTTCGCAAAAGGTATTAATCTGTCAGAAATAGGAAGAATAGCAAATTGATCGGGTGTTAACCAAAGTGGGAACTTACCTCCTGTATGTTCTATCAGAATACTCATAAATCTCTCTAGAGAACCAAAAGGTGCTCTATGTATCATAACTGGTCTATGTCCTTGATTATCAGACCCTGTATACTCCAATTCAAATCTATCGGGAAGATTGTAATCCACTTGAATAGTTCCTAATTGCCATGATCTACCCAAAGCATCCTTAATCATAAAATCTAACTTAGGTCCATAGAAAGCAGCTTCTCCATAAACTGTTACCGTATCCAATTCTGCCTCTTTGGTCGCTTCAATAATAGCAGATTCAGCAGCTTCCCAATTTTCCAAACTTCCAATATACTTATCCGGATTGTCAGGATCTCTAAGAGATATTTGAGCCGTAAATTCACTAAAGCCCATTTTCGTTAGAACTGTCTTAGTAAGATCCAACACATTCAAAAACTCTTCCTTTACTTGATCTACTGTACAAAAAATATGTGCATCATCTTGCGTAAATCCTCTTACTCGCGACAATCCATGTAGTTCTCCACTTTGCTCATATCGGTACACAGTGCCAAACTCTGCAATGCGAACAGGTAACTCCTTATAAGATCTAGGTCTATGAGCAAATATCTCACAATGATGTGGACAATTCATTGGTTTTAGCAAGAATTCTTCACCCTCCCTCGGAGTCTGTATAGGTTGAAAACTATCCTCTCCATATTTAGCATAATGTCCAGAAGTCACATACAACTCTTTTGCTCCTATATGTGGAGTTACCACCATTTTGTAGCCTCTTTTTTCCTGTTCTTCTCTAAGAAAGTTTTGAAGCCTTTCTCTAACCTGAGTACCTTTTGGCAACCAAATAGGTAGTCCCGACCCAACTTTTTCGGAAAACATGAATAACTCAAGTTCCGCACCCAGCTTTCTATGATCTCGTTTTTTGGCCTCTTCAATCATTTCAAGATATGCCGTAAGTTCTTTCTGTTTTGGAAATGAAACACCATATATTCGGGTAAGACTCTGTCTATTTTCATCTCCTCTCCAATAAGAACCAGCCACCTTTGTTAGTTTGATGGCTTTTATAGTTCCTGTGTTAGGAATATGAGGTCCCCTACATAAATCAGCAAAATTACCCTGTGTATAGAAAGTTATATGGCCATCCTCTAAGTCTTCCAACAACTCTAATTTATATTCATCTCCTTTTTCTTTGAAATAATCTATAGCCTCTGATTTACCAATCTCTTTCCTAACAAACTCTACCTTTCTTCTTGCCAATTCTACCATTTTCTTCTCTATAGAAGGTAGATCATTAACACTCAATGATCTATCTCCTAGGTCCACGTCATAATAAAACCCTGTTTCTATCGAAGGGCCAATCCCGAATTTAATACCTGGATATAACTCTTCCAATGCTTCTGCCATTAAGTGAGCTGTTGAATGCCAGAAGGTAGACTTCCCTTCTTGATCATTCCATGTAAGTAATGCAACTGTCGAATCCTCATGAATAGGACGATTGGCATCCCACACTTCTCCATTTACATTAGCACTAAGTACGTTTCTGGCCAGTCCTTCACTAATAGATTTTGCAATATCCATAGAAGTAATGCCTTTGTCATATTGACGTACTGATCCGTCAGGTAATGTTATATTGATATTAGACATACGCTTATTAAATTTAGGAGTGCAAAATTACATGAATAGATTATCTTTCTGTTATTATTTAAAGAGTAATAATCTGTTTTTCGAAAAGAATAGCTTCTGTCGCAACTTTTTATATTTGTACTCTAAATTTGTATCATGGAAGATTACAGCAAATATGTAGACATGAGTAAAGATTTCTTTATACGTTTTACTCCTAAGGTGCTTCTTGCCATTCTCATATTTATTCTAGGTTTTTGGATTGCCAAAAAGATTGCCAAATTGTTTCAAAAGATGTTGGATAAAACATCTCTTTCCAAAGAAGTTAATTCCTTTTTGGTTTCCTTTGCTGATATAGCAATGAAAGGTATTGTTATCTTCATAATTGCTGGTGTCTTCGGAATCAATACAGCATCATTTATCGCCATTCTGGGTGCTTTGGCATTTGCTGTTGGAATGGCTCTTCAGGGAAGTTTAGGAAACTTTGCGGCAGGAATTATTATCCTACTCTTCAAACCCTACAGAGTTGACGATTGGATTGAATTTGATGGTCGATTTGGAAAAGTTATCGATATTCAGATTTTTAACACCCATGTCATCACTCCAGGCAATAAAGTACTAATTATTCCTAATGGAGAAGTAATAAGTGGAGTTGTCTCTAATTACTCTATGAGGGATAATATCAGAATGGAACTCAATGTCACCATGCCTTATAGTGAAGATTTTCCTAGAGTTAAAGAAATCATTCTTAAGGAACTTGATCAAGTAACAAATGTTTTAAAATCTCCTTCTCCGGAGGTAGGTATTGAAAGTTTTGATAGTCATAATATTATCATTTCTGTTAGACCCTACGTTATACCTGATCATTATTGGGAAGTTTATTATGAAGCCTATGCTCGAATTAAAGCAGCTTTTAGTAGAAATAATATTCAAGTAGCATATTCTGAAGGCGTTGAAATGGGTAAGATTGGAGAGTAAGTCAACTTAACTTTTCAACTTCTCTTACTTCACCTGCTTTCATATCTCCTAGAAAAGTATTGCCTATTCTAGTTCTTATTAATCTAAGTGTTGGAAAACCAACCTTTGCCGTCATTTTTCGTACCTGTCTAAACTTTCCTTCTCTAAGTGTTACAGAAATCCAGCTGGTAGGGCCATGTCTTTCATCCCTGATCTTCTTAGATCTCGATACTGTTTTTGGAAAAGAAATACGCTTTACTTCACATGATTTCGTCCGATAGGGTTTGCCAAAGATACTTATCTCAACTCCTTGTTTTAAATCTTCGACGGCAGTATTAGTGATCACTCCGTCAAGCTGTACCAAGTACTCCTTCTCCACTTTTGCGGTACGTATATATTCGCTTAATTGGCCATCCGTAGTTAGTAACAATAGTCCTTCAGATTTCGCATCCAATCTACCTATAGCCATTGTTCCTTTAGGAAAAGGATACAAATCCCCTAGTAATTGCTTCTTCCTATTTCTATTATTGACGAATTGAGATAGGCAACCGAAAGGTTTGTTGAGAATGAAGTGCCTATGCTTTATCAAAATATATCTTAAAGCTACTTACCGTGACACTTCTTATATTTTTTACCACTTCCACATGGGCACATCTCATTCCTTCCGACCTTTGGCTGTTCCCTTTTTACCGTTTCAACTGGCTTTCGCTGTTGTCCAGCTTGAGCAGCCGCTTTTTTCATAGCCTCTTCCGTTCTGTTCTGAGACAACTTACTCATGTCAGTTTTTTGAGGCTTGGCTTCTCTTATGTCTTGCGGTTGGTTGATAACTACTCTTCCCTTCATTAAGTACGATACCACCTCTGAATTAATCTTGTATATAAGCTCTTCAAATAGATTAAATGCTTCCATTTTATAAATCACCAATGGATCTTTCTGCTCAAAAGATGCCGTCTGTACAGAATCCTTAAGTTCATCCATTCGTCTCAGGTGTTCTTTCCAGTTTTCATCGATCAATGCCAGTGTCACCGTCTTTTCAACATCCATCATGATAGATTCTCCCTCCGAGTCTACAGCATTTTGAATATCAGCTGTAACGGGAAGCTTATGAGTACTTCCATCACTAAAAGGAATAAGTATTCGTTTGTATCGCTGTCCTTCGTTTTCATGAACCTGTTTAATTGTAGGCAGCAATGCTTGAGTTAGTTGATCTTTCTTGTTTCTATAATAAGCCATTACCTTTTTCTCCAACAATTCGCCCAAGGCTTGTGGTGATAGCGTTTTAAATTCATTTTCTTCAATTTCAGGATCGAGTCCAATAACCTTAATACACTCTTCGATAAAAGATTGGTGATCACCGTTTTGTTTCTTATCCGCCGCAATACTATCCACTATTGAAATAAACATATTGTAAATATCAACCGATAGCCTTTCTCCAGACAATGCATGGTTTCTTTTCTTATAAATAGCACCTCTCTGAATATTCATTACATCATCATATTCCAGAAGGTTTTTACGTATTCCGAAGTTATTCTCTTCCACCTGTTTCTGTGCTCTTTCAATAGACTTTGTCACCATAGAGTGCTGAATTACTTCTCCCTCCTTATGGCCCATTCGGTCCATTACCTTAGCTATTCTCTCTGATTTAAACAATCTCATTAGATTATCCTCTAGCGAAACGTAAAACTGCGAAGAACCAGGGTCTCCCTGTCGTCCCGCCCGACCTCTTAACTGTCGGTCTACACGTCTTGAATCGTGTCTTTCAGTAGCAATAATAGCCAATCCACCTGCTTCCTTTACTTGCTCTGTTAACTTAATGTCCGTTCCCCTACCGGCCATATTTGTTGCAATAGTTACTGCTCCAGGCTTTCCTGCCTCTGCAACTATCTCAGCCTCTCTTTGATGTTTTTTAGCGTTAAGAACATTATGTTTTATTCCCTTTAAGTTGAGCATTCTACTGAGTAACTCCGAAATATCTACAGACGTTGTACCTACTAATACTGGTCTTCCTCTCTCAGTTAGAGATACAATCTCATCGATAACTGCATTAAATTTTTCTCTGGCAGTCTTAAATACCAAATCTTCTTCATCCTTTCGTTGGATAGGTTTATTAGTAGGAATAACAACTACATCCAACTTATAAATCTCCCAAAATTCTCCCGCCTCTGTCTCTGCCGTACCTGTCATACCAGACAATTTATGGTACATTCTAAAATAATTCTGGAGTGTAATGGTGGCATAAGTTTGCGTAAGTTCCCCAACCTCGACATTTTCCTTGGCTTCCAGAGCCTGATGAAGTCCGTCAGAATATCTTCTGCCTTCCATCATCCTACCTGTTTGTTCATCCACTATTTTCACCTGACCATCAATAACCACGTATTCCTGATCTTTTTCAAACATCGTATAGGCTTTCAATAGCTGACTCACGGAATGTAGCCTTCTGGACTTAATTGAATAGTCTTGAATCAATTTCTCTTTTTCATCGTTTAAAGAAATATCTTCTTTCGACTCTCTATCGTCGATGGCCTGCATTGCCTCAGCTATGTTAGGCATAACAAAAAAGTCAGGATCATTTTCACCTCTGGACAAAAAGTCAACTCCTTTATCAGTCAATTCGACAGATCTTGTCTTTTCATCAATTGTAAAATATAATGGCTTATCTACTATATGCATATGTTTGCTTTGTTCCTGCATATAGAAGTTTTCCGTTTTTTGCATCATTACTTTAACCCCTTCCTCACTCAAAAACTTAATCAAAGGTCTATACTTTGGTAATGCTTTATGGGCACGATAAAGAGAAAGTCCTGCCTGCCCCTCTTCATGTCCAACCACCCCCTCTTTGAACAACTTTTTAGCTTCAGATAAGTATTCGGTAGCCAATTTTCTTTGAGCTGCTATTAAGCTTTCGACCTTTGGCCGTAGGGCTATGTATTCCTGTTCTTCTGAGCCTTTTGGGATAGGTCCTGAAATAATCAATGGTGTTCTTGCATCATCAACTAATACCGAATCTACCTCGTCAATCATGGCAAAATGGTGCTTTTTCTGTACCAATTCCTCCGAAGACCTAACCATATTATCTCTTAGATAATCAAACCCAAATTCATTGTTTGTTCCATAAATAATATCCTTCTTATAAGCCGCTACTCTTCCTTCAGAGTGAGGCTTATATTTATCTATACAATCAACCGTTAAAAACAAAAACTGGAATATCGGACCAATCCATTCCGAATCCCTACGAGCCAAATAATCATTGACTGTTACCACATGTACTCCCAAGCCGGATAAGCCGTTTAGATAAGCTGGTAGAGTGGCAACCAATGTCTTTCCTTCACCCGTCTGCATTTCAGCAATCTTACCATCATGGAGAACCATTCCTCCTATCAATTGCACATCAAAATGGACCATATTCCAAGTAATATCAGCTCCGGCTGCCTTCCATGAATTTTTCCAATGTGCCTTATCTCCCTCTATAGATACAAAAGTATTATCCGCAGCGAGATCTCTGTCAAAATCCGTTGCTGTAACCTCAATTATTTCATTCTCTTTAAATCTCCTTGCAGTTTCTTTTATTACTGCAAATGCCTCTGGTAATATCTCCTTTAAAACTACTTCGAGGTGTTTATCCCTTTGCTTTTTAAGTTCATCGATTTCACCATATAGCTCTTCTTTTCTTACAAGGTTTTCTTCTTTATTAGCGTTACTCTTTAATTCCTCGATATCTTCATTAATCTGAGTTAAATGTTCCTTTATTTTAGCTCTGAATTCGTTCGTCTTATTCCTTAATTCATCGTTGGATAAAGAATGAAAGTTAGCGAAATGCTCATTTATCACTTCTACCACAGGGGCATATTGCTTCACATCTTTATCATACTTTGTCCCAAATACCTTTTTGAATATATTAAACATGGATAGTCTTTTTTTAAAAATCAAACAAAGATACTTATCTATTCTACTATATGCAGAGTAATACGTATCATTTTAAATACATTTAATCAATGGTCATAAATTGTTCCAATACATGATATTATGCCATATTGACAGCACATAACCATTAACAGGAATAAGAAGAAGCCAATTTTTTTATCTCAGGAATACTAGTCAAAAACTTAATATTAGATGGTATTTTTCTTCCATTCATAGGTGCTCCGACAATATATAGTTTATTGGATTGCAAAGCCTTACTCCATTCCAAAAGAGAATATCCTTGATCATCAGTAGCAAAATCAGATCCCGTCATTATAGTCAGAACAGAGTAGCAATTCGTCACTTGAATGGATTCTATCGCTTCTACCGGAGAAACTCCAATCCCTAAATTAACAATATGAATTCCGTATTTTTTTAAAATATAATGAATATATAAAAAACTAAGTTCTTGATTTTCAGACTCTGATAGAAAGATCATCATCTTCTTTTTCGGACAACCGTTTGATGAAAGCTTATCAATTTCCACTTGAACCTTTCTTTTAAATATTTGGGTTATAAAGGACTCGTGTACAGATTTGATTTTCTGAAGTTCCCAAAGATGAGCCATTTTATCCAGAAAAGGATAAATGATTTCGTTCATCGTATCTTCAAGTCCCTTATTTTCAATATAGTGATCCAAATACATATTGAATTTAAATTCATCCAGCTCCAACATGGCTAAGGACATAGCTGTAAGCTTCTCCTCCTTGTGATCAACCTTACATATTTCAGAAACCTTATTGTTAATCTCCTCTATAGAAAGTTTAGAAATGGCAGATATCTTATATCCATTGCGGTTTAAAAAAGAAATATTGAGAATGAGCTCTAAGTCATCAGGTCGGTAAAATCTTATATTAGATTCGGTTCTTTGAGGCTTAATAATTCCATATCTCTTTTCCCAAATACGCAAGGTATGGGCTTTAACTCCCGTCAAATTTTCGAGATCATTTATGGAATACGTTAACATTTATAGATGTTTTGAGCAATTGAGTTAACAAAATAAATGATTTTTTGTTTAGGATTAATGGTTTTAATAGAAGTTCACTGGTTAGTAGAGCAACAATAATTATCAATTTGAAACAGTTAGATTATATCTACTTATTAAGTTGAATGAATATTTATTCCTTATTAAATTTACGACAACAAAGTTGAGCATACATGAAAATAGGTGTAGTCTGTTATCCTACTTATGGTGGTAGTGGGGTGGTTGCAACGGAAGTGGGATTAGGAATGGCCAGAAAAGGACATCAAGTACATTTTATTACATACAAAAGGCCCGCTAGGTTGACCTCATTTCAGGAAAATGTATATTTCCATGAAGTGAGTTCTATGGAGTATCCTCTTTTCGAGTACCCCCCTTACGAAACAGCTCTTACCAGTAAAATGGTGGATGTAATAAAATACGAAAAGTTGGACATCTTACATGTTCATTATGCTATTCCACATGCAGCAGTAGCCTATATGGCTAAACAAATTCTTAAAACACAAGGTATAAACATACCAATTATCACTACACTCCATGGGACAGATATAACTTTGGTTGGACAAGATGCCTCTTTTTATCCCGTTGTGGAGTTCAGTATAAATGAATCAGATGGTGTCACCGCAGTTTCTAATTTTTTAAAAGAAGAAACGCTGTCAAAGTTTATAATCAATAAGAATATTGAAGTCATTTATAATTTTATTGACTTCAACCGGTTTTCTAAAACCAATAAAGATCATTTCAAAAAGGCTATAGCTCCAAATGGTGAAAAGATAATTATTCATACTTCGAATTTCCGTCCCGTCAAACGTGTAGATGATGTTATACATGCTTTTGCCAAGATATATGAAAAAATTCCATCAAAATTACTTCTTATCGGTGATGGACCGGAACGTCGTGGATTGGAGGAGTTATGCCGATCCATAGGCCTTTGTGATGAAATACGATTTCTGGGTAAACAAGATGCCATTGAAGAAATACTTGCTGTTGGAGACCTTTTTATATTGCCATCCGCGAATGAAAGCTTTGGGCTGGCTGCTTTGGAAGCAATGGCATGCCAAGTCCCTGTAATATCCACTGATATAGGGGGTTTACCCGAGGTCAATATCCATGGAAAAACAGGGTTCCTATGCGAATTAGGTGATGTGAATGATATGGCAGAGAAAGCTATTCATTTATTATCCAATTCAGAAATCTTAGAGCAGTTCAAAGTTGCGGCCTTTAAACATGCGAAAAAATTTGATATTGACAGTGTGATTCCAAAATATGAGGCATATTATAAATCTTTTTTAAACTAACCTTTTGAAAAAAAACAAGCTACATATTTTATTCCTCAATTCTTGGTACCCTAATCGTCTTCAGCCTCAAAACGGAAATTTTATAAAAAGACATGCTGCCGCTGTCGCAAGAAAGTGTAATGTAAGCTCTCTGCATGTCATAGCAGATCATGGTGTTAAAAACTACGAGATGTTCGCTCGACATGCCAATGGTTTTTTTGAAGTCTTAGTATACTATCCTAAATCCAAATACCCTTGGAGAAAATTTTTTGACTATATCACCGCTCATAAAATAGGTTTTGAACGGATCAAAAAAGAACTGGGTAATGTGGATATTACACATTTAAATGTAACCTATCGAGCCGGAATATTTGCGTTACATCTAAAGAATAAATTAGGTATACCCTATTTAGTTACGGAGCATTGGACAGCCTTTTTACCCATAAATCCTAAAAAATTCTCTTGGCTTGAGAAGTTTTGGATCAAAAAAGTATTGAAGAAAGCATCATATGTTTGTCCTGTATCATATAGTCTTCAACTATCTCTACAGAATATCTGGCCTAAGTCTAACTTCAAAGTTATCCCGAATGTAATCGATACATCCATTTTTACCTTAAAAGAAAAACAAAATAGCTCTCTTAAAAGAATTTTACACGTTTCTACCTTAAGCAATAGGCATAAGAACATACACGGTATCTTTGAAGTAATCAAAGAATTAAGTAAAAAAAGAAATGATTTTCATCTCACTTTAGTAGGTAATAATTTTGCAGACGAACCAAAAAAATATGCGAAAAGCATAAACTTACAAGACAAATATTACACTATAATTCCTGAGGTGGGTTTGGAGAAAATAGCTAACTACATGCAAAACAGTGACCTATTCTTACTTTTCAGCAATTATGAAAATCTCCCTTGTGTTGTTTCTGAAGCTCATGCTTGCGGTCTCCCCGTTTTAAGTTCAGATGTAGGCGGTGTCAAGGAAATGATAGATATTTCTAATGGAGTTATTGTTAAATATCAGGATAAGAATGACTTATTATTAAAACTTGATCAGATGCTGGACAGACTCGAAGAATACAACGCAGAGCAAATAAGTCTTCAAGCCCAAAAAAAATATAGCTATGATAGTGTTGCTAATGAGTATAAAGCCTTATATGATAAGATGACAAGCAAATAACAATTTTTTTTGAATTCCAAAAATTTCATATCAGCATTTATATCCAGACAGGGGCTATATGTTCTTAGCTCTAACTTTGGAGTCAAGATTATTAGTTTTATTACATCAATAATTATCATTCGAATATTATCAAAGTCCGAATATGGATTGGTCTCATATGCCGTTACAATTCTCGCTTTTGTAGCTCCTTTTGCTGGAGCAGGTTTATATCAAGGTTTTCTGAGATATGGGTCGCTAAGTGAGAGTCAATTGAATAAAAAAGTATTATTTGGACAATTGTTTTTTAAGGGATTAAAATGGTCTATTGCAATAGTCTCGTTTTTACTCCTTTTATCACCTATTATTACTCACAAAGTTAGAGATGCTCAAATACTCTTAATTATTATATCATTCCAAGTAATATCATTTTATCTACTTCAAATGATTCAAGTATATTGTCGACTTATTAATAACAACAAATTATACTCATATATCAACCTATATACATATGGACTACTTTTCATAACCAATATTTTAGGATGTTTCTTTTGGGGAGGTGTTGGCTATGTAGTAAGTATGGTTATCACACCATTGATAATCTCGGGATACTACCTTTTCAAATTAGGTTTACTGAATCTATATTCTTTCCAAAAAACGGACTATTACTCTAACAAAGAGTATAATTATAAAGATGTTTTTCTCTACGGAATTCATATGAGTATTGGAGGTGTTTTATCGCAGTTATTGTTCGCTACAGACATTTTGCTAATCGGAAATCTTCTATCAGATTCAGAACTATTGGCCCAATACAAAGCCTCCAGTATTATTCCTTTAAGCCTTATGATTTTGGGTTCGTCAGTACTAGCATCTGATTTTGTTAAATTGGCTGGAGAATCTAAAAAAAATGCAACCTACCTAAGCTCTTATTATTTCTCTTATCTAAAAATCTTTACGTTCATCTCTCTCTTCTTTTTACTCGTATTCTATTTCTTTTCAGATAAGATTATGCTTTTATTTGGAAGTGAATATTCCGATAACAAAAATCTAATTTTCATTTTCTCTATTGGTTTGGCCGGAGCTTTGATGTTTAGAATCCCTATGGGAAATATGCTCTCAGCTATTGGTTGGCCAAAAACAAATACTATACTATCCTTAATAGTACTGATTCTCAATATTATTATTGGTTATTTTATGATCCTAAATATGGGAATAAAAGGAGCTGCTATTACAACATCCGCTCTCCTTTGGGTGTCGGGACTCTTTTCCTTAGCAGCATTTATCTACTTTCTAAAAACCAGTAAACAAAGTTAACTTAATCCAGTCACCATACCATCACTATCGATATCCATACCTTCCGACGCAGGAATAGAGGGCAGACCTGGCATTCTCATCATATTACCTAATATAGGAATCACGAAACCTGCTCCTGCAGCAAACTCAAACTCTCTAACATGAACAATAAAATCTCTCGGCCTTCCTCTTAAACTCACTTTATCAGAAAGAGATTTTTGCGTTTTAGCCATACATATCGGTAAATCATCCATTCCTAATTCCTTTAATGATTTCAACTGTCTTCTGGCCTCAGTAGAATAATCTACGTCTGTTGCTCCATAGACTTCCTTTGCAATCCTTCCTATCTTCTCTTCTATGGTTAAATTCCAATCATACAAACGCTCAAAACTATTTTCCCCTGTTGCTATCCTTTCTACTACAGCTTGAGCCAATTCTTTTGTTCCTTCTCCTCCTTTTGCAAAACCGTAACTGATAATGGCTTTTACTCCTAAAGCGGCACATCTGTCAATTACAAACTTCAATTCTTCTTCACTATCATTAGGAAAATGGTTTATTGCGACTGTGGGAGTAATTCCAAATTTCCGACAATTTTCAATATGCTTTTCTAAATTGTCAAATCCTCTATTTACTCTTTCTATGTCTGGTTGGTTATATTCATCTTTCTTTGCTCCCCCATGATGTCTCAAAGCTCTGATCGTTGCCACCAAAACAATGGCATCAGGACCTATATCTCCATATCCACATTTGATATTCATAAACTTCTCAGCACCTAGATCGGCTCCAAAACCAGCCTCGGTAACGGTATATTCACATAGAGACATACCCATTTTTGTCGCTATAATTGTGTTAGTACCTTGAGCAATATTTGCAAATGGTCCTCCGTGGATTATAGCGGGATTCCCTTCTAATGTTTGCACCAGATTAGGTTTGATGGCATCCTTTAATAGCAAAGCCATCGCTCCTTCTGCCTTTAGGTCTCTAGCATAAATAGGCTTTTTATCATATGTCAATCCGACAAAAATATTACCAAGCCGTCTTTTTAAATCTGCCCTATCTTGAGACATACATAATATCGCCATTACTTCGGAAGCAGGCGTTATATTAAATCCATCTTCTCGAGGTACACCATTTGCCGTTCCTCCTAGTCCAACCACTATATTTCTAAGAGCCCGATCGTTCATATCCATTACTCTTTTCCATACAATGGTTCTAGGGTCTATCCCCAACTTATTTACTTTGTTTTGAAGGTTATTATCTATTAATGCCGATAATAAATTGTTCGCTTTCTCTACAGCGGAAAAGTCGCCAGTAAAATGAAGATTAATGTCCTCCATGGGTACTACCTGAGAATATCCGCCTCCAGCGGCTCCTCCTTTTATTCCAAATACGGGACCTAGAGAAGGTTCGCGAAGTACAACTATGGATTGCTTTCCTATTTTATTCAATCCTTCATTCAAGCCAATGGATACCGTTGTTTTTCCTTCACCTGCCGGAGTAGGATTAATCGCCGTAACGAGGATAAGTTTATTCTTTTTAACTCTTTCTTCTGAAATATATCTTAAAGGAATTTTTGAAATGTATCTTCCATAAGGGTGAAGATCTTCGTCAGCAATGTTAAGCTTATCAGCAATTTCTTTGATTGAAATTAACTTGGCATTTTGTGCAATACTTAAATCAGAAGGAAAACTCATCTTAGACCAATTTTTAGTTAGGGCTACAATTATAAGAAAATAATCTTCTTATTCTTCAATATGTTAGGAAATAAAGTAGCAGTCTATAGATGTGATTCGGTGATCTCTGCTGTCTTAATTATATAATCTAGCTGTTGCATAAGGTCTCTCTTTCTAGTACCTGGAGCCAATACAAAAACGTCAACAAAAACGAGGCTTTCGATTTCCGGAATTGGAATAGCATAAGTAATAAATGGGCCACCTTTAAAATCCTTTTCCATCTCCCAAATACCTCGATACTCTTTAATAGACCGGCTGTCAACAATGGCATCATATTCGAAAATAGGAAGATCAACTTCGTTAGTAACCATATAAGAATCTTCGATATCACTACTTATATATTTTTTTCCATACTCATCTCTAAAACGTACCACGTTATCCTTCTTCCATTGAGATGCATCTACATAAGGTTCTTTAGAAACAACAATATTTAAAACAGCATCTCTTTTATTCTTCCGTAACCATAAAAAAGAATCTTCTTCTACAACTGATTTGTAATCACCTGGTATTTTAATTCTCAAACCAAATTTTTCCGCAATACTAGATGACAGTCCTTCGTTTACACGTCGGGCAGTATAAATATTAGCTGATAAAGAAGTCTCATCATGTTCATTAACCCTTTCTGCTATCGCACTGAAGTTACTTATCAATGATTTGACCATTTCCTCTTTAGTATTTCCAAATAAATAAAAAAGTAGTTGCCCTCTGGCCCATTTATCCCTTCCTACCGACGAATTAATACCATTCTCTTTTGCTTTCAAAAATCTATCTTCACCAAGATCTCTTCTTACCATTTGCGTTGTCGGAGAATCCAAATCCTCCAGATTAGCTAATACCAAATACGTTCTTAGTTCCTTTCTTAATGGTTCAACAGTAAGATCCTCGACAGTAAAATGTCGTAAATCAAATAACGGTTCCGGAGTAGGTAATATCGGAAAAGCTGAGCTATAATAGTAGCGAAGTGAATCACCTATCGCTCCATTATAAACATCTTCATCTGCAATCACAACAATTTCGTTGATCACACCCATCGCTGGAGGTTTTGGTCCAGTAGTATTTGCCAGATCATTTTTACAAGAAGCAAAAAAGAACAAAGCAATAATAAAAAAGTATTTAAACTCCGAAATAGTCATGTTTGCTATCATTCACACATATTAGATGCAATATAAGGAATAAAGGTTGTATTAAAATGTCATTGTTACTACAGCCTTTTCAACCTTACCTCCAAGTTGAGGAGCTAACTTTTCCAGTTTGACCTTGGCAGAAATCACTTTTTCGTACCTATTTTTTATATTCGTCAGAATATTCAAGACTACTGTTTCGAGCAATTTTTGAGTGTTTTTCATTTCTTCTTCGCAAATCGAATATAGTTTTTCATAGTTTACTGTATCATTAATATTATCGTCAGAACTGTCAAAAGTCTTTAGTTCCACTTCTAGATCGACTATAAAAGTATTTCCTGCTTTCCTTTCCTCTTCATAATATCCGTGAAAAGCATAAAACTCTACTCCTCTAAGTCCTACAGTTGTCTTCATATTCTTTTGAATTTTAGGCAAAGTTATTTAATCTTTTCGAACTACAATTAATTATTGATTCTAGTATCTTTACAACTCTTCCTTATAATGATATAATATGAAACTCAATTTAAATTGTCGAAACAATAGTAAGCAAGAATGGATAGAAGCTGTAATGAATGATTTCGATTCTTTTCTTCAAGACCATGCTGATTGCGAGAGAAAAGCATCATCTATGGCGATGAGCATGGTGGCTAAATATCCTGACCGTGTGGAAATTATTCCTGAACTAATTGAGACCGGAATTGAAGAGTTGGAACATTTCCGGGATGTCTATCAAATCATGCAGTCTCGTGGTGTCCAACTTTTGCATTCCATTCCTGAAGATAAGTATGCTAAAGCTCTAGTTAAAAAATGTCATTCTGGAATTCTCGAAAGGTTTTTAGATAGGTTGTTAATTGCTTCAGTTTTGGAAACCAGAGGTGCGGAACGTTTTAAGCTCGTAGCAGATACCTTAATTGATGAAGATCTAAAAAAATTCTATAAACGTCTATGGACGTCGGAAGCAAAACATGGACATATTTTTGTAAAAATGGCCTTGATATATTTTGATGATCAAAAAGTATATGACAGGTTGAATTGGTGGTTAGATATAGAAGCTGAAATCATTGATTCTCTTGAAATACGTCCTGCATTACATTAGAACCGTATGCCTGATCTTTTAAAAATTGAAGCATGTCAGAATTGGTAATAAAGTTTTTTTCGTAAGCCTCTGACAAATAAAGCCGACATGCTTCATGGATTTCCATTCTATCATCCAAGTGATGAAGACATTTCATAAGTCTGAAGGCATTGAACCATTTGAAAAACCTCTTCTTGAAATTTTCTTTTGAAGATGTGTTATTTAAAATCTCCGCCCATTTGTCAATGTAGTTTTGAGATTCAAAATATGATATAACCTTCTCATCTGCTTTCGGTATTTCACATACTTCATTCCAAGAATGTAAAATGTAATTTATCGCCTTTTCAATTTTATAGAAACTTCTTGGGTGGTAAGACATATATTGCCCATTGTTCGATTCAATGTCTACAATGGCCTTTCCTGTCCCAAAAGGGACTCTTTGAGACTTTCGTCCACTAGGTATTACTTTCGTAGTATTAATCTCAAAGCATTTATCCAATGAAATAAACTTTTGCAAAAAGTAAAAATCCTCTCCTGCCTGTCTTTTATTCATTCCACCTTGCTTTCTATAAGCAGTTGATCTTACCGCCATCGCACTTCCAACTGTTTGATAAGCAAAAGGTAGGTTAACCCTCCTTTGAATATCAATATAATATCTGAGATGAAGCTCATATTTTATAATACTCTCATCTACCAGATTATGTTCAAATCTAACTGATGCAGCTTCCTTCTTACTATTGTTTGCAAAACCATCGTCTAACGCCAGAAAATAATTGGTATCGACTACGCAATCGGCATCCAAACATGCAATAATTCCATCCTTTCCACTTGAATTAAAAATGTCATATGCTAAATCCATTCCCACCTTTCTTGCCATTCCTACTCCATTAATTCCTTCTCTGTAATACTCAAAAAGAAAATTGATATTATCGTTAATCTTATTTAACTCATTTAAAAACTCAATTGTTCTTTCGTTAGAAAGTATCGTTTCTTCGTTATTTAAATAGCCATTATTGACAATGATTATTATTAATACACTTAAACCTTCGGTATCACACTCACGTAAAGAATTAATACATTTCTGGATATAATCATACTCATTACATGCAGGTATAACGACTATAATATTGTACTTTTTCGCCCCTAAATCTTCAATTTCCTTCTCAATTCTCACAACAATCGGATTTCTCTGGAACAGGATCGTATCCTCCTTTACTCCATGGATGACAACGTAATATTCTTTTAATTCCTAAAAAAAAACCATGAATTATTCCCCATTTTTCAATGCTTCCTATCATGTATTGACTACAAGTAGGTTGATATTTACAATTACTTCCCAATATTGGAGAAATTAGGAGTTGGTAGAGTTTTATTGGCAAAATAACTACGCTTTTTAATACTTTATTCACAACATTCATGGGCTATGATATTCGAATGTATAGTCGTTTCTATCCAATAACTTGCTTATTATCTTTTGATTATCTTTTTTAATCGTCACCAAATTTCTTTGATCTTCATACATAGCCATCAAGATATCTACACTAATCTCCATTATTCGAGGATTAATATTTTCGATTTCTAAATATATCCAGAGGGCGTCTAGCGATTGCGTTGGCTCACTACCTAAATAATTTAATTCGAGTATTGACGATTTATTAATTACACTCAAGTGTTTATTGAAGTAATTATTGAACAAACTTTTATTATCTAAACTATCAAGAATATCTATTTTTTGTCCATCAAAAATCTCAAGTTCCAAATCGTCAATAAAGATATGGCTGGTTATTTCTATTGAATTTCTACTTGTATTAATATTCAATTCGATGGTACTAAAATGAAAATCGTGCATATTAGTTAACATGATCAAACTAAATATGCACGATAATATAATATTCATTAAAAACTTCTCTTAGTAACGATAGTATTCAGGCTTATAAGGGCCCTCTACTTTAACTCCAATATACTCTGCTTGTTCTTGATTTAATTGTTCTAATTCTACACCAATTTTTTCAAGGTGTAATCTGGCAACCTTCTCATCTAAGTGCTTTGGAAGAGTATAAACCTTATTTTCATACTTATCCGAATTATTCCAAAGTTCTATCTGTGCCAACGTCTGATTTGTAAAACTATTGGACATAACAAAAGATGGATGACCTGTAGCACAACCTAAATTCACCAATCTTCCCTCCGCCAATAATAAAACGTCTTTATCCCCAACAGTATATTTGTCTACCTGAGGTTTAATCTGAACCTTTGAGTCACCATGATTTTTATTTAACCATGCCACATCAATTTCATTATCAAAGTGTCCAATATTACAAACGATTGTTTTGTCCTTCATCAGTCTGAAATGATCACCATTGATAACATCCTTATTTCCTGTAGCCGTTACTACGATGTTGGCTTCGGGAATTGCATTTTCCATTTTCTTAACAGCAAATCCATCCATCGCAGCTTGTAAAGCACAAATGGGGTCTATTTCAGTAACAATAACTCTGCACCCAGCTCCTCGAAGTGAAGCTGCAGAACCTTTACCTACATCCCCATAGCCTGCTACAACAGCTACTTTTCCAGCCATCATAACATCTGTAGCTCTTCTAATGGCATCTACAAGAGATTCTTTACATCCATACTTGTTATCAAACTTAGACTTAGTAACCGAATCATTTACATTGATTGCTGGCATTACAAGCGTACCATTTTTTTCTCTATCATACAATCTATGTACACCTGTTGTAGTTTCTTCACTCAATCCTTTTATCCCATCAACTAATTCTGGATACTTATCAAAGACAACGTTTGTTAAATCTCCACCATCGTCCAAAATCATATTCAAAGGTTTTCCGTCTTCAAACGCAAATAAGGTCTGTTCAATACACCACCAGAATTCTTTATCATTCATTCCTTTCCAAGCATAAACAGGCACTCCTGCTTCCGCAATAGCCGCAGCTGCATGATCTTGTGTTGAAAAAATATTACAAGAACTCCAACTCACCTCAGCTCCCAACTCTACCAAAGTTTCTATTAAAACCGCTGTTTGAATCGTCATATGCAAACAACCCGCAATTCTCGCCCCTTTTAGCGGTTTTTCATTTTTATACTCCTTGCGAAGAGACATTAGTCCTGGCATCTCAGCTTCCGCAAGCTTTATCTCTTCTCTTCCCCACTCACTTAAGCCAATATCTTTGACTTTGTATTTTAAATTTTCTTTTACTTCTATCATAATTTACTATTTATTCTTTTTAAGTTCTTCCCAATATTCTAATGCTCTTCTTGTATGAGGAATGCAAATTGAACCACCAACAATATTTCCAATAGATAGCACCTCCATCATTTCTTCATCCGACACTCCCTGATCGAAACAAGTACCGAGATGATATTTAATACAATCGTCACATCTTAAAACGAGTGAAGCCACTAATCCAAGCATCTCTTTCGTCGCCACGTTTAATGCTCCCTTTTCATATGCTTGGTTGTCAAGGCTAAAAAGTCTCTTCATAACCTTGTTGTCATAAGACATTATAATATCATTCAATCGTTTTCTTTCCTTGTTGAATAGTTCTACCTGACTCATCACTGTTATTTAAATGTTATAGTTTCTATTCTTCTTAACCCAAATCGACAGTAAAAGTTTGAAGGGAAGTAAAATTCCACCAATAATTGAACCAACTAGTAATACAACATAAACTTTTCTAAAGTAGTACCCTACAAAACTAATCGTTTCTATTTTAAGATCAAACCCTCTAAGATGACTATTGTATCCAATTTCGTCACTAAAACGCTGAAAATCGTATAAACAATCTATAAGCCACATTATCAAAGGTATCATTAGAAAAATGAGCAACACCTTGATTCTAGATTGATTAACATAAAACGCATACTTCGTATAAAATATGTTTTTTGCTAAGAGAAAAAAAAGTATTGCCACTATGAATGTCCTCTCAAAAAAAGGATTAAACCTCCAAAATCCAATTCCGGGTAACAACATTAGGGCCAATGTAACTATTAGGAATAGATATGTAAATAAATGAAATTTTACTTTGTCCATAGCATAAACTAAAAAAGGTTACTAGTATTAGTAACCTTTTAAAAAATAATGGCGGCGACCTACTCTCCCACTTTCGTAGTACCATCGGCGCTGAGAGGCTTAACTTCTCTGTTCGGAATGGTAAGAGGTGGATCCCCCTCGCTATAACCACCTTTAATTCTTAACGATATATCTTAATATATCTTCTTTATCTTAATTGACATTAATAGGAAAGAGTTTTTTAAAAAAGAAGCTATCGGGTAATTAGTACTACTCGGCTACACACATTACTATGCTTCCACCTATAGCCTATCTATCCAGTAGTCTGCTGGAACCCTCAATCGAATACTCATCTTAGAGATGGCTTCGTGCTTAGATGCTTTCAGCACTTATCCAGTCCGAACATAGCTACCCTGCAATGCAGCTGGCGCCACAACAGGTACACTAGTGGTTCGTCCAACACGGTCCTCTCGTACTAGTGTCAGACCTCTTCAATATTCATACGCCCACAACAGATAGAGACCGAACTGTCTTGCGACGTTCTGAACCCAGCTCGCGTGCCACTTTAATGGGCGAACAGCCCAACCCTTGGGACCTTCTCCAGCCCCAGGATGTGACGAGCCGACATCGAGGTGCCAAACCTCCCCGTCGATATGAGCTCTTGGGGGAGATCAGCCTGTTATCCCCGGAGTACCTTTTATCCTTTGAGCGATGGCCCTTCCATACGGAACCACCGGATCACTTTAGCCTAGTTTCCTACCTGATCGACCCGTCGGTCTCCCAGTCAAGCACCCTTCTACTAATATGCTCTACGCATGATTACCAACCATGCTGAGGGTACCTTTGCAAGCCTCCGTTACTCTTTAGGAGGCGACCACCCCAGTCAAACTACCCACCACACAATGTCTCCGTTGCCAGATTAGAATCTAAATATATAAAGGGTGGTATTTCAACAACGACTCCTCCATCACTGGCGTGACAAATTCATAGTCTCCCACCTATCCTACACATCATATATCCAAACCCAATGTGAAGCTGTAGTAAAGGTTCACGGGGTCTTTTCGTCCCGTTGCGGGTAATCGGCATCTTCACCGATACTTCAATTTCACCGAGCTCGTGGCTGAGACAGTGCCCAGATCGTTACACCATTCGTGCAGGTCGGAACTTACCCGACAAGGAATTTCGCTACCTTAGGACCGTTATAGTTACGGCCGCCGTTTACTGGGGCTTCAGTCAAATGCTTCACCGAAGTTTACATCCTTCCTTAACCTTCCAGCACCGGGCAGGTGTCAGACCCTATACTTCTTCTTTCGAATTCGCAGAGTCCTGTGTTTTTGCTAAACAGTCGCCTGGGCCTCTTCACTGCGGCCTTTAATTTCTCAAAGGCGTCTCTTCTCCCGAAGTTACGAGACCATTTTGCCTAGTTCCTTAGCCACGATTCACTCGAGCGCCTGAGGATACTCTCCTCGACTACCTGTGTCGGTTTACGGTACGGGCTCTATATACCTGAAGCTTAGAGGTTTTTCTCGGAAGCTTGCTTGGGGACATTATCACCTCTCTCCGTAAAGATCGGTGTACTATCGTGATTCAGCTCAATAGCGGATTTGCCTACTATATCAACGCCTAAACACTTCAACCTTGTATTCCGTCTCAAGGCAGTCCTTACGCTCCTTCGTCACCCCATCGCAGTATATACAGGTACCGGAATATTAACCGGTTTCCCATCGGCTTCGCCCTTCGGCTACACCTTAGGCCCCGACTAACCCTGATCTGATTAACATAGATCTAGGAACCCTTAGTCTTACGGCGAATAGGTTTCTCACCTATTTTATCGTTACTCATGCCTACATTTTCTTTTCTAACCAATCCAGCATACCTCACAGTACACCTTCAACTCAATTAGAATGCTCCCCTACCACTGTACTTTGTACAATCCATAGCTTCGGTAATAAACTTTATGCCCGATTATTTTCCGCGCAAGAACGCTCGACTAGTGAGCTGTTACGCACTCTTTAAATGAATGGCTGCTTCCAAGCCAACATCCTAGCTGTCTTAGCATCCTCACCTCGTTCATTCAACTTAGTTTATATTTAGGGACCTTAGCCGATGGTCTGGGTTGTTTCCCTCTTGGCCAGTGACCTTAGCACCCCTGGCCTCACTGCTAGTGCAGTGTCATGGCATTCGGAGTTCGTCAGGGGTTGGTAGGCGGTGAAGCCCCCTAGCCCTATCGGTAGCTCTACCTCCATGACACTCTAAACTAACGCTGCACCTAAATGCATTTCGGGGAGTACGAGCTATCTCCGAGTTTGATTGGCCTTTCACCCCTACCCACAGGTCATCCGAACATTTTTCAACATGTACCGGTTCGGTCCTCCATTCCGAGATTATCGAAACTTCAACCTGCCCATGGGTAGATCACTCGGTTTCGCGTCTATCTCACCTAGCTCTCGCCCTATTCAGACTCGCTTTCGCTTCGCCTTCATGACTGAATCACTTAAACTCGCTAGATAAGTATAACTCGTAGGCTCATTATGCAAAAGGCACGCCGTCACCCTATATGGGCTCCGACCGCTTGTAAGCGTATGGTTTCAGGTTCTTTTCACTCCCTTTCTTAGGGTTCTTTTCACCTTTCCTTTACAGTACTTGTTCACTATCGGTCTCTCAGTAGTATTTAGCCTTACCAGATGGTGCTGGCATATTCAGACAGAGTTTCACCGGCTCCGCCCTACTCTTAATCAATCATATATATCTTCGCTTACAGGATTGTCACCTTCTTCGATTCATCTTTCCATATGATTCAACTCAATATATATAACCTTCTACGGCTCTTCCAATTTCGCTCGCCACTACTCTCGGAATAAACTATTGTTCTCTTTTCCTCCAGATACTTAGATGTTTCAGTTCTCTGGGTTGCCTCCATTT